>NZ_PTRD01000015.1:0-102939 GCF_002965005.1 Escherichia sp. MOD1-EC7011
ATTTTATACTTAAATTCATATTCCCAAATATTTACTATCACTATCTAAAAGTATCTTTATTATGCCCCTTCAAAAACTAATTGAAAAAAATAATAATATTCACCACCACATTACCAAAAAGAATAATAATATACGATTATTAAAAATTAAACATATTCACCAGCATTATATGTTTAGAATTACTTTTATAATTCCCGCAAAAAAAATTGTTTATAAATATTTATTTGCGTATATAATCCCGCCTGTTCAATATATTAAAAATATAATATTATTCCATTCATCAATATAAAAGGAACTTAAGTGAAAGCAAAAATTCTCATTCCATCGTTATCTGTTCTCTTGATGGGTATATCGGCTTTAAGTTATGCGGACACTCCCGCCGGTAAAGTTCATTTCAATGGGCTAATTACTGCATCAACTTGTGACTTAGAGCAAGGTACAGGCAAGGGACAGAATGACCAGACCGTAACGCTTCAGACAGTGGACGTTGCTGATTTTGGCGCTGCTGTAGGTAATGAAGCAGCAAACTCTGCAACAGATTTTAATATTAATCTTACTGGTTGTACGACACAATTAGGTAGCATCAACCTTGAATTTAGCGGTAATACCACCGATGCCACCGATAATACAGCCCTGGCAATTGACACCGGTGCAGATAAAGCAACAGGCGTAGGGATTCGTATTTATCGTGAAGGTGCTTCTTCACCGATTAATTTTGCTACTGATCGTACCGATGCAGAAAGCTCTGCGGTAACACTTTCATCCATTAGCCCAACCAATGGTGATGGCAAGCATAGCTTTAATTATAAAGCGGTTTATGTCAGAACAGCAGATACAATTACTGAAGGTCAGGGTAACGCGACTGCGGATTATCGTATCGCTTACTATTAATGATATATTTCAAAGGGGTGACATTACTACACCCCTTAATTACTAAAGTAAAAATGCATGAAAAAATACTCTTTATTACTGATTGTATTATTTGCCAACATTGCTTACGGGGGAGTGGTTATTCGGGGAACAAGAATTATTTACCCGTCCACGGCGCGGGAAATCCCTGTAGAAGTGACGAATCAAGATAAAGAGCGTTCATACCTTGTTCAGGCCTGGATGAGTGACTTTGCCAATGATGCAAATAAGAAAACGCCATTTGTACTCACTCCGCCGTTAGTTAAACTGGAAGCTCAGAAAAACACGCTTTTCCGCTTAATCTATACCGGTACGCAAAAATTACCGGAGGATCGTGAATCCATTTTTTGGCTAAATGTAAAATCCATTCCTGGGATGTCAGAAGAGTCTTCACAGGTGCCGAATCAACTGCAATTTGCCGTTCAGAGCCAGCTCAAAGTTTTTTATCGCCCGCAGGGGCTTGCTGATGATGCCAATACCGCCTATAGCAAAATCGCTTTCCGGATACAAGGCAACAGGCTAATCGCCAAAAACCCAACACCTTACTTTGTCACCTTCCGCACTCTGGCAGTGAATGGTAAGCCCGTATCGTATAAAGGAAACGGCGTTGTGAAAATGATGCTCAATCCATTTGGCGAGCAAACATATACTCTGACCGCATCCTCTTCTGAAAACAATAGTGTTGAATGGTCAGCAATAAATGATTACGGCGGTACGACAAGTACCATAAAGACCCGGTTATAAGCGCAATAGATTGTTCAGGAAAACGACAGGAATTATCTCGTACAAGGAAAGTAATACTAACATGAACTCCTTACATCTATTTTGTTTGCATGTTGTTGTAACAATAGTGCCATTGACACTGTTACAAAACAGTTACGCCCGCGAGGTGTTTAATTACAAACTTTTAGAGTCAGGGGCTTCAGAAAGCGAACTGGAAGCCATTAAAAATTTTGACAAAAATGATGGCCTGGTGCCCGGTAAATATCGGGTCGATGTTTTTATGAATAATCAACGCATTACACGTAAAGATATTGATTTTGTCGTTGATGATAAAGCGAACAAACTCTTACCTGTGTTAAGCAAAAAAGAGTATATCGCTATGGGGGTTGCCAATAGCCCCTCCGCGTCATTTGCCACGCTGGCAGATGACGATATCGTGACGAATTTAGAAAATTATATTCCCTTTTCATCAGTGCGCTTTGAGCAAAGTTCGCTGCGCCTGTATCTGTCAGTTCCACAACTGGCGATGAACAATGCCGCAAACGGGTATATTGATCCGGTTTTATGGGATAATGGATTGCCTGCGTTGTTTACAAATTACTATTTTAGCGGCTCACATAATTGGCAAGATGGTCGTTCAGATAATAGTTCATACCTTAATCTGAATAATGGTATTAATCTTGGTCCCTGGCGTTTAAGAAATAACATTAATTACAACGATGGCACCTGGCAAAATATTGATACCTATATCTGGCGAAATATCCCTGCGTTAACCAGCAAACTCATTCTTGGCGATACCTGGACAGATTCAGCCGTTTTCGATAGTTTCCAGTTTCGTGGGGTAAAACTGGAAAGTAATGAAAATATGCTTCCTTACAGCATGAGAGGTTTTGCCCCCGTTATTCGCGGCGTTGCCAAAAGCAATGCGCAAGTGACGATTCGACAAAATAATTATATTATTTACCAAAGTACGGTATCCCCAGGTCCTTTCGAATTACATGATGTCTCTCCTGTTTCTTCTGGTGGGGATATGGAAGTCACGGTGAAAGAATCTGATGGTAGCGAACAAAAATATATTCAGGCATCAGCTTCAATTCCTGTCATGCGACGAGAAGGAGCCATGTCTTATAGTTTATCTGGCGGAGAATATCGCTCATCTGATAACTCCCATGATAAACCCGGCTTTGCTCAGGCAACGCTGATTTACGGTTTACCTGCAGGCATTACCCTCTATGGTGGCACAATTTTTGCCAGTGATTATCGTTCTGGCGCATTAGGCGCAGGTGTCGATTTACAACACTTTGGCTCGCTTTCAGCAGACATTACTCGTTCATATAGCCAGACGGTTGATGACAGTTCACAACAAGGACAATCTTACCGATTGCTTTACTCGAAAAATTTCTCCAGCACTGAAACGAATATCACGCTTGCTGGCTACCGTTATTCCACAGAGAATTTCTATACCTTTAGCGAAGCACAAAATAATAAAGAGTATGATGAGGACGACGCGTTTTCATACCGTAACAACTATAACCGCCATCGTCGGTTACAACTTACCATTAATCAGGCGATCCCCTCGTTTGGTCAGTTCAATATTTCAGGCTATCAACAAGATTATTGGGGACTCGGGGGTAAAGAGCGCAGCCTCAGCGTAGGGTATAGTCATAGTTGGGAAAATGTGAGTTTTAGCCTAAGTTATTTACTGACACGAATGCCAGACAATAATAAGAACGATCAACAACTCTCACTTTCTGTCAGCGTTCCACTAGGAAAATGGTTACCTGGTGCGCATGTTAATTACAATAACACCAGCAGTAATAGCGGTCACACTTTAAACAGTGTGGCGCTTAACGGTACTGCGCTGGAAGATAATAATCTCAGTTATAGTCTGCAACAAAGTCATGGCGATCAAGGTTATGGTGGCAATACGTCACTCAGTTATCGCTCCAGTAAAGGCGTAATTGGCGCAGGCTGGAACTATGGTCAGGATCAACGGCAATTAAATTACAATATGCAGGGCGCAATTGTTCTGCATCCGTATGGATTAACCCTTGCTCAGTCTTTAGGTGAATCATCGATTCTGGTGCGCGCCCCTGATGCCAGTGGGCTGGGCATTAACAGAGGAACGTCGGTTTATACCGACTGGCGAGGATACTCCATCATCCCTTACGCATCAGCATTTCAGCGCAACCGTATCGCCATCAATACGCAAACCTTGCCGTCAAATGTTGAAATACCGGAACCGGTACAAGAAGTTATTCCTACGGAAGGCGCATTAGTCGTAGCCAATTTTTCAACGCGATATGGTCAGAAATTACTTTTAACCTTAATGCATAAAGACAAATTTGTTCCCTTTGGAGCCGTAGTCACTGCTAAAGATGAGCAAATTTCAACCCTCGTTGGGCGAAACGGTGAAACGTATTTATCCGGCGCACAAGCTAATCAAAAATGGCAAGTCAAGTGGGGAAAATCGGCCACTGAAAGTTGCCAGGTTCGTATATTACCAGAACTACTTCAGACACCGCAAAACATGACTAATCTTATTATTGCCACCGCAGCGTGTGATTAACATCATGAAGATAAAAATCATCAGTACTTATAAAGTTACAAGTCGTGAAGCGTTATTGCTGCTGGTTATTTTGATAGCAGCCTTTGTTCCTTCTCTTAGTTTCGCTAAAACATGTAGCTACACCAGTGGTGGGCCGGCATTAGTTTCATTTTCTGATATTTCGATCAATTCTGAATACAATAAAAACACAGCGCCAGGAACCATAATTTTTGATCGAAGTTACCATTCCAGTCACTCAGGACAGATCACATGCTCAGATAATTATCCTGATTACAGTGAAGGGTTTGCCACTTCTCCTTCAACTTTAGTCGGCAGTGATATCTGTTTATTCAATGTGCCTTTGACTAATGGAAAAAATTCTGGCGTCGGCATTAAAATATTTTACGATTTAAAGAATAATAATACCACCCCAAACAATTACTGCATGGAATACCCTAAACGCACCAGCACTGCAAATAAAAACAACTTCTCCGTTGAGGGTAATTTCCGCATACAATTAAAAGTCATCGGAGAATTACAGGGTGGTGAAATTGACTTATCTCGTTTTAGTAATGCTGGCATTTGGTGGAATAATATTGAGGCATTTTCTCTCGAATTTAGCAACACCATTATTAATCTTCACTCATTGAGCTGCGACCTGAACACGCCTGATGTTCCAGTTTCATTATCACCCGCCGCAGGAATTAATTCCGACACCACCTTCAAAGGGATTAACTCCACTTCGGCGCTGGTAGATTTTAATATCGGACTAACGTGTGATCCGGGAACCAATGTCGCCATACGTTTTGAAGGCGATACGGTAAGTGGAAGTAATAATTCAATCCTGAAGCTAACTCAACAGAATAATTCTGCCTCTGGGGTTGGCGTACAGATCTTAGATAAGAATAAAAATATTATCCCCCTTAATCAACCTGATTACGTTTTACAGTTAAGTAATATTCAGCAATCAGCCACGTCGTTGAATTTTAGTGCGCGATATATTCAGACAGAAAGTAATGTAACGCCAGGGAAAGCGGATGCGGATGCGACATTTTATCTTTCGTTTCCGTAATAAACAGCAATAAACCCGCGAACAGGTGCCGGAAGCATCCGGCACCTGGACTATTATTGCGGCGACAGTCTCAGCGACTCAACAACCTCAATCCAGCCATGCTCACTGGCGATGTTCTGCCCGTTCAGCCAGCGGCGCAGCATATTCAGTGCCATCATTGCGCACACTTCCTGACGGATAGCCAGGCTGTAGCGCGTAGTGCTGAAACGCACACGCAGAGCGAAAGTGCCGTCTGGTGTGGCTAGCGCAAAGTTGAGATGCTCGTTCTCGAAACCAGAAACAGCCAGTGCCAGTCCGGCAAAATGGTTGGCCCGCCGTTCTGTAATCCAGTGTGCAGTTTGCGCCAGAGTTTCTTCCTGTGAAGGAACCACTTCACATGCCAGTAATGGCGCACCTGCGCGCGCGAGTTGCAAAGCCAATAAACCACCGGTGAATTGCTCACTCAACGTCAGGCTGAACTGGCGACTTTGCAGTTCGCGACTGATTTGTGCAGGCAGTCCTTCTGTGCCTTCGAAAATCATGCTCTGCCCGGCGACGCGTTTAACGTCCAGCCACAGTTTTTCCATCGCCTGTTGCTCGCTTGCCGGTCCAGTGAGTTTCAGTTCAATAATCGGCATGGAAGAGCGATAGCCCATCGTCACACCTGGCGGCAGTTGCAACGCATCCAGGCTTTGTGCCAGATCGCTTTCCGAACGACCAAAAGTGGTCAGCCGCAGACAAACCGGCGGCTGCGGCAAAGAAAAACGCTCGCGCAGGCGCGGCAGGATTTCATGCTCCACCATCACCTTAAACTCCGACGGTACGCCGGGGGTAAAGAATATCAGGCAACGGTGAAGCTGTACGGCAAAACCACAAGCGGTGCCTACCGGGTTATTGATAAATTCAGCACTGGCAGGCAGCTCCGCTTGTTTGCGATTACTCGGCGCCATTGCGCGACCACGTTCGCGGAAATAGCGTTCCATCTCATTGAGCCAGGCTTCATGAAGAACCAGGCTTTCACCTTTGGCTGTCGCTGCGGCGAGTGCGCTTAAATCATCACTGGTCGGCCCCAGTCCGCCATTGACGATCAGCACATCGGCGTGCTGACTACGTTCGCGAAGAATGGTCACTAAATCATCAAGGTTATCGCCCACTGTATTGCGGCGAGATAATGGCAATCCCTGGTGAAAGAAAAAATCCGCCAGCCAGGCAGCGTTAGTGTCAACGATTTGCCCGTGTAACACTTCATCCCCGGTGGATAACATTTCCACTTTTAACATGGTTATCTCCTGCTTTTGTTATCGAATCACTATAACGCAAAGGGAGATAAGGCGTAGTAAGAAACTGAATGGCGCGGCAGAACGCCGCGCCGGAAGGGATCAGAAACTGGCGTTAACCCCGACATACGGACCGTCAGCCACGGCGTTGTCGCGGTTACCGTCTTTACCCGACAGATTCAGGTAGCGATAACCCGCCTCAATACTGACTGGACGCATAATGGTGTAACGCGCGCCAGCATTCGCTTCTTCATAACTTTTAATACCGCTGGAGAGCGAATCCGGAGAGTAGTAATACTCACCAAACAGACGGAAGCTATCGCCAATTTGCCACTGCAAGCCACCGCCTACCGCTGCGGCATAGCCTTCATCGCCGTCGTTCGGGTTGGTGTAAACGCCTTTACCGCCCACCGTTGCCATTAACGGTCCCAACGGCAGATTCAATCCCAGACCCACGCCCGCGACGTCACCGTCGTCATCGTTATGTGTCCAGTTACCGCTTAATGCCAGACCGGTCGATTCAGTACCGAAACCGACGCCAATATTGGTATATTCTTTTCCCGCCTGACCGCTAATGCTTATCGCATTTGCCGATGCAGAAACCAATAGCATTCCAGCCAGAACTGGCAGCGCAAATTTTTTCATTTTTACCTTTTCCCGCAAGAAGATAATTAAAAGTCCCCAAAGCTGCGGGATTGTACTGCCTGACACAGAAGATTCAATGCGTGAAAAAAGCGATCTGCTAACTTATTGTAACTAAATACTTCTTGAATAATTAAGTGCAGAAAAAGTAGCCACCAAAAAGATGAAACCAAAAAAAACAATCACCATGATTATCATCGCAAAAAAGACCAATGCCACTTTCACGCGTTGATCCATTGCCGTATTCTTTTGTTTTATTTTTGGTGGTAAGGAATATTCCCATGCGGCAACGGACTATAGTTTGTCCCTTAATTCAAAATGATGGTGCTTATCTGCTGTGTAAAATGGCCGACGATCGCGGCGTTTTCCCCGGACAATGGGCGCTGTCTGGCGGCGGCGTAGAACCCGGTGAGCGCATTGAAGAAGCATTACGTCGTGAAATCAGAGAAGAGCTGGGCGAGCAACTGATTCTTACTGACATCACGCCGTGGACGTTCAGTGATGATATTCGCATCAAGACATATGCAGATGGCCGCAAGGAAGAGATTTATATGATTTACCTGATCTTTGACTGCGTCTCTGCCAACCGTGAAGTGAAAATTAACGAAGAGTTTCAGGAATACGCATGGGTAAAACCTGAAGATCTTGCTCACTATGATCTGAATGTTGCCACCCAAAAAACATTACGTTTGAAAGGCCTGATGTAACAGTAATGACAGCCATTATTGGCTGTCATATTAAAAAATCACCGATTAACAAACTCACCATCCAGTAAAACGTTGCCTTTTTCCACATGCATTACCAACCCATCCAGATAATCTGGTTTAAATGTCACGCTACGTTTATCTTTTGCGATATAGGTCAGACAATGGTTATGGGTGAAAATAACGATATTTTTATCTGGAGCTTTGCTTTGCAACTCCTTAATTGTGCTATAAATCTCATTTCTACATTGTAAAAACCGTTTATCTACCGTCAGTTTTTTTCCAGCAGAAAACCAGGTCGCTGATTGAATAGTCCGAACGGCATTACTGGAATAAAGATCGAAATCAGGGATGTCCGCGCTAAAAGCTTTGCCCAGTTCACGGGCATTCTGAGCACCTTTCACCGTAATGCCTGTTTTGTCTGACAAGCATTGATTAGAGGAGCGATCGCAGCGTTCCGCATGGCGAAACAGAACCACAACCGGGTGCTGCTGCGCTAATCTGGCCAGCGTTTTATTGTCGATACGCGGCAAACCATTACTGCTCCAGGCAGCATGTGTACCCAGCCCCACAATCGACCCAAGCGCCAGTAAAATGTAGATATATTTTTTAGACTTCAACGAAGTCCCACTAAAAGCTAACACTTAAGCTCCACCTATAGACAAGCGTAGCCAGCTAAATGACCGCGAAAACAAACGACATTTTCACCGGTAAATAGTGGCTGGGATAGTATTAAAACATTACGATGCACGCAAAATGCCTTAAATCTTGTCAAATTAAAAGCCTGAATAAGATACAAAAACAAAAAAAATAATATTTAAGCCTTATATTCATCCCTTAAGGTTAAATTAATATTCTACCCTTAGAATTTCACTCCAAATGGCAAAATACACATAACGTTCCCTATGACAGATATTAGCGAATAACAGGGAAAGGTATTCAATGGCCGAAGGAAAAACGATGTCAGACTTTTTACCTTTTTCGCGTCCGGCAATAGGCGCAGAAGAACTCGCTGCAGCTCAAGAGGTTTTCGAATCCGGTTGGATCACCACTGGCCCGAAGAATCAAGCACTGGAAGCGGCCTTTTGCCAGTTGACAGGAAATCAACATGCCATCGCAGTCAGCTCGGCCACTGCTGGAATGCATATCACGCTGATGGCGCTGGGGATTGGCGCTGATGATGAAGTCATCACCCCCTCCATGACCTGGGTTTCAACCCTCAATATGATCTCTCTGTTGGGCGCAACGCCGGTGATGGTGGACGTTGATCGCGATACGCTGATGATCACGCCTGAAGCGATCGAAGCGGCCATTACGCCCTACACCAAAGCGATTATCCCGGTGCATTATGCCGGAGCGCCAGCAGATATTGACGCCATTCGCGCCATTGCTGAACGCCACGGTATCGCGGTCATTGAAGATGCCGCCCACGCCGTCGGTACGTATTACAAAGGTCAGCATACTGGTGCAAAGGGCACCGCTATTTTTTCGTTTCACGCCATCAAAAATATTACCTGCGCGGAAGGCGGCCTGATTGTTACCGATAATGAAAGCCTCGCCCGCCAGTTACGCATGTTGAAATTTCATGGTCTGGGTGTCGATGCATACGACAGACAAACCTGGGGCCGCACACCGCAGGCTGAAGTATTAACGCCAGGCTATAAGTACAATCTGACCGATATTAACGCTGCGATAGCTCTGACGCAGTTGAATAAATTAGAGCAACTAAATACTCGCCGTCGCGACATTGCCCTGCAATATCAGCAAGCACTGGCAACTCTCCCTTTCCAGCCTTTAAGCGTTCCTGCATGGTCACACGTTCACGCCTGGCATCTGTTTATCATTCGTGTTGATGAACAACGTTGTGGTATCAGCCGCGATGCTCTGATGGAAGCGTTAAAAGAAAGAGGCATTGGAACCGGGTTACATTTCCGCGCCGCCCACACGCAAAAATATTATCGCGAGCGTTTTCCAACGCTGTCGTTGCCGAATACGGAATGGAATAGCGAACGCATCTGTTCGTTGCCGCTGTTCCCGGATATGACCACCGCCGATGCCGATCGCGTCATCACTGCCCTTCAGCAACTCGCAGGACAATAAGCCATGTTTGAAATCCACCCTGTTAAGAAAGTCTCGGTGGTTATTCCCGTTTATAACGAGCAGGAAAGTTTACCGGAATTAATCAGGCGCACCACCGCAGCTTGTGAATCACTGGGCAAAGAGTATGAAATACTGTTGGTTGATGACGGCAGTAACGACAACTCCGCACAAATGCTGGTCGATGCCTCACAAGCGGAGGGCAGCCATATTGTGTCTATTTTGCTTAACCGCAATTACGGACAACATTCGGCAATTATGGCGGGATTCAGTCACGTTACCGGCGACTTAATCATTACTCTTGATGCCGATCTCCAGAATCCACCAGAAGAAATCCCCCACCTGGTGGAAAAAGCCGATGAAGGTTACGACGTGGTAGGGACTGTGCGCCAGAATCGCCAGGACAGCTGGTTTCGTAAAACCGCCTCGAAGATGATTAACCGGCTTATCCAGCACACCACCGGCAAAGCGATGGGCGACTACGGCTGTATGCTGCGCGCTTATCGCCGGCATATTGTCGATGCGATGTTGCACTGCCATGAACGCAGCACCTTTATTCCTATTCTGGCGAATATCTTTGCCCGCCGCGCCATTGAAATTCCGGTGCATCATGCCGAGCGTGAGTTTGGTGAATCCAAATACAGCTTTATGCGCCTGATTAATTTGATGTACGACCTGGTGACCTGCCTTACCACTACGCCGCTACGTATGCTGAGTCTGCTCGGCAGCATTATTGCGATTGGCGGTTTTAGCATCGCGGTGCTGCTGGTGATTTTACGCCTGACCTTCGGACCACAATGGGCGGCTGAAGGCGTCTTTATGCTGTTTGCCGTGCTGTTTACCTTTATTGGCGCTCAGTTTATCGGCATGGGCTTGCTCGGTGAATATATCGGCAGGATCTACACCGATGTCCGCGCCCGCCCCCGCTATTTTGTTCAGCAAGTTATCCGTCCATCCAGCAAGGAAAATGAATAATGAAAACCGCCGTTTTTGCCTATCACGATATGGGATGCCTGGGCATTGAAGGCTTGCTGGCTGCCGGTTACGAAATTAGCGCCATTTTTACTCATACCGATAATCCTGGCGAAAAAGCGTTTTATGGTTCGGTGGCTCGTCTGGCGGCGGAAAGAGGCATTCCGGTTTACGCGCCGGATAACGTTAACCATCCGCTGTGGGTAGAACGCATAGCCCAACTGTCACCTGATGTGATTTTCTCTTTTTATTATCGCCATTTGATCAGCGACGAGATTTTGCAGCTTGCTCCCGCAGGCGCATTTAATCTGCATGGTTCGCTGTTACCGAAATATCGTGGTCGCGCGCCGCTGAACTGGGTGCTGGTGAACGGTGAAACGGAAACTGGCGTTACGTTGCACCGAATGGTGAAGCGTGCCGATGCCGGAGCCATTATTGCCCAGCTACGCGTTACCATTGCGCCGGATGATATTGCCATTACGCTACATCATAAATTGTGCCACGCCGCGCGTCAGTTACTGGAACAGACGTTACCCGCTATTAAACACGGTAATATTCTGGAAATCGCCCAGCGTGAGAACGAAGCCACCTGTTTTGGTCGCAGAACACCGGAGGACAGCCGCCTCGAATGGCATAAACCGGCTTGTGAACTCCACAACATGGTGCGTGCCGTTGCCGATCCCTGGCCTGGCGCCTTTAGCTATGTTGGCAATCAGAAATTTACAGTCTGGTCGTCCCGCGTTCATTCCCTTACTACTGCCGCACAGTCGGGCAGCGTGATTTCTGTTTCACCGCTGTTGATTGCCTGTGGTTATGGCACGCTGGAAATCGTCACCGGACAGGCGGGCGACGGCATTACCATGCAAGGCTCACAATTAGCGCAAACGCTGGGGCTGGTGCAAGGTTCACGATTAAATAGCCAATCAACCTGCGCTGCCCAACACCGTACCCGGGTACTCATCCTCGGGGTGAATGGCTTTATTGGTAACCATCTGACAGAACGCCTGCTGCGCGAAGATCATTATGAAGTTTACGGTCTGGATATCGGCAGCGATGCGATAAGCCGTTTTCTGAATCATCCGCATTTTCACTTTGTCGAAGGCGATATCAGTATTCATTCCGAATGGATTGAGTATCACGTCAAAAAATGTGATGTCGTCTTGCCGCTGGTGGCGATAGCCACACCGATTGAATATACCCGCAACCCGCTGCGCGTATTTGAACTCGATTTTGAAGAGAATCTGCGCATTATCCGTTATTGCGTGAAGTACCGTAAGCGAATCATCTTCCCGTCGACTTCAGAAGTTTATGGGATGTGTAGCGATAAATACTTCGATGAAGACCATTCTAATTTAATCGTCGGCCCGGTGAATAAACCGCGCTGGATTTATTCGGTTTCAAAACAATTACTTGATCGGGTGCTCTGGGCGTATGGCGAAAAAGAAGGTTTACAGTTCACCCTCTTCCGTCCGTTTAACTGGATGGGGCCAAGGCTGGATAACCTGAATGCGGCGCGAATTGGCAGTTCGCGCGCTATTACGCAACTCATTCTCAACCTGGTGGAAGGTTCACCGATTAAGCTGATTGATGGCGGAAAACAAAAACGCTGCTTTACTGATATTCGGGATGGCATTGAAGCGTTATACCGTATTATCGAAAATGCGGGAAATCGCTGCGACGGCGAAATTATCAACATTGGCAATCCTGATAACGAAGCGAGCATTGAGGAACTGGGCGAGATGCTGCTGGCGAGCTTCGAAAAACATCCACTGCGCCATCACTTCCCACCGTTTGCGGGCTTTCGGGTTGTCGAAAGTAGCAGCTACTACGGCAAAGGATATCAGGACGTAGAGCATCGTAAACCGAGCATCCGCAATGCCCACCGCTGCCTGGGCTGGGAACCGAAAATTGATATGCAGGAAACCATCGACGAAACACTGGATTTCTTCCTGCGCACTGTCGATCTTACGGAAAAATGATCATGACCAAAGTGGGCTTACGCATTGATGTCGATACCTTTCGTGGCACCCGTGAAGGCGTGCCGCGTCTTCTGGAAATCTTGAGTAAGCATAATATTCAGGCCAGCATTTTTTTCAGCGTCGGCCCGGACAATATGGGTCGCCATCTCTGGCGGCTAGTGAAACCACAGTTTTTGTGGAAGATGCTGCGCTCAAACGCGGCATCGCTTTATGGCTGGGATATTTTACTGGCCGGTACGGCATGGCCAGGTAAAGAGATTGGTTATGCCAACGCCGATATCATTCGCGAAGCGGCTAAATACCACGAAGTCGGCCTGCACGCCTGGGATCACCATGCCTGGCAAGCCCAAAGCGGTAACTGGGATCGCCAAACGATGGTCGACGATATTGCACGTGGTCTTCGCACCCTTGAAGAGATTATCGGCCAACCGGTAACCTGTTCTGCCGCTGCGGGCTGGCGTGCCGACCAGCAGGTGATCGAAGCAAAAGAAGCGTTCCATTTGCGCTACAACAGCGATTGTCGTGGGGCGATGCCGTTTCGTCCATTGCTCGAATCAGGAAAACCCGGTACTACGCAAATTCCGGTGACCTTACCCACCTGGGATGAAGTGATTGGTCGGGATGTGAAAGCGGAAGATTTTAATGGCTGGCTACTCAACCGCATCCTGCGAGATAAAGGCACGCCGGTTTATACCATTCATGCCGAAGTTGAAGGCTGCGCTTATCAGCATAATTTTGTGGATCTCCTGAAACGTGCTGCCCAGGAAGGCGTGACATTTTGCCCTTTAAGCGAACTGTTATCAGAAACGTTGCCGCTCGGACAAGTTGTTCGCGGAAGTATTGCCGGACGTGAAGGCTGGCTGGGTTGCCAACAAGCTGCGGGAATGCTTCCATGAAATCCATTCGCTATTACGCAGCATTCTTTGCGTTTATCACCGCCTATTATCTCTTGCCGATTAATTATCGTCTGCTCTGGCAACCAGATGAAACGCGTTATGCGGAAATCAGTCGGGAAATGCTGGCATCCGGAGACTGGATTGTGCCCCATCTGTTAGGGCTACGTTATTTTGAAAAACCCATTGCCGGATACTGGATTAACAGCATTGGGCAATGGCTATTTGGTGCGAATAACGTTGGTGTGCGGGCAGGCGTTATCTTTGCGACCCTGTTAACCGCCGCGCTGGTGGCCTGGTTTACACTGCGCTTATGGCGCGATAAACGTCTGGCACTACTCGCCGCAGTGATTTATCTCTCATTGTTTATTGTCTATGCCATCGGCACTTATGCCGTGCTCGATCCGTTTATTGCATTCTGGCTGGTGGCGGGAATGTGCAGCTTCTGGCTGGCAATGCAGGCACAGACGTGGAAAGGCAAAAGCGTGGGATTTTTACTGCTGGGGATCACCTGCGGCATGGGGGTGATGACTAAAGGTTTTCTCGCCCTCGCCGTCCCGGTATTAAGCGTGCTGCCGTGGGTAGCGACGCAAAAACGCTGGAAAGATCTCTTTATTTACGGCTGGCTGGCGGTTATCAGTTGCGTACTGACGGTTCTCCCCTGGGGACTGGCGATAGCGCAGCGGGAGTCTGACTTCTGGCATTATTTTTTCTGGGTTGAGCATATTCAACGCTTTGCGATGGATGATGCCCAGCATAAAGCCCCGTTCTGGTACTACTTGCCGGTCATTATTGCCGGTAGCCTGCCGTGGCTGGGGTTACTCCCCGGTGCACTGTACACAGGCTGGAAAAACCGCAAGCATTCCGCAACCGTCTATTTGTTGAGCTGGACGGTGATGCCGCTGCTGTTTTTCTCCGTCGCGAAAGGCAAATTACCTACCTATATTCTTTCCTGCTTTGCACCTCTGGCAATGCTGATGGCGCATTACGCTTTGCTGGCAGCAAAAAATAATCCTCTGGCGTTGCGGATGAATGGCTGGATTAACATCGCTTTTGGTGTCACTGGCATTATTGCCACGTTTGTAGTCTCCCCCTGGGGAGCAATGAACACGCCAGTGTGGCAAACCTTCGAGAGCTATAAAGTCTTCTGTGCATGGTCGATTTTTTCGCTATGGGCATTTTTCGGCTGGTATACCTTAACAAACGTGGATAAAACCTGGCCTTATGCCGCGCTTTGCCCGCTGGGGATGGCGTTGCTGGTAGGATTTTCAATTCCTGACAGAGTTATGGAAGGAAAACATCCGCAATTTTTTGTCGAGATGACACAAGAATCACTGCAGCCAAGCCGCTATATTCTTACCGACAGCGTCGGCGTTGCCGCTGGTCTGGCATGGAGCCTGCAACGCGATGACATCATCATGTATCGCCAGACGGGTGAATTGAAATACGGCCTTAATTATCCGGATGCGCAAGGGAGATTTGTCAGCGGTGATGAGTTCGCAAACTGGCTTAATCAACATCGTCAGGAGGGGATGATTACACTCGTGCTTTCGGTTGACCGCGATGAAGACATCAACAGTCTCGCCATTCCGCCCGCTGATGCCATCGATCATCAGGGACGTCTGGTGCTCATTCAGTATCGTCCCAAATGATCTGGATGATTTTAGTCTTTGCCAGTCTGCTTAGCGTAGCCGGGCAGTTGTGTCAGAAACAGGCAACCGGCTTTGTGGCAATAAAAAAGCGGCGCAAACATATCGTACTGTGGCTGGGACTGGCGCTGGCTTGTCTTGGCCTTGCGATGGTGCTCTGGCTACTGGTCTTGCAGAGCGTTCCGGTAGGCATTGCCTACCCGATGTTGAGTCTGAATTTTGTCTGGGTGACGCTGGCGGCAGTAAAACTGTGGCACGAGCCGGTATCGCTGCGTCACTGGTGCGGGGTAGCATTCATTATTGGCGGCATTGTGATCCTGGGGAGTACGGTGTAATGGGGCTGATGTGGGGATTGTTCAGCGTCATGATTGCTTCTGCAGCACAATTAAGTCTGGGTTATGCGGCAAGTCATCTGCCATCGATGACGCGGTGGCGGGATTTTATCGCGGCGTTTTTTGCTTTTGATACCGGTGCTCAGATTCTGCTGGTCGGATTGCTTGGTTATCTGATCTCCGTTTTTTGCTGGTATAAAGCGTTACATCAACTGGCACTCAGCAAAGCCTATGCCTTACTGAGTATGAGTTATGTACTGGTATGGATTGCTTCAATGGTGCTTCCTGGTTGGGAAGGGACTTTTTCACTGAAAGCGCTGCTGGGCGTAACCTGTATTGCGAGCGGATTAATGCTGATTTTCCTTCCCACGACAAAACAACGTTACTGAATTTTCCCAGCCGATTTACACTGCCGTTCCCACTCATCGGGGCTGTAACTGCTTGCCGAGAGGACTTTCACCGTGTGCAACTTTTCACGATTAATACAGTAAAGCGCATTCTGCAAAGGCGAGAGTAAATCCCCCACTTTCACGGCGAAGTCACTCTTCACTTCAGCGATCATTTTTATCACGCCGCCAGCATCGCAGAGCATAATTACATGTCTCTTATCTTGTTTATCGCAACACGATTTTTTGACCAGCCATTCCATTGCATTATCCTGTTAACTAAGAGTTTTCACATTAAGTTACAGATTAACAGATAAACTCTTTATCAACGGCAATGGAATGGCAAAAATGAGAAGTGAAACGGATGTTCCATTACTGCTGGCGTTGAACCCACTCTTTCAACGCCTGGCGTGAAATTTTAATGCCGCCGTTTTTCAGTTCTGATGGCAACGTCAGCCAACGCACCGGTTGCTGAAAACGAGCCAGCTTATCTTTCACCCATTCGCTAAGATCCACGCTGTCCTGGTCATACTCCACCACAGCTACCGGGCGATGACCAAACTCATTGTCTGCAACGGGGACGATAAACACCTGCAAAACCGCAGGATGCGCAGCAATAACCCGCTCCACCTCTTCCGGCTGAATACCTTCGCCACCGCTAAAGAACAGATTATCCAAGCGCCCGACAATGGTCAGTTTACCGTTATGCATCTCGCCGCGATCGCGCGTAGCGTACCAGCCTTCATCATTGAGCAGCGACACCAGTTGCCCGTTACGCCAGTAACCTTCTGCCATACTGGCAGCGCGCAACCATACCTCATCGTTAACAACTTTCACTTCCCGACCGGGCAGCGGCGAACCGACGTCTGCCAGACCGTCGGCTTCTTTCGCACACACCGTGGAGGCAAACTCGGTCAGACCATAGCCGCAAAAGCAACGAATACCCTGCTCGCGTGCCTGTTCCGTCAATTCGACCGGGATTGCCGCGCCGCCAAGCAATACCGCTTTCAGGGAAACTGAACTACGGTTAACCAGCAAACGCCAGAGCTGCGTCGGCACCAGCGAAGCGTGAGTACAGCCTGCCAGCATTTGCTCCAGCGGCTGTTTATCGCGTACCGTCATCCGCGCGCCAGCATACAACCAGCGCCACATAATTCCCTGCCCGGAAACATGAAATAGCGGCAAAGAGAGCAGCCAGTCATCGTGATCGCCAAACGGAATCAGCGATAACACCCCTTCGGCGCTGGCAAGATGAGCCTGATAAGTATGGACAGCGGCTTTCGGCAACCCGGTAGAACCAGAGGTCAACGTCATTGAGCACAGGCGTGTCGGCTGCCACATAGCTGCATATGCGCCCTCTCCAGCCTGAATTTGCAGCGACGTTAACGCCGGAAAGGTGTTCTCCCCTTCCGGCACCAGCGCAAATTGCAGCGTAAGATTGGGCAGCAACTCCTCAAGCAACGGCTGCGGAAGCTGTGGGTTGACGGGAAGCACCCGCGCACCGCATTGCAACAACGCAAGCCAGGCCAGCAGCGTTTGCGGCGTATTCCACGCCCGCAACATCACGCCGCTGCCCTCAACTACGCCCTGCGCCGCAAAGCCCGACGCTAATTCATCGACGCGAGCACAAAGCTCGCGCCAGTTGAGTTGCTCGTCATTGAGACGCAAGGCGATGGCATCTCCCCGCACCTGCCGCCAGTGACGCCACGGCCAGTCAGAGAAGATCATAGCAGCCGCTCCAGTGCATCTACTTCCACTAACGGTAGCGGGCTACCCGGCCAGCGACGAACCTGCTGCGCCTGCATCAGATCCAGCGTGTCCAGACCCGGAATGGTGTCTGGCGTTAACCAGGCCGCAATCCGCGCCAGTTGCGTTAAGCCTAAGCTCGACTCGATGGAAGAACTGATCACCGCCGTCAGCCCCAGCGCGTGCGCCGCCTGCACCTGCTCGCGTACTTTATCCAGGCTGCCAGTGAGCGTGGGTTTGATCACCACCGCGCGCACGCCCTCTTCCGCCACAAAGGCAAAATCCGGCTCGCGCAGGCTTTCATCCCAGGCAATGGCAATGCCAGTTTCACGGGCAAAGGCGCGGGAATCATCGCGTGTTTTGCACGGTTCTTCGAGAAAAGCGATGCGGTCGCGATAATCCGGATTGACATATTTGGCAAACTGCTGGCTCTTCAGCGGCGTCCAGGCGCGATTCGCGTCAAGACGCAAATGCAGATCCGGAACCGCTTCCAGCAACAGATTCACTACCATGCCATCGCGCACGGCTTCGTACAATCCCACTTTGACCTTCGCCACTTTCTCGCCAGGCATATCGGCAAGTTTGAGGATCAGATCGTCCGGATCACCGTTACACAGCGGTGCCGCACGGTAATTGGCTGCTTGCGGCAACGTATCAGTAAGCTCTGCCAGCGCGCAGCTCACGCCAAAGGCGACGGAAGGCATTTGCGGTAATTCGCAATCGCCTGCCAGCCAGTCATTTACCCAGGCAAGCAGCACGCTTTGCGCCTCTTCCCAGGTTTCCTGACTGAAGCCCGGCAGTGGGGAGATCTCTCCCCACCCTTCGCGCCCGCCATCGAGCAGGCAAACGTACAGCCCGTCGCGGGTTTTTAACCGCCTGTCGCGCAGAACCACCCCCGCGTCCATGGGGATCTGCCAGCGGTATACCTGCGCGCTACGCATTACGGATTCCGTTTAAATTTGCTGAAATCAGGCTGACGTTTCTGGTTGAAAGCATTACGACCTTCCTGACCTTCTTCCGTCATGTAGAACAGCATGGTGGCGTTACCCGCCAGCTCTTGCAGCCCTGCCTGACCGTCGCAGTCGGCGTTCAGCGCAGCTTTCAGGCAGCGCAGCGCCATCGGGCTGTTTTGCAGCATTTCGCGGCACCAGCGGACGGTTTCTTTTTCCAGATCCGCCAGCGGCACAACGGTGTTAACCAGCCCCATATCCAGCGCCTGTTTCGCGTCATACTGACGGCACAGGAACCAGATTTCACGCGCTTTTTTCTGCCCGACAATACGCGCCATATAGGAAGCGCCCCAGCCGCCGTCGAAGGAACCGACTTTCGGCCCAGTCTGACCGAAGATGGCGTTTTCTGCCGCAATGGTCAGATCGCACATCATGTGCAGAACGTGACCGCCGCCGATGGAGTAGCCAGCCACCATCGCGACAACCGGTTTTGGACAGGTACGGATCTGGCGCTGGAAGTCCAGCACGTTCAGGTGATGTACGCCGGAGTCATCTTTATAACCACCGTAGTCACCACGGACTTTTTGATCGCCGCCAGAGCAGAACGCTTTATCGCCTGCGCCAGTCAGAATGATCACGCCGATGTTATCGTCATAACGCGCATCCGCCAGCGCCTGGATCATCTCTTTTACCGTCAGAGGACGGAAGGCATTGCGCACCTGCGGACGATTAATGGTGATTTTTGCGATACCGTCGGCAGATTTTTCATAACGAATGTCCTCGAAACCTTCGGAACAGTCGTGCCATTCAACCGGTGCGTAAAGCATTGCTTCATCAGGATAAATCATATTGTGTCCTTTAGTCAGAAACGCAAGATCTGCGCCAGACTTGCGATTACGCCAGCGGGATTTTCCCGGTGCGCGTTATGTCCGGCGCGAGGAATGACATGGCAGTCAGCAGCCAGTTCCGCCGCCAGAGCGCGGAATTTGCTGTCACGTTCACCACATAAATAATAAAACGCAAATGTGCGGGCGCTAAGGTTAGCACGTAAATCAGGCTGGACGGACAATGAGGTTGCTTCCAGCATGGCGGCAAGGGTTGCGCCATTATTGTTGCTACGCAGCGTCACCAGTTCCCGGCGCTGCTCGTCGTTAAGCGAGGCAAAAACTGGTTGTTGATACCAGTCGGCAAATACTGCCGTTAATGGTTCTGTGCGAAAACGCTGCGCCCAACGGTGATCGGAACGCTGACGTTCCGTGCGTTGTTCAGCATTTTGCAACCCCGGATGACCGCCTTCCACAACAACCCCACTCAGCCCCGGCATCCCCTGACAAGCCGCCATCATCGCCACGCGTCCACCGAGCGAGTACCCCACCAGCCAGCAGTTAAGTATGTTGTAACTAACAAGGGTTTTACGCAGTAAGTCGGTGACATCATCAAAACCATCGACGCTAATTTCCGCCGAACCGCCGTGACCTGGGAGATCAACATACAACCGCGAGTAGTCGGCAAACGCTTCGCCGACTTCCTGCCATTCGTGGCAATCACCGGAAAAACCGTGCAGAAAAACCAGCCAGGGTAAACCTGGCTTGCCGTGTTTTTCCTTCGCGTGCAGGATCATAAATGGCTTACCTGCGCCAGCAATTGCTGGAGGGTCTGTGCGCCATCGGTGTCGTTAACCACCATCTCAATCACGGTGGTGGTCGGGGTGCGCCAGGCGTCGGCAAGCGCCGCTTCAAGTTCCTGCCAGTTTTGCGGGCGATGATATTTCAGCTCAAACATCGCGGCAGCATGATCAAAATGGACGTTTTGCGGCATCAGATAGAAACGCTCGCGCTCGCTTGTCGGCGTTGGTAGCAGCGAGAAAATTTGCCCGCCGTTGTTGTTTACCACAATTAATACCAGCGGCGCGGAAACCTGACGCAGTAACGCCAGTGCGTTCAGGTCGTAAAGTGCGGAAAGATCGCCAACAATCGCCAGCGTGGGTTTACCGCTCGCCCGCTGAACACCTGCTGCGGTAGAGAGCAGTCCGTCAATACCGCTGGCTCCACGGTTGCTGTAAACCGGATAACCTGCCGGAAGTTGCGAGAGCGCATCAATCAGACGCACCACCAGGCTGTTACCGACAAACAGTTGCCCCTGTTCCGGCAGATAGTCGCTGATGCGGTGCGCCAGTTGCGCTTCACCAAATGCATCTCGGCGCGCCACAACCGCCTGCATTGCCTGTTCAGCCAGACGCGGGATTTCAACGCACCAGGGCTGGCGTTTTTCTGCCGGATGCAGTTCCAGCCAGTCGGCGATATTAGCAATCAGCCGACGTCCACGATGGTGCGCCGGGTCGAGTCGCCCTTCGATATTATCAACAATCCAGTACTCTTCCGGCTCACAACTTGCCTGCCATTGCAGTAACCGTTTGCCGGTCAGGCTGCTCCCCAGTTGCACCACAATCTGCGCCTGCTGTAACTCGCTGATCGCTTTGGCATTGCCTAACCAGAGATCGGCACACGGCAGCGGCTGCCCGGTTTGCGACAGCACGTCGCCAATCAGCGGCCAGCCAAGAGTTTGCGCCCACAGGGCGACTTTTTTGCCCTCTTCCGCACTCATGCGACCCGCAACGACCACGCCGCGCTTTTGTCGCCAGAAGAACCAGTCGCGCTGTTTTTCACTTTCCAGACGAGGCGCTTCACGCAGCCACGGTTTATTGTCCTGCCACCAGTCGCCCAGACGTTGTTGCCAGCCAAGCCCGGTGTCGTCCATCTCGCCATACAACGGTTCAGCAAACGGGCAGTTGATATGGACTCCGCCAGTATGCAGAGTACCGAGAGCATGGTCGATGGTGGATACCAGCCAGCGAGCGGGAATATCCTGGGTCGGACGCGGTAGTGAAATGCTATGCATGGGGTGAGAGGCGAACATTCCCGGCTGGCGAATCGCCTGATTCGCGCCGCAGTCAATCAGTTCTGGCGGGCGATCGGCGGTTAAGAGGATCAGTTTCTCTCCGGTTAACCCCGCTTCAATCAGTGCCGGATAGAGATTTGCCACCGCCGTGCCGGAAGTTACTATCACCGCCACCGGCTGTTTGCTGACCTTCGCCAGCCCCAGTGCCAGATGCCCCAGCCCACGCTCATCAAAATGGGTGTGGTGGATGAATGCAGAATTTTCCGCCGCCGCTAACGTTAACGGCGTAGAACGAGAGCCAGGGGCAATGCAGACGTGTCTGACGCCATGACGCGTTAATGCTTCCAGAATGACCGCCGCCCAGCGTCGGTTAAATGCGCTTACTGACATGAGTTTGTCCGGTATCAATATTGCGGCTAAGTATAAGGAGCTACAAAAATAGATTATTGATATGAATCGGTAATGATGCGACTCATTACTATTCCATTTGTAATAATGTTCGCAACCCTGCCGCTTTGTTGTCGATTTCCTGCCACTCCTGCTCGGGGTCTGAGCCTCGGACAATGCCTGCTCCGGCATATAATCGCACCACATTGTCACTGATTTTCGCCGAGCGCAGGGAAACGCAGAATTCGCTTTGTTGTAATGAGAGATAACCCGCAGAACCGGCATACCATTCACGGGTGAACGGTTCGTGCCGGGCGATGAACTGCCGCGCCAGATCGCGCGGTAAGCCAGCAACGGCTGCCGTTGGCTGTAACTGATGTAAACAGATCACATCATCCGCTTTGTTGAGTGAAGTCCAGATACAGCGGCGCAGATGCTGCACTTTACGCAGGCGCAGTACCTGCGGCGGTAACACATCCAGCGTCTGGGTATCGGCCTGCAATCGTTGGCAGATATCTTCCACCACCAGCATGTTCTCGCGCTGGTTTTTATCATCCGCCATCAGCCACTCACCCAACTGCTGCGCCTGCTTATCATCAGAATGATTTGCTACCGTTCCCGCCAGGGCTTCGGTACGCAGAGCTTTGTCTCGCCGCCGCCATAGCCGCTCAGGCGTTGAGCCAAGAAAAGCATTTTCGCCATCAAAGGCCATGTAAAAATGATAGCAGTTCAGATTGAGCCGCCGGCTGGCAGCCATCATCGCCGCTGCATTGACCGGACTTGCGAAATGCAGGTCAGTCGCCCGGGCAAGAACCACTTTGTCGAGTTCACCTTCGGCGATGGTTTTCGTTGCCAGTTCGATTAATCGCGTCCAGCCAGTTTTGTCCGGCCAGTGTTGTTCTTTCGTGGTGGTTAAACGTAACGCGGGCAAAGGTTTAATATTCGCCAGTGTGGCGATAAATTCTTTTGCCTTAACTGCATCGTGCTGAAGGGAATTTTCACTGAATAGCGTCAGCCGTAGCGTGGCTTTACCGCCACAGCGTCGCCATTCCAGACGTGGTAAAAGTAGATTACCCTGCGACGGGTCAAACGCATTCAATCCCCAGATGCGTAAGTCGGTGTGTTCCGGATACTGACGAAGAAAACGTTGCGCCTGCCCCAACGACGTAAAGCGGATGATTGCGCCCAGCACGGCAGCTTCTTCATCGCCATTACGTTGTTGCCAGTAAAATTGCGGATACGTTTGCTGACTGGCCAGCCAGCTTAAGGCATCAAAAGCGTCATTGAGAGGGAAAGGAATGTCGAAAACCCGAATGCCGGGTGTCGCCGGAATCTCTTGCGACAAATGGCGCAGTAGATTTCCCAGCGCCGTAGTAAGTGATTGCACGCGGACCTCTCCCTGTTAAAAGCCTCACATTATACGGGGTACTACAGAAAAAATGCAGTACCCCAGTGTAGGGAGGTTTTAACGGCGTGCCAGCAATAGTCCTAACACCAGTCCAACAGCCGCGCCAACGCCAATTCCCTGCCAGGGTTTTTCGTGGACGTAGTCATCGGCGCGATAAACTGCCTGCTTCGCCCGATAGTAATAACTGTCAGAAGCCTGGCTTACCCTTTTTTTCACATCATCCAGCGCCTTTTCTGCACGCGCCTTTAGTTCAACATATTTTTGATCGGCGGGATCGCCAGAGGAACGTAGTACCTCGTCAAGTGTTTCACTCAGCAACGTCAGGTCGTCATCGATACGTGTATCACCAAACTGATTAGACATTCTCGTTCTCCATTTGCGTAAAACCTGCCACTAACTATAGACAACGGTTATCGATTACGCCTGAATAACCTCGCGCGCCATCCCGATATGCGGAATACCATCTTCCTCATAAATATCGGTCACAGGGATGAAACCAAATTGCCCATAAAAGTTTTGTAAATGCGCCTGCGCCCCCAGATAAATCGGCTTCTCCGGCCAGTGGCGAGTACACGATTCCAGCGCCTTACTCATCAATTGCTGACCAATTTTTTCGCCGCGTAAGGCTTCGCTGACAATCACCCGACCAATCACAACGGGTTGCAGTTCGTCGTCACTTTTCAGAATCCTCGCATACGCCACCAGTGTCCCGTTATGCCAACCGAGAATGTGGCGATTTTCTCCCACCAGATCGTCGCCATCGATATCCTGGTAAGGACAGTTTTGTTCCACTACAAATACCGCACAACGCAGTTGTAATAAGGCATAAAGCTGAGAAACGGATAAATCAGAATGATGCAGATCTTGCCAGTCGATCATGGAAGGCTCCTTTGTGCTGTTTGCTTTATACTAGCCGGAATATTTTCAGCAGCGTGATGAACTCATGGAATTAATTTTTTTAGGCACTTCGGCAGGTGTTCCGACCCGGACACGTAATGTCACGGCAATATTGCTTAATCTGCAACATCCGACGCAAGCCGGGCTTTGGTTATTTGATTGTGGTGAAGGTACACAACACCAGATGTTGAACACGGCATTTAACCCAGGAAAACTGGACAGGATTTTTATAAGCCATCTTCATGGCGATCACCTTTTTGGCTTGCCCGGATTGCTATGCAGTCGTTCCATGTCAGGCATTGTGCAACCATTAACAATTTATGGTCCGAAAGGTATCCGTGAATTTGTTGAGACAGCGTTACGCATTAGCGGCTCATGGACCGATTATCCGCTGGAAATTGTTGAAATTACAGCAGGAGAAATAGTTGATGATGGCCTGCGCAAGGTAACGGCATATCCAATGGAACATCCACTGGAGTGTTACGGCTATCGTATTGAAGAACATGATAAACCAGGCGCGCTGAATGCCCAGGCGTTAAAAGATGCCGGCGTACAACCTGGTCCGCTGTTCCAGGATTTGAAAAAAGGCAAAACAGTCACGCTGGAAGACGGTCGGCAGATTAACGGCGCTGATTACTTATCCGCGCCTACACCGGGTAAATCAATCGCCATTTTCGGTGATACCGGCCCTTGCGATGCCGCAATAGATCTTGCTAAAGGTGTCGACATAATGGTTCACGAAACAACGCTGGATATGGAGATGGAAGCCAAAGCCAACAGCCGTGGGCACAGTTCAAGCCGTCAGGCGGCGACTCTGGCTCGTGAGGCGGGTGTCGGCAAATTGATCATTACTCACGTCAGCTCACGCTATGATGATAAAGGCTGTCAGCATTTATTACGCGAGTGCCGGGCAATTTTCCCGGCAACAGAACTGGCGAGCGATTTCGCGGTGTTTCACGTATAATTTTTAATTAATTGATAACAGGGCAAAATCGCCCTGTTTCATCAGCCAATGACTCAGGCTACTTTTATATAAATCTATCAAGTCAACAATATATTTGAGCATGTTATTTATCATTAATAGTGATAAATAACAGACTCGCCTATGTCCTGGTTTTATTCCCGGTGTCGATTTCTCTGACCATCTTAATTACTGGCAGCAAGATATCCCCGCCGTCATGATTACAGACACCGCTTTTTATCGTAATAAACAATATCACCTGCCCGGTGATACCGCAGACAGACTGAACTATCAGAAAATGGCGCAGGTGGTGGATGGTGTTATAACCTTGTTGTACAACAGTAAATAATAAAATTTTCTCGAGGCGGCTCCAGAAAAAGCAGCTTGTATATTTTATTTCCCCCCGTCTGTTTTAAGATGCGCAAAAGGAAATCTGACGGGAGAAATAAGATGGGAATGATTGCGTATTTTGCGGAAATTAACTCAGAAAAGGCCAACAAATTGATTGAGTCTAATGAGAAATCTTTAATGGTCGATATTCATGAAACGATTTCAGGCTCAAGGCGACTGGATATTGATAAACGCTGGGACTTTTTACATTTTGGCCTGACGGGCACCTCTGCTTTTGATCCAGCGAAGAATGATCCGCTGAGTCGTGCGGTGCTCGGTGAACATAGTCTCGAAGATGGAATCGATGGTTTCCTGGGATTGACCTGGAATCAGGAGTTAGCCGCCACTATTGACCGACTGGAGGCACTCGACCGAAATGAACTGCGTAAACAGTTTTCCATTAAGCGACTCAATGAAATGGATATTTATCCGGGAGTGACCTTTTCAGAGGAGTTAGAGGGGCAACTCTTTGCTTCGATCATGCTTGATATGGAAAAACTGATTAGTGCGTATCGACGTATGCTGCGGCAAGGGAATCATGCGCTGACGGTTATTGTTGGGTGATGGTGTCAGGGCACCATAAAAAAACCGCCGAACATGTCGGCGGCTTTCTCAGCTTACTGACTGACGACTCACATCATCGGCATTGCCAAACGCACAATGCTAATCAGCGGTTGCGGCCATACACCCAGCACCAGAACCAGCAGGGCAGAGATCAGCACCACGATACCACCTGCTGTGTACTGCCAGTCTGACGGCGCATCACGGTTTGGCTGTTCTGAACCATGAAGGTACAGGCTCACCGCCACGCGCAGGTAGTAGTAGAGGCCGATTGCCGAACCGACAACCACGGCGCCCACCAGCCACCACAGGTGTGCCTGGACACCGACAGCCAGCACATAGAACTTACCGATAAAGCCCAGCGTCATCGGAATACCTGCCAGCGACAGCATCATCACCGTCATCACTGCCGCGAGTATCGGGCGATGCCAGAACAGACCACGGTAAGAGAACAGGGAATCAGCATCCGGGCCACGGTACGGGCTGGACATCAGGCTGACCACACCGAACGCACCGAGGCTGCTGAACAGATAACCGGCCAGGTAAACCCCTACCGCTTCCATCGACATCTCGCCGGTTTGCAGCGCAATCAGCGCCACCAGCAGATAGCCGAGGTGAGAGATAGACGAGTAACCGAGCAGACGTTTGATGTTGGTCTGGCTCAGCGCCATCAGGTTACCGAAGATGATGGAGGCAAAGGCGATAATCGCCAGCACCACGCGAATCGCTTCGCTGTCACCCACCGGTGCGTAAAGGAACAGACGCATCACCACACCGAAGATAGCGATTTTACTCGCCGTCGCCAGGAAAGTGGAAACCGGCGCAGGCGCGCCCTGGTATACGTCTGGCGTCCACAGGTGGAACGGCACCAGAGAGAGTTTGAAGCCGAGGCCAACAATCATCAGGCCGAAACCTGCCAGCAACAGCGGCTCGTTGAGCATACCGTCGCCGAGGTTTTTACCCAGCGCGACAAACGACAGGTCGCCAGACTGCGCATACACCAGCGCCATACCGAACAGCAGGAAAGAAGACGCTGCGGCAGAAAGGATGGTGTATTTGATACTGGCTTCCAGCGAACGTTTCTGACGGAAAGCGTAACCGACCAGGCCAAACAGCGGCAAAGAGATCAGTTCAATACCGAGGAACAGAGACGCCAGATGGTTGGCATTCGCCAGCAGGATCCCGCCCAGCGCGGCAATTAACACCAACAGGTAGAACTCATCCTTGTTGTCGTTATAGCCTTCAAGCCACGGGTAGGCGAAAGTACAGGTGGCGAGGCTCGCCAACAATACCAGCCCGGTATAAAGCATGGCGAAACCATCAACGCGCATCAGCGGCGTAACGTCCATAGCGCCAGCCTGGCCGACAAACCAGAGCGAAACCAGCGCCGCGTTAAGCCCAATAACCGAGAGCGTAGCGTTGAGGAAATGATTGCGTCGCCACGCAATGGAGAGCATCACAACCACCACCGTCAAGCCGACGATCAGCAACGGTAGCAGTGCGATCAGGTTTTGTGGAGTTATTGTCATGGCGATTTACGGCCTTGTAGTAGTAACGGAATTAACAAACCACTGCTGGATATTGCCAATCGCGGAGTGCGAGGTATCCAGAATCGGCTGCGGATAGAAGCCCAGCAGTACCAGCAGCACCACCAGCAACAGGATCATAAACAGCTCACGCAGCGACATCCCTGGCAGTTCCTGGCTGGCAATCTGGCTTTTCGCTTTACCGAAGTAAGCGCGATGCAACATCGCCAGCGAATAAACAGATGCAAAGACCAGCCCAAAGGTAGAGATAACGGTAATCACCGGCACAACCTGGAAGCTGCCGAACAGAATCATAAATTCGCCGACGAAGTTACCGGTGCCTGGCATCCCAAGCGTTGCCACCGCAAAGAACAGCGACAGTGCTGGCAGCCATTTCATCTTGCTCCACAGACCGCCCATCATGCGCATGTCGCGGGTATGGATACGTTCATAGAGCTGACCGCAGAGAATAAACAGACCCGCCGCCGACAAGCCGTGCGCAATCATCTGAATTACCGCGCCCTGGTAGGCCAACTGGCTGCCGGTGTAGATAGCAATCAGCACGAAGCCCATGTGGGAAACCGAGGTGTAGGCGATCAGACGTTTGATATCGGTCTGAGCGAAGGCCATCCACGCACCGTAGAAGATGCCGATAACACCCAGCCACATAGCGATTGGCGCGAACTCTGCCGACGCGTTCGGGAACAGCGGCAGGGAGAAACGCAGCAGACCGTAAGCGGCGGTTTTCAGCAAGATCCCCGCGAGGTCAACGGAACCGGCAGTCGGTGCCTGGGAGTGCGCATCCGGCAGCCAGCCGTGCAGTGGAACCACCGGCATTTTCACCGCAAAGGCGATGAAGAAGCCCAGCATCAGCAGATATTCCACACCGCTGGACATTGGCGTATTCAGCAACTCTTCATAGTTGAAGGTCCAGACGCCAGTCGCATCGTAGTGAACAAAAACCAGCGCCAGGATGGCGATCAACATCACCAGACCACTCGCCTGGGTGTAAATGAAGAACTTGGTTGCCGCCGTGATACGCGTTTTACCGTCAGAGGCTTTATGCCCCCACAGTGCGATCAGGAAGTACATCGGCACCAGCATCATTTCCCAGAAGAAGAAGAACAGGAACATGTCGATGGCAAGGAACACGCCGATAACGCCGCCCAGGATCCACATCAGGTTGAGGTGGAAGAAGCCCTGATATTTTTCGATCTCATTCCACGAGCAAAGTACCGCCAGCACGCCGAGCAAACCAGTCAGGACGACCATCAGCAGCGACAGACCATCAATGGCGAGATGGATAGAGATTCCAAAACGCGGGATCCACGGCATGTCGAATTCAGACTGCCACTGTGGAATTCCGGCGGATTGCGTCAGTGAATAACCGCCCTGCAACCACAGTTGCAGCGACAGCGCCAGCGTCAATCCCATGGTGATCAGCGCGATCCAGCGCGGCACCTTGACGCCAAAGCGTTCGGTCTGCCAGCACAGGAAGCCGCCGATAAAGGGGATTAGTATTAACCAGGGTAATAACATAGCTAAGTATGTCCCTTATATTTACTCCTGCTCAGGCTATCTCACTCGCCAGCCCGAATCCCGGCAGTGCTCGCAATCCTCACGTACTTAAGTACGCTCCGGTTGCTGTGCGCTGGCGGTATCCGGTCTGACTTCGCCGATGACGCCTGTACTTCAGGAACAGTTACCTAAAATTTATTCTTAGTTCACAGACCCGGCGCAACGCCGGGTATATTCACTCAGCCAACAACTCAACGCAGTACCATCAACAGTGCCAGCACCACGACCGCACCGATGCTCATGGATGCCACATACCAGCGTAGGTAGCCGTTCTCGCTTAACAGCAGGCCTTTACCTGCAAAGCGGGAAAGGACAGCCGGGATGTTCATCATTGAGTTCAGCGGATCGCGTTTCAGCAACCAGGCAATACCCAGGAACGGCTTGACGAACACTTTGTCGTACAGCCAGTCAAAGCCCCAGGCGTTGTACCACCAGGTTCCCAGCAGGCGACCCGGCGCACTGTTGGCGATGGAGGTCACCAGAGTACGTTTACCCAGCCACAGCCAGGCAGCCAGCAGAATGCCGACGACCGCAACCACGCCAGAGGTAATTTCCAGGGTCAACATACTGCCGTGCGCCAGTTCCGTCGTTTGCGGAAGCACGCCCTGCAGCGGCGGTACAATCAGTGCGCCAACGAAGGTGGAAAGGATCAGCAGCACAATCAGCGGCAGGCTGTGAGTTACCCCTTTCACGGCGTGAGCGTGAATTTGTTCTTTTCCGTGGAAGACGATGAAAATCATACGGAAGGTGTAAAGCGAGGTCATAAACGCACCGACCAGACCTGCCACCATCAGATTGATATGACCATTCGCCATCGCACCCGCGAGGATCTCATCCTTACTGAAGAAGCCCGCAGTGACCAGCGGCAGTGCCGACAGTGCCGCGCCGCCCACCAGGAAGCAGAGATAAACCAGTGGAATAGATTTACGCAGACCGCCCATCTTGAAGATGTTCTGTTCGTGATGGCAGGCCAGAATGACGGAACCGGATGCCAGGAACAGCAACGCTTTAAAGAACGCGTGGGTCATCAAGTGGAAAATCGCCGCATCCCATGCCTGTACGCCAAGCGCGAGGAACATGTAACCAATCTGGCTCATGGTGGAGTAAGCGAGAACACGTTTGATGTCAGTTTGTACCAGTGCAGCAAAGCCTGCCAGCAGCAGCGTAACCGCCCCGACAATACCCACCAGATGCAGGATTTCCGGGGTCATCAGGAACAGGCCGTGGGTACGAGCGATCAGGTAGACACCGGCTGTTACCATCGTTGCGGCGTGGATCAGCGCGGAGACTGGCGTCGGGCCAGCCATCGCGTCGGCAAGCCATGTCTGCAACGGCAACTGCGCAGATTTACCGACCGCACCGCCCAGCAGCATCAGCGTCGCCCACATCAGCATGTTATTGCCGTCAGCAAAGTGCGCTGGTGCCAGTTCCACCATTTCGCGGAAGTTCAGGGTGCCCAGTTCGTTGTAAAGAATGAACAGCGCGAAAGCGAGGAACACGTCACCCACACGGGTCACGACGAACGCTTTCATTGCCGCTGCGCCATTCTTCGGATCGGTGTAATAGAAACCGATCAGCAGATAGGAGCACAGACCCACGCCTTCCCAGCCGAGGTACATCAGCAGCAGGTTGTCGGCGAGAACCAGAACCACCATGCTGGCGATGAACAGGTTGGTGTAAGCGAAGAAGCGAGAGTAGCCTTCTTCACCGCGCATATACCAGGAGGCGTACATGTGAATAAGGAAACCCACACCAGTGACCACCGAGAGCATGGTCAGCGACAGGCCGTCCAGTACCAGGTTAAAACCGATGTTAAAGTCGCCTACCGACATCCACGTCCACAGCGGCTGGCTGTATGCCTGCTCGCCGTTAGCGAAGAAATCGACGCCGATAAAGGCAGTTACCAGCGCCGCCAGGCCCACTGAGCCAACGCCCACGATCGCAGAGACGTTTTCAGACCAGCGTCCACGGGAGAACGCCAGCAGGACGAAGCCAATCAATGGCAAAATAATGGTTAAGGCAAGCATGTTCATCCGCGCATCTCACTTACTGAATCGATGTTCAGGTTCTGGCGACGACGGTGAAGTTGCAGCAGCAGCGCAAGGCCGATACTCGCTTCTGCCGCCGCGAGGCTGATGGCGAGAATGTACATCACCTGACCGTCGGTCTGGCCCCAGTAGCTACCGGCGACCACAAAGGCCAGCGCGGAGGCGTTAATCATGATTTCCAGACCAATCAGCATAAACAGCAGATTGCGACGGATAACCAGACCGGTTAAGCCAAGAACGAATAAGATTGCCGCGAGGATCAGTCCATGTTGTAAGGGGATCATGCGTGCTCCTCCGTTTTTCTTTTCGCGCTGTCGTCTTTACGATTGCTCAGCACTTCACCCGCACGCTCTTCACGACCGACGTGGAAGGCCACAACCAGACCAGCCAGCAGCAGCATAGAAGCCAGTTCCACCGCCAGTACGTAAGGCCCGAACAGCGTAATACCCACTGCTTTAGCACTGATTGGCGTACCGTCGATACCCTGATCGTTAACACCGAGAATGGCGTAAACAATCACCACCAGCATGATGGCCGACAAAATTGCCGGACCAATCCACACCTGCGGTTTCAGCCACTGGCGTTCCTGTTCGATTTCTGAACCGCCCAGGTTGAGCATCATCACCACGAACACGAACAGCACCATAATGGCACCCGCGTAGACAATAATTTCCAGCGCACCAGCGAAATAAGCGCCCAGTGAGAAGAACACCCCGGAAATCGCCAGCAGCGAAATAATCAGGTACAGCAGTGCGTGTACCGGATTGGTATGGGTGATCACTCGCAAGGTCGCAAGTATGGCTATCAGGCCACAGATATAAAAAGCGAACTCCATTGCCCCTCTCCTTACGGTAACAGGCTCTTGACGTCGATAGGCTTGGCTTCGTTCTCTGCTTCGCCCTTATCTTTGCCGTCGATTGCCATACCTGCCATCCGGTAGAAGTTATATTCCGGGTATTTGCCCGGACCGGAGATCAGCAGATCCTCTTTCTCGTAAACCAGATCCTGGCGCTTGTATTCCCCCATTTCGAAATCCGGGGTTAACTGAATCGCCGTGGTCGGACAGGCTTCTTCGCACAGGCCACAGAAAATGCAGCGTGAGAAGTTGATGCGGAAAAATTCCGGATACCAGCGACCGTCTTTGGTTTCTGCTTTTTGCAGCGAGATACAGCCGACCGGGCAGGCTACCGCGCAGAGGTTACAGGCTACGCAACGCTCTTCGCCGTCCGGGTCGCGGGTCAGAACGATACGACCACGATAACGGGGCGGCAGATAGACCGGCTCTTCCGGGTACATTCGCGTTTCGCGTTTGGCGAACGCGTGCAGGCCGATCATCCAGATACTACGAACCTGGGTGCCGAAACCTACTAACAATTCTTTTAAGGTCATGGTCTTAGTGCCCCTTATTGCGCCTGCCAGAGAATGACAGCCGCCGTTACCAGCAAGTTGATCAGCGTCAGCGGCAGGCAGATTTTCCAGCCGAAGGACATTACCTGGTCATAACGCGGACGCGGTAACGACGCACGAATCAAAATGAACATCATCATAAAGAACGCGGTTTTCAGCGCGAACCAGATGAATGGTGGTAACAACGGGCCTTGCCAGCCACCGAAGAACAGCGTCACCATCAGTGCAGAGATGGTCACAATCCCGATGTATTCACCCACGAAGAACAGACCGAATTTCATACCGGAATATTCAATGTGGTAACCATCCGCCAGTTCCTGCTCGGCTTCCGGCTGGTCAAACGGGTGACGGTGACACACCGCCACGCCCGCGATGGCAAAGGTAATAAAACCAAAGAATTGCGGGATGACGTTCCACACATGCGCCTGGCTGTTGACGATGTCGGTCATGTTGAATGAACCGGCCTGCGCCACCACGCCCATCAGGGAAAGCCCGAGGAACACTTCGTAGCTCAGAGTCTGCGCAGAAGCACGCATCGCCCCCAGCAGAGAGTATTTGTTGTTACTTGACCAGCCCGCAAACAGCACCGCGTAGACCGCCAGACCGGCCATCATCAGGAAGAACAAAATCCCGATGTTCAGGTCGGCAACCACCCAACCCGGACTGACTGGCACAATCGCAAAGGCCAGCAGCAGCGAGGTAAAGGCAATCATTGGCGCCAGAGTAAAGATGACGCGATCCGAGAATTTCGGGATCCAGTCTTCTTTAAAGAACATTTTGATCATGTCCGCGACCAGCTGGAGCGAACCGCCCCAGCCAACACGGTTAGGTCCGTAACGGTTCTGGAACAGACCCAGCAGGCGACGTTCGCCAAAGCTCATGAATGCCCCGCAGGTGACAACCACCAGCAGGATCACCACCGCTTTGAGGATGGTCAGCAGGATCTCAATCAGTTCCGGTGATAACCAACTCATTGTTGTGCCTCCTTGAGATCCTCAAGATGCGCGCCAGCCAGCACTGGAGCAATGCCGGACATCCCCATCGGCAAGCCCACCTGCCCTGCCGTCAGCCCTTCGGCGATTTCAACCGGCAACGTGACCGTGTTGCCATCGTAACTAAAGGAGACGCGTGTACCCGCGTTCACACCCAACTTCGCGGCATCTGCCGGGTTAAGTTTGATGTACGGCTGCGGCATACGGCTCTGGAAGACCGGAGCACGCTGTGACAGTTCATCGCTGCCAAACAGGTGGTAGTACGGCGCGATACGCCATTTCCCTTCCTGCGGCTGGAAGCGAGCCGGTACGCTGGTGAAGTAATCCAGACCGTTTTCGCTGGTTTCAAACAGACGCACGCCCGGATCGCCAAAGCGCAGTTTGCCGCCCACTTCGTCCTGGAATTTGTTCCACGCCTGCGGGGAGTTCCAGCCCGGTGCCCAGGCAAACGGCACTTGCGAACGGTGCGCGGTCGGCTGGTTGTTACCTTCCATCGAGAAGGTGAACATGGTGTCAATATCCTGCGGCTGACGCGGCTCATGAACGCTGATGTTGGCGCGCATGGCGGTACGACCGCTGTAACGGTGCGGTTCACGAGCCAGTTTCTGCCCGCGAATGCGGAATGTCGCATCCGGCGCGGCATCTTTGATACCCGCCAGTTCCGGGATTTTCGCCACAACGGCGTCAATCACATGGTCGAGCTGCGTCCAGTCCACTTCACGGCTCAGCAGGGTGCTGTGCAGCGAGTGCAGCCAGCGCCAGCTTTCCAGCATGACCGTTTTGCTGTCGTAATAGGACGGGTCGTAAACCTGGAAGAAACGTTGAGCGCGACCTTCGTTGTTGATAACCGTACCGTCGCTTTCAGCAAAGCTGGCGGCGGAAAGCACCAGATGGGCGTTTTTCATAATCGCTGTGCGTTGATGGTCAACCACCATCACCAGTGGCGCTTTAGCCAGCGCAGCATTTACGCGGGTTGCGGAAGCGTGACGATGCAGATCGTTTTCCAGCACCACCACCGCGTCGGCGCGTCCGGTTTCCAGTTCGGTTAACGCTTCTTCAAGCGATCCACCGCCCATAATGCCCAGCCCCATGCTGTTGACGGAACGGGCAATCATGGTGATACCTACGTCAGCGCCGCGACCTTTCAGGGCTTTCGCCACGTTAGCCGCCGCCTGAATCACTTCTGTGCTACCGGCGTTCGTCCCGGAGATAATCAACGGTTTCTTCGCGCCAGCCAGCGCCTGCACGATGACGTCGATTTTGCTTTGCAGCTCAGGCTCGATACCGTCAACCGCTGGCGCGGAGTTATCCAGCGCATGGGCGATGGCAAATCCTAAACGCGCCTGATCTTCAACCGGTGCACGGTAAGTCCACGCCGCGATATCATCCAGACGGGTGTCATCAACGTTGGTAACAAACAGCGGATGCTTCGCACGTTGGCCGATGTTGAGGATTGCCGCAATCTGCCAGTCAGCCACTTTCTGTGCTGCCGCCATTTCGCGTGCTTTACCTTTCACCGCCTGACGCACCGCCAGCGCGACGCGTGCGCCGGTCTGGGTAACGTCTTCGCCCAGTACCAGTACCGCATCGTAAGATTCGATTTCGCGCAGTGCCGGCGTATAAATGCCGCCTTCACGCAGCACTTTCAGCGCCAGTTGCAGACGTTCCTGCTCACCGTGAGCAATACCGGTATAGAAGTTTTCTTCGCCCACCAGCTCACGCAGCGCAAAGTTGCTTTCTACGCTGGCTCGCGGAGAACCGATGCCGATCACTTTCTTCGACTGACGCAGAATATCGGCTGCGCCCTGCATTGCCTGTTCGGCGTTAAGGGTGATGAAATCATCGCCACGACGCTGTACTGGCTGACGCGGACGATCTTTCAGGTTGACGTAGCCGTAACCGAAACGACCACGGTCGCAGAGGAAATAGTGGTTTACCGTACCGTTGTAACGGTTTTCGATACGACGCAGTTCGCCGTAACGTTCGCCGGGGCTGATGTTACAGCCGATGGAACATTGCTGGCAGATGCTCGGCGCAAACTGCATATCCCATTTACGGTTGTAACGCTCGGAGTGCGTTTTGTCGGTAAATACGCCAGTCGGGCAAATTTCGACCAGGTTACCGGAAAATTCGCTTTCCAGGGTGCCGTCTTCAGGGCGACCGAAGTAGACGTTGTCGTGTGCGCCATAAACGCCCAGATCCGTACCGTCAGCGTAATCTTTGTAGTAACGCACACAGCGGTAACAGGCGATGCAGCGGTTCATTTCGTGGGAGATGAACGGCCCCAGATCCTGATTGCGGTGGGTACGTTTGGTGAAACGGTAGCGACGGAAGCTGTGTCCGGTCATCACGGTCATATCCTGAAGATGGCAGTTACCGCCCTCTTCACATACCGGACAGTCGTGCGGGTGGTTAGTCATTAACCACTCGACCACACTTTCACGGAACTGTTTCGCTTCTTCGTCGTCAATGGAAATAAAGGTGCCATCGGAAGCCGGTGTCATACAGGACATCACCAGGCGACCACGCGTGTCTTCCGCGTTTTGGTACTGCTTCACCGCACACTGGCGGCAAGCACCGACGCTTCCCAGCGCCGGATGCCAGCAAAAGTAAGGAATATCAAGACCCAGAGACAGACAAGCTTCCAGCAGATTGTCCGCTCCGTTGACCTCGTATTCTTTGCCGTCTACATGAATTGTAGCCATTAGCATGCTTCCAGTTTTCTCAGTCAGAGACTGAGCGTTAATCGAAATTCGGTTACCAGCGCTCTTTCAGCAGGTTCGGCTGAATCCCATTAATCAAATGGGTATTGCTGAACGGCTGTTTGATTCCCGCTTCAAATTCTTCGCGGAAATATTTGATGGCGCTCTGTAACGGCTCCACCGCACCAGGTGCGTGGGCACAGAAGGTTTTACCCGGGCCTAAGAATCGACACAGTTGCTCAAGTGTTTCGATATCGCCCGGCTGACCTTCGCCCCGCTCCAGCGCACGCAGAATTTTCACGCTCCACGGTAGACCGTCACGGCACGGTGTACACCAGCCGCAGGATTCACGGGCGAAAAACTCTTCCAGGTTACGCACCAGCGACACCATGTTGATCTCATGGTCAACCGCCATCGCCAACGCCGTACCCAGACGGCTGCCCGCTTTACCGATGCTTTCGAATTCCATCGGCAGGTCAAGGTGCGCTTCGGTCAGGAAGTCGGTGCCCGCGCCGCCTGGCTGCCAGGCTTTGAATTTCAGGCCGTCACGCATACCACCGGCGTAATCTTCGAGGATCTCGCGTGCGGTAGTGCCGAACGGCAGTTCCCACAGACCCGGATTTTTCACCCGACCGGAGAAGCCCATCAGCTTGGTGCCAGCATCTTTACTTTTCGAGATGTTCTGATACCACTCCACGCCGTTAGCAAGGATTGCCGGAACGTTACACAGGGTTTCGACGTTGTTGACGCAGGTTGGTTTACCCCATGCGCCGGAGGTTGCCGGGAAGGGGGGCTTCGAGCGCGGGTTAGCGCGACGCCCTTCCAGGGAGTTGATTAACGCTGTTTCTTCCCCGCAGATGTAGCGCCCTGCCCCGGTATGGACGAACAGTTCGAAATCAAAACCTGTTCCCATAATGTTTTTGCCAAGCAGACCCGCTTCGGTGGCTTCGGCAATGGCACGGCGTAGATTCACTGCCGCTTCGATATATTCGCCGCGCAGGAAGATATAGCCACGGTAAGCTTTCAGCGCAAACGCGGAGATGAGCATGCCTTCCACCAGCAGGTGCGGCAGTTGCTCCATCAGCAGGCGGTCTTTATAGGTGCCCGGCTCCATTTCATCAGCGTTACACAGCAGGTAACGGATGTTCATGGATTCGTCTTTCGGCATCAGGCTCCATTTCAGGCCAGTCGAGAAGCCCGCGCCGCCGCGCCCTTTCAGACCAGCGTCTTTTACCTGATTAACGATTTCGTCCGGAGACAGCCCGGTCAGCGCCTTACGCGCCCCTTCGTAACCGTTTTTGCTGCGGTATTCATCCAGCCACACTGGCTGTTTATCATCACGCAGACGCCAGGTCAGCGGATGCGTTTCGGGAGTACGGATAATGTTTTTCATTTATACCGCTCCAGCAGTTCAGGGATCGCTTCCGGGGTCAGATGCGCGTGAGTATCCTCATCGATCATCATGTTTGGCCCTTTATCACAGTTCCCCAGGCAGCAGGTTGGCAGCAGCGTAAAGCGGCCGTCAAACGTCGTTTGCCCTGGTTTGATGTTCAGTTTTTTCTCCAGCGCCGCCTGAATGCCCTGGTAACCGTTGATGTGACAGACCACGCTGTCGCAATAACGGATCACATGGCGACCAACCGGCTGGCGGAAGATCTGGCTGTAGAATGTTGCCACGCCTTCGACATCGCTCGCCGGAATACCCAGAACGTCAGCGATCGCGTGGATCGCACCGTCCGGCACCCAGCCACGCTGTTTCTGAACGATCTTCAGGGCTTCAATGGACGCCGCACGCGGGTCTTCGTAGTGGTGCATCTCGTGCTCAATCGCTTCACGCTCTGCCGCACTCAGCTCAAAAGCCTCAGTTTGTGGTTGTTGATTCTCGTGCATAATTAGCGGTCCACATCTGACATAACAAAATCGATACTGCCCAGATAAACAATCAGGTCAGACACAAGGCTGCCACGGATCGCCGCCGGAATTTGCTGCAAATGCGCATAACTCGGCGTGCGGATACGGGTGCGATAACTCATGGTGCTGCCGTCGCTGGTCAAGTAGTAACTGTTGATCCCTTTAGTCGCCTCAATCATCTGGAAGGATTCATTGGCAGGCATCACCGGACCCCACGACACTTGCAGGAAGTGGGTGATCAGGGTTTCGATATGTTGCAGCGTGCGCTCTTTCGGCGGCGGCGTGGTCAGCGGGTGATCCGCTTTGAACGGGCCTTCCGGCATGTTGTTGAGGCACTGCTCAAGAATGCGCAGACTCTGGCGCAGCTCTTCCACTTTCAACATCACGCGGGTGTAGCAGTCAGAAACGCCACCGCCAACCGGGATTTCAAAGTCGAAGTTTTCATAGCCAGAATAAGGACGCGCCTTACGCACGTCGAAGTCGATCCCGGTGGCACGCAGGCCAGCACCGGTGGTGCCCCACTCCAGCGCCTCTTTCGCGCCGTAGGCGGCAACGCCCTGGGAACGGCCTTTCAGAATGGTGTTTTGCAACGCCGCTTTCTCGTAAGACGCCAGACGTTTCGGCATCCAGTCGAGGAATTCACGCAGCAGACGATCCCAGCCACGCGGCAGGTCGTGCGCTACGCCGCCAATGCGGAACCACGCCGGGTGCATACGGAAACCGGTTATCGCTTCTACCAGATCGTAGATTTTCTGCCGATCGGTAAAGGCGAAGAACACGGGCGTCATCGCGCCGACGTCCTGAATAAAGGTGGAAATGTACAGCAGGTGGCTGTTGATACGGAACAGTTCGGAGAGCATTACGCGAATCACGTTAACGCGATCCGGCACGGTAATTCCGGCCAGTTTCTCTACCGCCAGTACGTAAGGCATTTCGTTAACGCAGCCGCCGAGATATTCGATACGGTCGGTGTAAGGAATATAGCTGTGCCAGGACTGGCGTTCGCCCATTTTCTCAGCGCCACGGTGGTGGTAGCCGATGTCTGGTACGCAGTCGACAATCTCTTCGCCGTCGAGTTGCAAAACGATACGGAAAGCCCCGTGCGCCGACGGGTGGTTCGGGCCGAGGTTGAGGAACATGAAGTCTTCGTTTTCGGTGCCGCGCTTCATCCCCCACTCTTCCGGTTTGAAGGTCAGGGCTTCCATCTCCAGATCCTGTTTGGCTTTGGTCAGCTCAAACGGCGAGAATTCGGTAGCGCGCGCCGGGTAATCTTTACGCAGCGGGTGACCTTTCCAGGTTTGCGGCATCATGATGCGGCGCAGGTTCGGGTGACTATCGAAAGTAATGCCAAACAGATCCCAGGTTTCACGCTCATACCAGTTGGCGTTCGGGAACAATTTGGTAAAGGTCGGTACGTGCAGGTCGTTTTCAGCCAGCGCCACCTTCAGCATGATGTCGCGGTTACGATCGATGGAAATCAGATGGTAGAAAACAGAAAAATCCGCAGCAGGTAGCCCTTCGCGGTGGGTGCGTAGACGTTCGTCCATGCCGTGTAAATCAAACAGCATGACGTAAGGTTTCGGCAGTTTCTTTAAGAAATCGCCAACTTCCAGTAATTGTTCACGCTTGATCCACACAACGGGAACCCCGGTGCGAGTCGCCTGAACAGTAAAGGCATCCGGCCCAAAACGGTTGCGCAGTTCGCCTATCACCGGATCATCAAGATGATCGCGGGTCTGCCAGGCGGGTTCTTGCGCGGTTAAGTCGGTCATATTGTTCACCATTGCATATGGTCCGTGGTGACTGTCGGCGTGGCTTCGCGCAATAGATTTAGGAATAAGCGAAGAAAAATGCCTTTGCCGACAGGCGCAAATTAAATCTCGTCAGGGGTGCGCAGGTTGGTAACGGCAATGCGTTCACCGCGCTTGCGTTCGCGCTCTGATTGCATATTGGCGCGATAAACGCCCTGATCGCCAACGACCCAGGAGAGCGGGCGACGTTCTTTACCAATAGATTCCTGCAACAACATCAGTGCCTGCATATACGCTTCCGGACGCGGCGGACACCCCGGGATATACACATCAACCGGAATGAATTTATCAACGCCCTGTACAACGGAATAAATGTCGTACATACCACCGGAGTTGGCACAGGCTCCCATAGAGATAACCCATTTCGGCTCCAGCATCTGGTCATACAGACGCTGAATAACCGGTGCCATCTTGGTAAAGCAGGTTCCTGCCACCACCATCAGGTCAGCCTGACGCGGCGAAGCACGTAATACTTCTGCGCCAAAACGCGCCACGTCATGCACCGCAGTAAACGAGGTCACCATCTCAACGTAACAGCAGGAAAGACCGAAGTTATACGGCCAAATTGAGTTTTTACGACCCCAGTTAACCATGTCATTGAGCTTGCCCATAAACACGTTTTTGTTAACTTCTTGCTCCAGAGGGTCGGTTACGATCTCCTGCTTTTGCAGGGGGTAACGGTCGTTCTCACCGTTGGGATCTATGCGGGTGAGCGTATAATCCATCTTAATGCCTCGCGGTTAGCGTTGACGATTAGCGATACTGTTCGTTTCCGGGTTCATACGCTCGCGGCGAGAACGCGCGGGCGTCCAGTCCAGCGCGCCAATACGCACCAGATAAACCAGACCAGCCAGTAACACAAAAATAAAAATTGCCGCTTCTACAAAGCCAATCCAGCCGCTCTCGCGAATGGAGGTTGACCATGCGAACAGATACAGCGCCTCAACGTCGAAGATAACGAAGAACATGGCCACCAGATAAAACTTGGCAGACAGGCGTAAGCGGGCGGAGCCGACCGAGTCGATACCTGATTCAAACGGCACGTTTTTCGACCTCGCGCGTGCGCGACCGCCTAAAAACCAACCGCCTACCAGCATCAGGCAACACAGGCCAATGGCAACGATAAGAAAGATAGCGAATGCCCAGTGATGAGCGATGACTTCAGTGGATGTTGACATACTCATTGCTTACTCATCAAAAGTAGCGCCAGATTCACTGCTCTTCACGGCAGATGGACGCCACATCGATTCATGGGGAGGAATAAAAAAAACCTTACAATCACTGTAGAAACTATTTTATACAGCTAATTGATGTGGTCTTTTACTCCTTTCTATAACCTTTTGTCAACTTTAACAAAGGTTTCTTCACATTAATTTACATGATATCAACAACTTTTGCATTTAATGCCCTTTAGCCCCAGATTGTTGACAACTCCAGGAAAATTAGATGTTGTTGAATCGTGTCCGTTGTGAAGCAATGGAAAAAATACGGGTCTATTTTGACAGGAATTTGTGTCGATTCCTCCCCCCAAAAGAGAGTATTTTCTTGATCTGTGACACGCTTTTGTTAATCCATAACAAAAATACAGCAAAAATTTTACGCATTTTTTAACATCATTGTAGCAGGAGATTTTTTTCAGGCGATTTTTTGTTCGTCAGCGAGGAGAATGGCTGATGATTAAAAAATGAACGATTTTGTTCGTCGTGAGGAAAATTCTTAAGGATTTATTGTAAAAAAAGCCACTGACGTTTTATTCGTCACCAGTGGCTTATTTTTACAAACTTGTCATCAGAAATTGTTATTGCCGGACGATTATTCGTAATCCCCTTCTATCAACAGGGAATCGTCCCCCTCCTGGGTAGTCAGCGGGCTGTATTGCCATGGGTTGTGATAACTCTCCATCGCCTGGTATATCACCTGCGCCAACTCATTATTGCTGGATGGATCATAGCACAGCAAATATTCGGTATCTGGTAGTGGAGGTAAACCGTCTACCGCGCTCAAAACGCGCAGATCCGGACTCATCATCTCAACCGGTCTTGCCGTCACGCCAAGACCCGCTTTTACTGCAGCACGAACCGCCGGTAATGTGGAGGCAACATACGCCAGGCGCCATGGAATATCCGCTTTATTGAGCGTTGCCAGAACCATGTCACGGAACGGACTAGGATCATCCAGGAGCACAAGTGGGATCGGCTCGCCTTTTTGCAACACATATTCCGCAGCGCAATACCAGTGCGTAGGAGAAGTACGCAGGTTCAACGCCTTAAAGGTATCAGGACGATGAGTGGTAACCATTAAATCCACTTCCTGGGACTTCAGCATTTCTGCCATATAGGCATTGCGCTTAACGCGGACATCCAGCGCAAGTTTCGGATAAACCGAACTTACGCGATTAAGCAGGAAAGGTAAGATCGTATCAGCAGATTCATCTGAAGCACCGATAGTTAACACGCCCTGAAGATTACTGAACATCAATGATGAGCAAGCCTCATCATTAAAACGCAGGATTTTCCTGGCGTAACCAAGAAGCTGAATGCCATGTTCAGTTAACAGTTTGTTGCGACCATGCCGAGCGAACAGTTCTTTCCCAACGAGTTGTTCCAGACGTTGCATTTGCTGGCTAACAGCGGACTGAGTACGACACACAGCGGCAGCTGCAGCAGCAAAAGTGTTCAGATCGGCAACAGCAACAAATGTTCTCAGCAGATCGAGGTCGAGGTTAATTATCGGACGATTTGCACTTATCATATATTATCACTTACTGGCGGCTCATACTGAGCTGGTTAATGCTGTGCACACACAAACAAGCAATTCCATTTGTAATGTGCCTCCCTGGCAGTTTCATCCGGAACCCGGATGAAAGTAAAAATGCATATGAGTTGCACTAAAAATGTGGCTCACATTGTTCCGTTATAATGCCTGAAGTAGATCACAGAATATATCTTCAGGGATCGCATATCTATTAAGTTACTCACTCTTTTCTATTTATGACATGCGCGAGTTTGTGTAAATGTAAATGTTGCTCCCTGCTCCTCTCCCTCGCAGCAGCGCGGCTAATACGTATACGCGTACAAACAGCAAGGATGAGACCGCATCAAAAGCAGGTGTTCCGTCATTAAAGCAGGCATTTTACCCTAAAACCCTTTTATTTATAAGGGTCATTGCGAATTATCTGATGCAAAGTTATGTTATGTTAGGCAAAGTAATCTTCTATTATTAATATGCACAACAAAACCTTTTTGAATATTAAATAATAATTAATTAGCATCACCCGCATTCATTAATTCCTCTTAACAATAATTACCCCCGTCATCACCTATACGACACATCGGCAATCACTACTCGTTAATTTTTCACTTATAACGAAAATATCATCAACACTTTATGTTCGTGATTTCTTAAGCCGAAGAAATTTTACGCATTTATCTGCCAGACAAAAAAACCATACAGCGAATTAATATTCGGAATAAATCACTACAAAACATCGCTTATTAAGTATATGCATCTTATTATTTTGCGATAATTAAGTTATTAACAGCACAATTCCTCTTTCTCTGCTAGCAAAATCTTGTTCTGCAGAACTTCAAAACGCCGCCCTGGGAGAGTACATTGTTCTAAGCTGACTTCCACGGCAGGGAGTGGCGATAACAGCAAAAAGGTCAAGATTCATGTCCCCCATTGAAAAATCCAGCAAATTAGAGAATGTCTGTTACGACATCCGTGGTCCGGTGCTGAAAGAAGCAAAACGCCTGGAAGAAGAAGGTAACAAAGTACTGAAACTGAACATCGGCAATCCAGCGCCGTTCGGTTTTGACGCACCCGATGAGATCCTGGTTGACGTGATACGCAACCTCCCGACAGCTCAGGGCTATTGCGATTCCAAAGGCCTTTATTCCGCGCGTAAAGCCATCATGCAGCACTACCAGGCTCGTGGTATGCGTGATGTTACCGTGGAAGATATTTACATTGGCAATGGTGTATCAGAGCTTATCGTTCAGGCAATGCAGGCATTGCTGAACAGTGGGGACGAAATGTTGGTTCCTGCGCCTGATTACCCTCTATGGACAGCGGCAGTTTCGCTCTCCGGCGGTAAAGCAGTGCACTATCTTTGCGATGAATCCTCTGACTGGTTCCCGGATCTCGATGACATTCGCGCCAAAATTACGCCACGCACGCGCGGCATTGTTATTATCAACCCGAACAACCCAACCGGCGCAGTATATTCCAAAGAGCTTTTGATGGAGATTGTGGAGATTGCGCGTCAACATAATCTCATTATCTTCGCCGATGAAATTTACGACAAAATCCTCTATGACGACGCAGAGCATCACTCGATTGCGCCGTTAGCTCCTGACCTGCTGACCATTACCTTTAACGGGCTGTCGAAAACGTATCGCGTCGCTGGCTTCCGTCAGGGCTGGATGGTGCTGAACGGGCCGAAAAAACACGCCAAAGGCTACATCGAAGGTCTGGAAATGCTGGCCTCAATGCGACTGTGCGCCAACGTTCCCGCGCAACACGCAATACAAACCGCACTCGGCGGCTATCAGAGTATCAGCGAGTTTATCATGCCGGGTGGACGTCTTTACGAGCAGCGTAATCGCGCCTGGGAATTGATTAACGACATTCCAGGCGTTTCCTGCGTGAAGCCGCGCGGCGCACTGTACATGTTCCCGAAAATCGACGCCAAACGCTTTAATATTCACGACGATCAGAAGATGGTACTGGATTTCCTGTTACAGGAAAAAGTTCTGCTGGTACAAGGAACTGCATTTAACTGGCCGTGGCCGGATCACTTCCGCATTGTTACGCTTCCGCGTGTTGATGATATCGAACTGTCCTTGAGCAAGTTCGCTCGTTTCCTTTCCGGTTATCATCAGTTGTAATCTTAAATTCACTGCCGGAGATTGCATCCGGCAGTGTTATCCCTCCACAATGGCCTCAGGATGTCATCACTCGTAAGGTCACTATGAAACAGAGCCATTTTTTTGCCCACCTCTCCCGCCTGAAACTCATTAACCGCTGGCCGCTAATGCGCAACGTGCGGACGGAAAATGTGTCCGAACACAGTTTGCAGGTAGCGATGGTCGCCCATGCGCTGGCAGCCATCAAGAATCGCAAATTTGGCGGACAGGTGAATGCAGAACGCATCGCACTGCTGGCGATGTACCACGATGCCTCTGAAGTGCTCACTGGCGATCTTCCTACTCCGGTGAAATACTTCAACTCGCAAATCGCCCAGGAATATAAAGCCATTGAGAAAATCGCTCAGCAAAAACTTGTCGATATGGTTCCTGAGGAGTTGCGGGATATCTTTGCGCCTTTAATCGATGAGAATGCGTATAGCGATGAAGAAAAGTCACTGGTTAAACAGGCGGATGCGCTGTGTGCGTATCTGAAATGCCTTGAAGAACTCGCAGCCGGAAATAATGAATTTTTGCTGGCAAAAACGCGGCTGGAAGCGACGCTTGAAGCGCGCCGCAGCCAGGAGATGGACTACTTCATGGAAGTATTTGTTCCCAGCTTCCATCTTTCGCTCGATGAGATTAGCCAGGATTCACCGCTGTAAGCAGCCAGATACCAGCCGACACAGCCTGATAAGACGCGCCAGCGTCGCATCAGGCAATAAGCGACGGATGCGACATCAGGCTCTCGTCAAAATGGAAACAGCATCGGGATCATCACCACACAAACCGCCATCACGATAATGGTGAACGGTACACCCAGCTTCACAAAGTCACTGAAGCTGTAATTCCCCGGACCTAAAACCAGTGTGTTAACGGGCGAAGAAACTGGCGTCATAAAAGCGGCGGATGCAGCCATCGCCACGACCATTGCGAACGGATAAGGTGATACGCCCATTGTTTTTGCGGCAGCCAGCGCAATCGGAGCCATCAACACCGCCGTCGCGGTATTAGAGATAAATAACCCAATAACCGCCGACAAGACAAACAAACAGACCAGCATCATATGCGGTCCGTAACCGCCGCCGATGTCCATCAGTCCTTTTACCGCCAGCGCAACACCTCCGGTTTTCTGTAATGCTACAGCAAACGGCATCATCCCAACGATCAAAATAATGCTCGGCCAGTGAATGGATTTATAGGCGCTTTCGGCATCGATACAGCGGAATTTCCCCATTAGCAGGCAGGCAATGATAGCGGCAACAGGGTTAGGAATTTCATCGGTTAGCATTAAGGCCACCATCAACACCAGACAAAAAATGGCATGGGGTGCCTGGCTGTGTGCGGGCGATGCCTCACTCACTTCTTCCGGTAAATTCAGCGCCACAAAATCGCGCCCCTGTTTTGCCAGCATACCGATCAGTTTCCAGTTACCGACCACCAGAATGATATCGCCCAGCAGCAGAGGCTCATCCGCCAGCGAACCTTCCAGCGCCACGCCATTGCGTTTCAGCCCCACGACATTCAGCCCGTAGCGAGTACGAAAGCCAATTTCGCGCACCGATTTACCAATAAGCTCTGACTCAGGAATTAATGAAATCTCCGCCATGCCGACATCAAGAGCCTGATCGGAAAAATACTCACCGCGCAAAACCATCGGCTCCAGCAATTGCTCACTGCAAAATTGCCGGAGATCGACATCAGCCGCTGACATATCGATAAGCAAAACGTCACGCGCACGAAATTCAGAAACCCCGTTCACATTCACAATAACACGACGAAAACGACGCCAGCGTTCAACACCAATGACATTTGCGCCATAGCGTTCACGCAATTTAAGGTCGTCCAGTCGTTGCCCAATCATCGGCGAACCGGGGCGAATAGCCAGACGGCGCGCACGTCCGGTAAGACGGTATTCACGAATAAGATCGCGGAAGGTGCGACGCGTCCAGCCTTCGCGCTGCGGGGTCTGGGAATCCCCTTTCAGCATAAAACGCATCACCAGCATGTATAAGATGCCGAGTACCAATACGACCAGGCCGATAGGCGTTACGCTAAAGAAACTAAACCCGTGATAACCTTCGCGTAGCAGTTCACTGTTCACCACCAGGTTAGGCGGCGTCGCTACCAGCGTCATCATGCCGCTAATCAACCCGGCAAAACTCAGCGGCATCATCAGGCGCGACGGCGACGTTTGCATACGCATGGCAACGCTTAACACCACGGGAATAAAGATAGCGACGACGCCAGTTGAACTCATAAATGCGCCAAGACCCGCAACAGTTAACATCAGTAAAACCAGCATTTTGATTTCACTGTTGCCTGCTACTTTAACCAGCCATGTCCCCATCGCGGTTGCAACGCCGGTACGGACTAAACCATCACCAATAATAAACAGGGCGGCGATCAGCACAACGTTGGGATCGGAAAAGCCGGAAAAAACTTCGGGAACCGTCAGCGTTCCGCTTAATGCAAACGCGACAATAACAAACAAAGCGACCGCATCCATACGCACTCTGCCTGTAGCGAACAGGACTATGGCAACGGCCAGTAATGAGAGAACCCAGATCAATTCACCGTTCACAACTTATCCTTGTTAATTGAGGGGGATGGCTTGATTCTGCCACAAAAAAGCCCCGACGAGACGGGGCTAAATCATGATTAGGTGTTTCACGAAATAATAACATCGCCATTTGGCTGTTTGGTCACAGTAATTTGCTCCAGACTATGGAGAACCAAATCTACCTCATTCAGACGTGGAGTGTCTGCCGGGGCATTAACCGCAATAACATGGCATCCCGCCGCCAGTCCTGAAAGCACACCTGCGGGAGCATCTTCCACCACCACGCATTCGTGTGGTGCAAGCCCCAGCAGTTGCGCGCCTAACAGATATGCATCAGGCTCTGGTTTTCCACGTTTCACCCGCTCCGCAGTAACAAATACTTCCGGTGCGGGAAGTTCGGCTATTTTGTGGCGGGCTCGTGCAACTGGCATAGAACCAGAAGTGACAATTGCCCATGGAATACCCGCTTTATTCAAATGATTGAGCAAAGCTATCGCCCCAGGTAGTGCGGAGATCCCTTCGGTTTCCGTAGCCTCGATTTGCTCCAGACGCGTAAACTCTGCAGCAATTTCCGCCTCCGATTTCCCCACCATAAAATGGTGCAGAGACGTTATTGCCTGTTTACCGTGAATAAAAGCCAGCACTTCTTCCGGCGTTAATCCATGGCGTCTCGCCCAGTTGCTCCACGCCCGCTCTACCGCAGGCAGGGAGTCCACCAGCGTACCATCAAGATCAAACAGAAAACCTTTGCACCGCACGCTAGCCTCCTCAGGCATTAATGATTTGATTAATTTCGTTAGTGCTCAGATGATACTGACGCGGGCAAGAATGCCAGACGTTCAACATGCGTTGATATTTCTCCCACATTGGCGTCTGAGCATTAAATCCGTGAGTCCCGGCATCAAAATGGGTGTAACGCCCTTCAACATTAACCATAAAGCGTACATAACCGAGATAACGCGCTTCAGTAGCGGCGTCGAAGCCGAGGAAGGTGACACGGCGTTCATCGATAGCTTGTTGATCCTGTAAATTAGACCAGGAAACATGCAGTGCGTGATACATCTCCATAATGTCGATGATAGTGCGGCAAGTTTCTTCTTTCAGCTCGCCAAACTCACGATCCAGTTCGCGCATCTGCAATCCATAACCACGCTCAATGATTGTTTGCAGGCGACGGTAACGTTCAGCATTTGCCGGATCGAGCATAGTCATCATTTTGTACTGGTTAGACAAAATAAGACGTTGCGCGTTGGTCATTTCCATTGTTGACTCCTGTATCACTTTACTACGGTGAAAAAAAAGAAGGCCGATGTCTGCCTTCTTTTATATGCGTAATCAGGGGTCAATTACAAATCATCAAGGAAAGTTTTATCCAGTTGTTTGAAGGCGCGCTTAAGCGTGTCAGCTAATGCCTGATAGTCAGGCTTGCCTTCTACGGGTGCTAATGCTTGCCCGGCCTCCTGCAATTTACCACGAACCTCATAAAACCAACTCAGGATCGCCGGCGGTAATGGCGTAACAGAACGTTTGCCCAGCCACCACAGCCCCTGCATCGGCAAACTCAGGGCGAACAGCGCAGTAGCAACAGCCGGCCCAAGCTGACCGCCTAGCGCAATTTGCCAGCAGAGAGTGAACACAGCAATCGGCGGCATAAAACGAATCGCATAGCGCGTCATCTTGATGACGCGATTTTCAACAAAGACCGGGGCAAGGCGTTTTTCCAGCGGCCACGTCTTTGAGTAATGCTGTCCCCGGCGAAACAAGCTAAAAAAATTAACAGAACGATTATCCGGCGTTGACATGCTTCACCTCAACTTCACATATAAAGATTCAAAAATTTGTGCAAATTCACAACTCAGCGGGACAACGTTCAAAACATTTTGTCTTCCATACCCACTATCAGGTATCCTTTAGCAGCCTGAAGGCCTAAGTAGTACATATTCATTGAGTCGTCAAATTCATATACATTATGCCATTGGCTGAAAATTACGCAAAATGGCATAGACTCAAGATATTTATTCCATCATGCAAAAAAAATTTGCAGTGCATGATGTTAATCATAAATGTCGGTGTCATCATGCGCTACGCTCTATGGCTCCCTGACGTTTTTTTAGCCACGTATCAATTATAGGTACTTCCATGTCGAGTAAGTTAGTACTGGTTCTGAACTGCGGTAGTTCTTCACTGAAATTTGCAATCATCGATGCTGTAAATGGTGAAGAGTACCTTTCTGGTTTAGCCGAATGTTTCCACCTGCCCGAAGCACGCATCAAATGGAAAATGGACGGCAATAAACAAGAAGCGGCTTTAGGTGCAGGCGCCGCTCACAGCGAAGCGCTCAACTTTATCGTTAATAATATTCTGGCACAAAAACCAGAACTTTCTGCGCAGCTGACCGCTATCGGTCACCGTATCGTACACGGCGGCGAGAAGTATACCAGCTCCGTAGTGATCGATGAGTCTGTTATTCAGGGTATCAAAGATGCGGCTTCTTTTGCACCGCTGCACAACCCGGCTCACCTGATCGGTATCGAAGAAGCTCTGAAATCTTTCCCGCAGCTGAAAGACAAAAACGTTGCTGTATTTGACACTGCGTTCCACCAGACTATGCCGGAAGAGTCTTACCTCTACGCCCTGCCGTACAACCTGTACAAAGAGCACGGCATCCGTCGTTACGGCGCGCACGGCACCAGCCACTTCTATGTAACCCAGGAAGCGGCAAAAATGCTGAACAAACCGGTAGAAGAGCTGAACATCATCACCTGCCACCTGGGCAACGGTGGTTCCGTTTCTGCTATCCGCAACGGTAAATGCGTTGACACCTCTATGGGTCTGACCCCGCTGGAAGGTCTGGTAATGGGTACTCGCTCTGGCGATATCGACCCGGCTATCATCTTCCACCTGCACGACACCCTGGGCATGAGCGTTGACGCAATCAACAAAATGCTGACCAAAGAGTCTGGCCTGCTGGGCCTGACCGAAGTCACCAGCGACTGCCGCTATGTCGAAGACAACTACGCGACTAAAGAAGACGCGAAGCGCGCAATGGACGTTTACTGCCACCGTCTGGCGAAATACATCGGTGCATACACTGCACTGATGGATGGCCGTCTGGACGCTGTTGTATTCACCGGTGGTATCGGTGAAAATGCCGCGATGGTTCGTGAACTGTCTCTGGGCAAACTGGGCGTGCTGGGCTTTGAAGTTGATCATGAACGCAACCTGGCTGCACGTTTCGGCAAATCTGGTTTCATCAACAAAGAAGGCACCCGCCCTGCTGTTGTGATCCCAACCAACGAAGAGCTGGTTATCGCGCAAGACGCCTGCCGCCTGACCGCCTGATTCCACACCGCCAGCCCTGCTGGCGGTGCTGTTTTGTAACCCGCCAAACCGGCGGTAACGAAAGAGGATAAACCGTGTCCCGTATTATTATGCTGATCCCTACCGGAACCAGCGTCGGTCTGACCAGCGTCAGTCTTGGCGTGATCCGTGCAATGGAACGCAAAGGCGTTCGTCTGAGCGTTTTCAAACCTATCGCTCAGCCGCGTACCGGTGGCGATGCGCCCGATCAGACAACGACTATTGTGCGTGCGAATTCTTCCACCACGACAGCCGCTGAACCGCTGAAAATGAGTTACGTTGAAGGTCTGCTTTCCAGCAATAAAAAAGATGTGCTGATGGAAGAGATCGTCGCGAACTACCACGCTAACACCAAAGACGCTGAAGTGGTTCTGGTTGAAGGTCTGGTCCCGACACGTAAGCACCAATTTGCCCAGTCTCTGAACTACGAAATCGCTAAAACGCTGAACGCGGAAATCGTCTTCGTTATGTCTCAGGGCACTGACACCCCGGAACAGCTGAAAGAGCGTATCGAACTGACCCGCAACAGCTTCGGCGGTGCCAAAAACACCAACATCACCGGCGTTATCGTTAACAAACTGAATGCACCGGTTGATGAACAGGGTCGTACTCGCCCGGATCTGTCCGAGATTTTCGACGACTCTTCCAAAGCTAAAGTCAACAATGTTGATCCGGCGAAGCTGCAAGAATCCAGCCCGCTGCCGGTTCTCGGCGCTGTGCCGTGGAGCTTTGATCTGATCGCAACCCGTGCGATCGATATGGCGCGTCACCTGAATGCGACCATCATCAACGAAGGCGACATCAACACTCGCCGCGTTAAATCCGTCACTTTCTGCGCACGCAGCATTCCGCACATGCTGGAGCACTTCCGTGCTGGTTCTCTGCTGGTGACTTCCGCAGACCGTCCTGACGTGCTGGTTGCCGCTTGCCTGGCTGCAATGAACGGCGTAGAGATCGGTGCCCTGCTGCTGACTGGCGGCTACGAAATGGACGCGCGCATTTCTAAACTGTGCGAACGTGCTTTCGCTACCGGCCTGCCGGTATTTATGGTGAACACCAACACCTGGCAGACTTCTCTGAGCCTGCAGAGCTTCAACCTGGAAGTTCCGGTTGACGATCACGAGCGTATCGAGAAAGTTCAGGAATATGTTGCTAACTACATCAACGCTGACTGGATCGATTCTCTGACAGCCACTTCCGAGCGCAGCCGTCGTCTGTCTCCGCCGGCGTTCCGTTATCAGCTGACCGAACTGGCGCGTAAAGCGGGCAAACGTATCGTTCTGCCGGAAGGCGACGAACCGCGTACGGTTAAAGCAGCCGCTATCTGTGCTGAACGTGGTATCGCAACTTGCGTACTGCTGGGTAACCCGGCAGAGATCAACCGCGTTGCCGCGTCTCAGGGCGTAGAACTGGGCGCAGGAATTGAAATCGTTGATCCAGAAGTGGTTCGCGAAAGCTATGTTGCTCGTCTGGTCGAGCTGCGTAAGAACAAAGGCATGACCGAAACCGTTGCCCGCGAACAGCTGGAAGACAACGTGGTTCTCGGTACGCTGATGCTGGAACAGGATGAAGTTGATGGTCTGGTTTCCGGTGCTGTCCACACCACCGCAAACACCATCCGTCCGCCACTGCAGCTGATCAAAACTGCACCGGGCAGCTCTCTGGTATCTTCCGTGTTCTTCATGCTGCTGCCGGAACAGGTTTACGTTTACGGTGACTGTGCGATCAACCCGGATCCGACCGCAGAACAGCTGGCAGAAATTGCGATTCAGTCCGCAGATTCCGCCGCTGCCTTCGGTATCGAACCGCGTGTTGCTATGCTCTCCTACTCCACCGGTACTTCTGGTGCAGGTAGCGACGTAGAAAAAGTTCGCGAAGCAACTCGTCTGGCGCAGGAAAAACGTCCTGACCTGATGATCGACGGTCCGCTGCAGTACGACGCTGCGGTAATGGCTGACGTTGCGAAATCTAAAGCACCGAACTCTCCGGTTGCAGGTCGCGCTACCGTGTTCATCTTCCCGGATCTGAACACCGGTAACACCACCTACAAAGCGGTACAGCGTTCTGCCGACCTGATCTCCATCGGGCCGATGCTGCAGGGTATGCGCAAGCCGGTTAACGACCTGTCCCGTGGCGCTCTGGTTGACGACATCGTCTACACCATCGCGCTGACTGCGATTCAGTCTGCACAGCAGCAGCAGTAATCTCGTCATCATCCGCAGCCTTGCGCTGCGGATATCTGAACCGGAAATAGTCACTATTTCCGGTTTTTTATTCTCTTAATTTGCATTACTCCTTTCTGATTATCTTGCTTAACTGCGCTGCATCAATGAATTGCGCCATATCACTTTGCATACTTACCACTTTGTCTTGTGCAAGGGAAAATTTGCGCTATGTCCGCAATAACTGAATCCAAACCAACCAGAAGATGGGCAATGCCCGATACGCTGGTGATTATCTTTTTTGTCGCTATTTTAACCAGCCTCGCCACATGGGTTGTTCCGGTGGGGATGTTTGACAGTCAGGAAGTGCAGTACCAGGTTGATGGTCAGACGAAAACACGCAAAGTCGTAGACCCTCACTCATTTCGCATTCTGACCAACGAGGCCGGCGAACCTGAGTATCATCGCGTACAACTGTTCACGACCGGAGATGAACGTCCAGGCCTGATGAACTTCCCGTTTGAAGGGTTAACCTCCGGATCGAAATACGGGACAGCCGTTGGCATCATCATGTTTATGCTGGTGATTGGCGGTGCATTTGGCATCGTGATGCGTACAGGAACCATTGATAACGGCATCCTGGCGCTTATCCGCCATACACGAGGGAATGAAATTCTCTTTATTCCGGCGCTGTTTATTCTCTTTTCGCTCGGTGGTGCGGTGTTCGGCATGGGGGAAGAGGCCGTCGCCTTTGCCATCATCATTGCCCCGCTAATGGTACGACTGGGTTATGACAGTATTACTACCGTCCTGGTGACCTATATCGCCACGCAAATCGGTTTTGCCAGCTCGTGGATGAACCCGTTCTGCGTGGTTGTCGCCCAGGGGATTGCTGGCGTTCCGGTGCTTTCCGGCTCCGGCCTGCGCATTGTAGTGTGGGTTATCGCGACTCTGATTGGCCTGATCTTTACCATGGTTTATGCCTCACGAGTGAAAAAGAATCCTCTTCTGTCACGCGTGCATGAGTCCGACCGCTTCTTTCGTGAAAAGCAGGCTGATGTTGAACAACGTCCATTTACCTTTGGTGACTGGCTGGTATTGATTGTCCTGACCGCCGTGATGGTCTGGGTAATTTGGGGCGTGATCGTTAATGCATGGTTTATTCCAGAAATCGCCAGCCAGTTCTTCACTATGGGGCTGGTGATTGGCATCATCGGCGTTGTCTTCCGTCTTAACGGCATGACGGTAAATACCATGGCTTCATCCTTTACCGAAGGCGCGCGAATGATGATCGCCCCTGCCCTGCTGGTAGGTTTCGCCAAAGGGATTTTGCTGCTGGTGGGTAACGGTGAAGCTGGTGAGGCCAGCGTGCTGAATACTATCCTCAACAGCATTGCCAATGCCATTAGCGGTCTGGATAACGCGGTCGCGGCCTGGTTTATGTTGCTCTTCCAGGCGGTATTTAATTTCTTCGTGACATCCGGTTCTGGTCAGGCTGCGCTAACCATGCCATTACTGGCACCGCTTGGCGATCTGGTCGGTGTTAACCGCCAGGTTACCGTGCTGGCATTCCAGTTCGGCGATGGCTTCAGTCACATCATTTACCCGACCTCGGCGTCGTTAATGGCCACGCTCGGTGTTTGCCGGGTGGACTTCCGTAACTGGGTGAAAGTGGGTGCGACACTGCTTGGACTGCTGTTTATTATGTCCAGCGTGGTGGTGATAGGCGCTCAGTTAATGGGCTACCATTAAAAATGTTAAGAGCCGCAATTGCGGCTCTTTTTTCATTCTGCCGTTTCAGTCTCTACGGCTTCATTTTTGGCATTGCGCTTCATCCACAACGCCAGTGCTTTCAGCGAGTCTGGAGTAAACTCATCGCAACGTGCGGTGATTTCTTCCGGCGTTAGCCAGCAAACTTCACTGACTTCATCTTCCTGGAGGGCGAATGGACCGTGAGAGACACAACTGAACAGCGCGCCCCAGACACGGCAATTTTTATCTTCGAAATAGAACTGCCCGTGCTCGGCAAAGGGGACACCGGCAATGCCCAACTCTTCTTCCGCTTCGCGACGTGCGGATTCCAGCAGTTGCTCATCGGCCTGGACCACACCACCAGCGGTCGCATCTAACATGCCGGGTAAAAAGTCTTTTGTCTCGGTACGACGCTGCACAAGAATTTTGCCCATGCCATCATGCACGACAATATAAGTTGCACGATGACGCAGACACTGTGCCCGCATTTGTTCCCGGCTGGCTTGTGCAATGACTTCGTTCTCTTCATTGACAATATCCACCCATTCAGTACTTGCCAAACGACGCTGTTCCATTATCAGGAAACCTTCTTTTTCTGGCGCTCTTACGGCGCATTTTGAGTTGTGGAGTAAATTACGGATTAATCGCGATCTGCGCAATGATACTTTGATCATTGAGTGCGATTACGCTTAGTACGTCATCATCCAACATGCCATAGCTCGCCGGATAACCGCCTTTCGGGATGCTTACCGAACCGGGGTTAAAGTGGAAGATTTCACCCCGCTGTTCCGCCACTGGTAGATGGGTATGACCGTACACCAACACGTCGTTCTGGTTTAAAGTCGGCAGATTATCCGGGCCAAACAGATGACCATGCGTCAGAAACAGACGTTGTTTTTCCAGTAATACCTGTTGCCACGGTGCGGTTATCGGGAAGTGCAGCAGCATCTGATCCACTTCGCTATCGCAGTTGCCGCGCACGGCGATAACTTTATGCGCCACCTCATTCAGCCGTTCGGCTACTTTGGCTGGCGCATACCCTTCAGGCAGGGCGTTTCTCGGGCCATGATTCAGCACGTCGCCAAGAATCACCAGCCACTGAGCTCCGCTCTGGGCAAACAAATCCAGAACACGTTCCGTCGCCGGTAACGACCCATGAATGTCCGATGCAAACATCAGTTTCATCACTCACTCCTCGTCGAAAAAACGTAAGCTATGATACTGGATTCTATCGCCTCTATCAGCCAGATTGCTTCGCCGAAAGTGCAATAAAACGCTGAACTGAAGCCCTCTGCCACTGGAATGCTGCATAATCCACCAGACGTTCCGGCACCTCATCACCCTGTAATACCAGGCGGTTAATCATTAACGCCAAATCAGTATCCGCAATACACCACTCACCAAACAGATTCGGCTGGTTATGTGCCAGTAAATGTTCTGCCATCGCGAACAGTTTCTCTACACTGGCTTTTCCCTCCGCCGTTAGTGGCGCTTTTTTCGCACCAGCAAAGACAACATCCGTCGAACGTTCTTCGCGGATGGGCATCAGATCGCTGCGTAACCAGGCCTGAATCTGCCGTGCTCGCGCCCGCTTTTGCAAATCAAGCGGATAAATGCGCTCCCAGGTCGGCGGCGCAAAACGATCCTCCAGATATTCTGCAATGGCAGAGGATTCACTCAACTCAAAATCATCAATTTGTAACAACGGCACGCGCCGTGTCTGTCCGTAACCTTGCCACGTCGGCCGCAAATGTTCACCGCTGTCGAGGTTGATGGTTTTTATATGAAAAGGCAGGCCTTTCTCCTGCAACGCCACCCAGGCGGATAACACATAAGGGGAGAAAAAATGGGCATCTGACCACAGCGTGATAGCAGGTTTACTCATTATGTCCTCAGCGATAAATGGGCTTGCTATCAAACTATAGAGCCTTTTTGTCACGGTGACTTGATGAAAACTTACACAAGTCGCTGCGCTTTCTATACTTGATGTGTTCAGATTATTAGATAACCGGAGCTGCAATGATCGATCTCTATTTCGCCCCAACGCCGAATGGTCACAAAATTACGTTGTTTCTCGAAGAGGCGGGACTGGATTATCGCTTAATCAAAGTTGACCTCGGTAAAGGTGGTCAGTTTCGCCCGGAATTTTTGCGCATTTCGCCCAACAATAAAATTCCGGCGATTGTTGATCATGCCCCGACTGACGGCGGAGAACCATTAAGCCTCTTTGAATCAGGTGCGATTTTGTTGTATCTGGCGGAAAAAACAGGGCTATTTTTAGGTCATCAACCGCGTGAGCGCGCCACTACATTACAGTGGTTATTCTGGCAGGTTGGAGGCCTGGGGCCGATGCTCGGGCAAAATCACCATTTTAATCATGCAGCGCCACAGACTATTCCCTATGCAATTGAGCGTTATCAGGTTGAAACTCAGCGTCTGTATCATGTATTGAATAAGCGCCTGGAAAACTCGCCCTGGCTGGGCGGTGAAAACTACAGCATTGCAGATATTGCCTGTTGGCCGTGGGTTAATGCCTGGACTCGCCAGCGAATTGAACTCGCAATGTATCCGGCAGTAAAAAACTGGTATGAACGAATCCGCTCACGTCCTGCTACCGGGCAGGCGCTACTAAAAGCACAAGTAAATGATGAGATTTCGAATAGTTAACAGAACCTGGTTCTCGTGTATTATTTAATCCTAAATAAAACAACGGAGAACCTGCAATGGCACAACCTGCCGCGATTATTCGGATAAAGAACCTTCGTTTACGAACGTTTATTGGCATTAAGGACGAAGAGATTAACAACCGTCAGGATATTGTTATCAATGTGACGATCCACTACCCCGCCGATAAAGCGCGAACCAGTGAAGATATCAACGATGCGCTGAATTATCGCACCGTAACGAAAAACATTATTCAGCATGTAGAGAATAACCGTTTCTCTTTGCTGGAAAAATTAACTCAGGATGTGCTCGATATCGCACGTGAACATCACTGGGTGACGTATGCTGAAGTGGAGATCGATAAACTGCACGCGCTGCGCTACGCGGATTCGGTATCCATGACCTTACGCTGGCAGCGTTAACCGCCATATCGGGAGGCTGCATGAACATAGTGATCACTGGAGGTACGGGATTAATTGGTCGTCATTTAATCCCACGTTTGTTGGAACTGGGCCATCAGGTCACGGTTGTAACACGTAACCCGCAGAAAGCCAGCTCAGTTCTCGGCTCCCAGGTGACACTATGGCAAGAGCTTGCCGATCAAAGCAACCTCAACGGCGTTGATGCGGTGATCAATCTGGCCGGTGAACCAATAGCCGATAAACGCTGGACTCGCGAGCAAAAAGATCGCCTCTGCCAAAGCCGCTGGAATATAACGCAAAAACTGGTGGATTTGATTAACGCCAGCGACACGCCGCCGTCAGTGCTCATTTCCGGCTCGGCGGCGGGATATTATGGTGACTTAGGTGAAGTCGTGGTCACCGAAGAAGAACCGCCACATAACGAATTTACCCATAAACTCTGCGCCCGTTGGGAGGAAATTGCCTGTCGGGCGCAAAGCGACAAAACACGAGTGTGCCTGCTGCGTACCGGCGTAGTACTGGCTTCGGATGGCGGTATCCTCGGTAAAATGCTGCCTCCGTTTCGCCTTGGCCTGGGCGGTCCGATTGGCTCCGGTCGGCAGTATCTGGCCTGGATTCATATTGATGATATGGTCAACGGTATTCTCTGGCTGCTGGATAACGATCTGCGCGGGCCATTTAATATGGTCTCGCCATATCCGGTACACAATGAACAATTTGCCCATGCGCTTGGTCATGCGCTGCATCGCCCGGCGATTTTGCGCGTCCCTGCCACAGCTATTCGCTTGCTGATGGGGGAATCATCGGTTCTGGTCTTGGGCGGACAACGTGCGTTGCCAAAACGGCTGGAAGAAGCGGGTTTTGCGTTTCGCTGGTACGATTTAGAAGAGGCGCTGGCGGATGTCGTTCGCTGATGTGGTTTACTGCAAACATCCGCCAGTTAACTCCCGGCGTTACAGGATTAGTGGCTTTGCGCGATAAGATCGTCTGGCGAAAGTCGGGTCAGCGTCAGGATGACTTCGTGGTCAAATCCTTTTTCCAGCATCTCCTGAGCAATACGCAGAGCTTCTTCGTGTTTGCCCTGCATTGCACCTTCTTCACGTAATCTGTCAGCAATGGTCATCAGTTTCTCCTTTTCTTGTGGTGCACGTTCCGCTATCTCACCAATAAATGCTCGGAAACGCTGGGCATCCCCTGTTTGTAATACGTAATTAAACAGAGCTTTTAGCTGTCTGTCATTAGTGTTCCCTGTAACTAGCAGCGAAACAATTTGATCGACTAATCCCAACAGATCGCGCTGACGGATATGTTTCTGAATTAATTCCAACAACGCCATTTTGCGATGTTGCATAATCTCGTCATCCGGCACTACGGTAATATCCACCAGCGGAAAAGCCGATGAATAAATTTTGCGGGCTATAGCTGGCTCCGCAAATTCATCAAGCCAGCAGAGAGAATAAGGGTAAGGACTCCTGCAACCATGATAAAACAGCATCGGGATCACCAACGGAAGCTCTTTATAGCCCGCATCAAGATGGTTTTGCATTGCCGCGATGGAATAGCGCATCATGCGAAAAGCCATTAATTCTTCTGGCTTACTTTGGTGCTCTATCACTACATAAATATAGCCCGCGCCCTCCTGCGTTTTCACAGACCACAAGAGGTCGGAATAATATTGCCGCAGGTCTTCATCAATAAAACTGTTGGGTTCCAGTTTGAGCGTCGTTAAATCACACAGTTTGCGCAGCGGTGCGGGAAGATGAATATCAATAAAATCCCGCGCGGTGTCTGGATGGCGTAAAAAAGATTTAAATACCGCATCATGCGGCGTGGAAGTTGTCGATATTGTCATGGCGTTCCGTCACCCCTCAAATTTAAGATGACGTGACAATACCCATCCTTAATAGCTAATGCAGCAGGCAGTTTTTATCTTTGGACAGCGAATTCAGAAGTATTTTTAGCGGACTGCAACTTTTACATTTCAGCGGAAGCTGACTCGCAAATTTCCCCTGAAAATACTCCGGCAGCATTAGCCACCGGAGAGGTAATTATTTCAGCGAACCTTTAAGGAACTGTTGCAGACGCGGACTTTGCGGGTTGCCGAATAACTGTTCTGGCGCCCCTTCTTCTTCAATTTTCCCTTGATGAAGAAAAATTACATGCGTGGAGACGTGGCGGGCAAAGCCCATTTCGTGGGTCACTACAACCATCGTTTTTCCCTCTTCTGCGAGCTGCTGCATAATACGCAACACTTCGCCTACCAGTTCAGGATCGAGCGCCGAGGTAGGTTCATCAAACAGCAGAACCTCCGGTTCCATTGCCAGCGCCCTTGCGATGGAAACACGCTGTTGCTGACCGCCGGAAAGATGCACCGGGTATTTCCCCTGCGCACGTTCGTCTATCCCGACTTTTGCCAGATACTTCACCGCCCGCTCGCGCGCTACCTGCTTGCTCAGGCCCAACACCTGAATCGGCGCTTCCATGACGTTTTCCAGTACCGTCATATGGCTCCAGAGATTGAAGTGCTGGAATACCATCGTCAGGCGTGTGCGCAGTAAGCGCAGCTGATTTTTATCGGCGACTTTGAGTTGACCGTCTTTGTCGCGCACCAGATTGATCGTCTGGCCATTGACCACGATCGATCCTTCACTCGGTTTTTCGAGGAAGTTAATGCAGCGCAGAAAGGTACTTTTCCCCGATCCCGACGATCCGATGATGCTTATTACATCTCCGGCATTCGCTTGCAGTGAGACCCCTTTCAGCACTTCGTGTTCGCCATAGCGTTTGTGCAAATCGATAACGTTTAATTTATTCTCGGACATCGTATTCTCAGTGCGTTGAAGAAGGTTTCACATGCTGCAACCAGCGTTTTTCCGCTTTACGGAACAGGCTTATCAGGACATAAGAGATAATTAAATAGAGCACAGCGGCAATGCCGAAGGCGGTAAATGGTTGATACGTAGCGGCGTTGATATCGCGGGCAATTTTCAGCAGATCCGGCACTGTGGCGGTAAAAGCCAGCGCAGTAGAATGCAACATCAGGATCACTTCGTTGCTGTAGGCCGGTAACGCAATACGCAGCGCCGATGGCAAAATAATGCAGCGATACATTTTAAAGCTTGAGAAACCGTAGGCTCTGGCGGCTTCGATTTCCCCGTGCGGCACCGAACGGATCGCCCCGGCAAAAATCTCAGTGGTGTAAGCACAGGTGTTGAGCGTCAGCGCCAGCACGGTACAGTTCAGGCCACTGCGGAAAAAGGCATTAAGGAACTCGGTGCCCTTAACAATCTCCAGCGTGTACATGCCAGAATAGAACACCAGCAGCTGAACATACAGCGGCGTACCGCGAAAAATATAGGTAAATAACCAGATTGGAAACTGGATGTATTTATTACTTGAGACGCGACCAATCGCCAGAAACAGCGCCAGAATTCCGCCTATCACTACCGACAAAATCAGCAGCCACAGGGTGATCGCCACGCCGGTAAAACGATAACCATCGGTCCACAGCAGTGGTTTCCAGTATTCATGTAAGATTTCGATCACAGGTCAGCCCTCTTCACACCCACGGAATAGCGGCGCTCAAGGAACAGCAGCACACCATTGGAAACGGTGGTGAAAACCAGATAAATCACGCCACAGACGATGGCGAAATAGAACGGTTCCCAGGTACTTTTTCCTGCCAACTGCGTGGCTTTGACCACATCTTCCAGGCCGAGTAACGAAACCAGGGCTGTAGATTTGAGGATTACCTGCCAGTTGTTACCAATCCCCGGCAGGGCATAACGCATCATCGCCGGAAACATGATCCGCCGAAACACTTGCCCACGAGTAAAACCGAACGCCGTTGCCGCCTCAATATGCCCTTTCGGCACTGCAATAAACGCGCCACGGAACGTTTCGGTAAAATAAGCACCGTAGATAAAACCGAGAGTGATAATGCCGGCGACCATCGGGTCGATATCAATCTGCCCGACGCCCATCGCCTCCGTCACCGTGTTTAACGCAATCTGCAAACCATAGAAAATCAGCAGCATCAACACCAAGTCCGGCACGCCACGAATCAGCGTGGTGTATCCTTCGAAAATCAGCCCCGAAAGCCGATTTTGCGAGAGCTTACCGCCAGCGCCAATTAAACCGATGATTACAGCGAGCACTACAGAGCTGATAGCCAGCTCCAGCGTGACGAGCGCACCCTGTAAAATAACACCTGAAAACCCATACAACATGCTGCCTGTCCTGTTATGTGTGGTGAATTACCGCCTCTTGTCTCCCTCCGGTTACCCGAAGGGAGCGGACTTTCTTTCACCGATGGTGATTAACCACCATAAACATCAAAATCGAAGTACTTTTTCGCCAGTTTCTCGTAAGTACCGTCAGCGCGCATTTCGGCAAAGGCTTTGTTCAGTGCCTCGCGCAGTTCGTTATCTTCTTTACGCAGACCCATGCCGGTGCCTACGCCAAACAGTTTTTCATCTTTAACAGACGGGCCACCGAATTTGTAATCTTTACCGACGGGTTGTTTGAGAAAACCTTCGCTGGCGGCGACCTCATCCTGGAACGCGGCATCAATACGTCCGGCAGTCAGATCAGAATAAATGTTGTCCTGCCCCTGATAAGAGACGATTTCAATGCCTTTGGGCGCCCAGTGTTCATTACCAAATGTCTCCTGGGTGGTGCCCTGCAATACGCCTACCCGCTTGCCTTTCAGCAACTCGACTGTCGGCTGAATGTCGGAATTTTTCGCCACCACCAGACGAGAATCGGCAGCGTACAGTTTGTCGGTGAAGGCAATTTCTTGCTGACGTTTTTCCGTAATGGAAAGCGATGACATGATGGCGTCAATCTTCTTCGCTTTTAAGGACGGGATTAACGCATCCAGCGGGTTTTCGACAAACGTACATTGCGTATTGATGCGCTTGCACAACTCCTTCGCCAGATCGATATCGAAGCCAACCAGTTCGCCTTGTGAATTTTTTGATTCAAATGGCGCATAGGTCGGGTCGGTACCGATGCGGATGTTTTGCGGGATCGCAGCAAACGCTGCAGTTGCGCTGGAGAAGGCCAGAACCAGAGAGAGCGATAGCACCAGTTTTTTCATAATGTCCTCAACTGACAGTCTTTTTATAGGGAATATTTACAGGTTTGTTACACTTATCGTGCCATAAAATTGACCATCAAGGCAAAATATCCCGCCCTGTTAGACGTATTATTTTCCATTAAAAATGCTTAAGTATGCATTTTAATGCACCACGATAGTGCAACAAACCTGGCGTGCACCATGATGATCATTCCATCAGGTACAGCTTCCCTGCGACATATCAGTCACCGTAGACATTAAAGTCGAAATACTTTTTCGCCATCTTGTCGTAAGTGCCGTCCTGACGCAGTTCGCCAAGCGCCTTATCAAAAGCGGCTTTCAGTTCGGCATCATCTTTACGTAGCCCTACGCCTGTACCATCACCGAAGTATTTTTTGTCTTTCACTGATGAGCCAGCAAAGGCGAACTCTTTACCGGCAGGTTGCTTGAGGAATCCTTCGCTGGCCGCGACTTCGTCCTGCAAAGCAGCATCCAGACGGCCTGCATCCAGATCGGAATAGACCAAATCCTGGTTAGCATAGGCCACCACATCGACGCCTTTACTACGCCAGTTATCATTGGCATACGCTTCCTGGGTGGAGCCTTGCAGCACGCCAACATGTTTACCTTTCAGTGAATCCAGCGTCGGCTGGATCGGCGAACCTTTGGCGGCAATCAAACGAGAATCTGCGGCGTACAACTTGTCAGAGAAGGCAATCTCCTGCTGACGTTTATCAGTAATGGAGAGCGACGAAATAATGGCGTCGATTTTTTTCGCTTTCAGTGAGGGGATCAGCGCATCAAAGTCACTGGCAACCCAGGTACATTTCACCTGCATCCGTTTGCACATCTCGTTACCGAGATCGATATCAAAGCCAACAAAGTCACCTTTGGCATCTTTCGATGAGAACGGTGCATAGGTGGTATCCGTTCCGATACGTACCGTCTCCGGTAGCGCCGCATAGCTGGAGGCCGCTGCGGAAATACCGACTAACAAAGACAGAGCGAGAATCGACTTCTTCATACATAACCCTCAAGTGAAATGGCTTTTTTATGTTGTGTATTGTGTTGTGTGTTTGCAGGCTCTTTCATGCAGGTCTTATGCCATCTTGACGGCAACATTAACATTCAACGTTAAATATGTTAATAAGACGTTGCACTATTGTCCTAAAGTTGAAGATAGCAGGTATGGCGGTTGAATCGCAGCGTTTCGATTGAATGGCAGGAACAAAATGTCGAGGATTTGATCGCGGTTGCAAAATTGCCCTGAAACAGGGCAACAGCGGAATTATGCGCCCTGCCAGCGGGCAAAGAGATCTTCAGGAAGGGTTATCGCAAACTGGTCAAGAACACGGTTAACCGTCTGATTTATCACATCATCAAGGGATTGCGGGCGATGATAAAACGCCGGAACGGGAGGCATAATCACCGCACCGATTTCTGCCGCCTGAGTCATTAAACGCAGGTGGCCTAAGTGCAACGGAGTTTCACGCACGCAGAGCACCAACGGACGACGCTCTTTCAGCACCACATCTGCCGCACGGGTCAGTAAGCCATCAGTATAGCTATGGACAATACCGGACAGTGTTTTGATTGAACAGGGTAAAATCACCATCCCCAGTGTCTGGAAAGAACCGGAAGAGATGCTGGCGGCAATATCGCGCGCATCGTGCGTGACATCGGCTAATGCCTGCACTTCGCGCAGGGAAAAATCCGTTTCGAGGGATAAGGTCTGGCGTGCCGCCTGGCTCATCACCAGATGTGTTTCAACGTCTGCGACATCGCGCAGAACCTGTAATAAGCGCACGCCATAAATCGCGCCGCTGGCACCGCTGATGCCCACAATGAGTCGTTTCATAAATAGTTGCCCTGTCAGACTTGCAGGCAGACTTTGCAGGATTTCGGCAGGAGTTGCAAGTCAGGGTGCCAGACCGGCACCCTGCGTGAAGGCATCATCCTTCGTTATGCATTTCGAGATTTTCCACTTCGTTCTGACGTTGCACTGCTTTGGCGTCGTCATTACGTAAAGTATCGAGGAAATCGAGATAGCCCTGATCAACATCTTTGGTGACGTAGACGCCGTTGAACACCGAGCATTCAAACTGCTGGATATCCGGGTTTTCAGCGCGAACGGCGTCGATCAGATCGTTCAGATCCTGGAAAATCAGACCGTCAGCACCGATGATCTGGCGAATTTCATCTACTTCACGACCGTGGGCGATAAGCTCCGTGGCGCTCGGCATATCAATACCGTAAACGTTCGGGAAGCGGATTTCCGGTGCCGCAGAAGCGAGGTACACTTTCTTCGCTCCGGCTTCACGCGCCATCTCGATAATTTGCTCAGAGGTGGTGCCACGGACGATAGAGTCATCGACCAGCAGGACGTTTTTATCGCGGAACTCGGCGCGGTTAGCGTTCAGTTTACGACGCACGGACTTACGACGCAGTTGCTGACCCGGCATGATAAAGGTGCGACCAACGTAACGATTTTTGACAAACCCCTGACGGTACGGTTTACCCAGAATACGAGCAATTTCCAGTGCGATATCGCAGGAAGTTTCCGGGATCGGAATAACCACGTCGATATCCAGATCTTCCCATTCACGGGCAATTTTTTCGCCAAGCTTCGTTCCCATATTCACACGCGCGCTGTAAACGGAAATTTTGTCGATGAACGAGTCCGGGCGGGCAAAGTAAACATACTCAAACAGGCATGGATTGCTGACTGGATTATCGGCACACTGGCGGGTAAACAACTGACCATCTTCAGTGATGTAAATCGCTTCACCCGGTGCGACATCACGCAGGAACTCAAAGCCCAGGGTGTCGAGCGCAACGCTTTCAGAAGCGACCATATATTCTGTGCGATTCTCATCAATATCGCGTTTTCCTAACACCAGCGGACGAATGCCGTTAGGATCGCGGAAAGCAACCATACCGTGACCGATAATCATCGCCACACAGGCATACGCGCCACGGATCAGGCGGTTTGTGGCGGCAATGGCAGCAAAAATGTTGTCGGCTTCCAGCGGATAATGGCGAAAGTTGTCCAGTTCGCTGGCGAAGATATTGAGCAGAATTTCCGAGTCGGAAGTGGTGTTGATGTGGCGGCGTTTTTCTTCAAACAGCTTTTTACGCAACTCGTGAGCATTAGTCAGATTGCCATTATGGGCAAGCGTGATGCCATACGGGGAGTTAACGTAAAACGGCTGTGCTTCAGAGGCGCTGGAGCTGCCAGCCGTAGGGTAACGCACATGACCAATGCCCATATTGCCCTGTAAACGCTGCATATGGCGAGCTTCAAATACATCGCTCACCAGCCCGTTCGCTTTACGCAAACGGAAGCAGTTATTGGCATCAATGGTGATGATGCCGGCGGCATCCTGACCGCGATGCTGAAGCACCGTTAAGGCATCATAAATCGATTGGTTAACCGGCATAACACCGGCGATACCGACAATACCGCACATACGTCTTTTTCCTCGTTAAGCCACATCTCAGAGCACTTACGCTCTGGGCAAGAAACTTGACGAGCTTTGCAGATAATCAAAAAACCATCTGATGATAAAACTGAACTGTGGAATCAGCTGTGATTTGCTCCAGTCTTCGCTTTTCGACACTCCGGTAAAGGAGTCAAGAAAGAAAAGAATGGCGGCAACAATCAGCACACCACGCAACGCACCGAAACAGACGCCCAGCACCCGATCGGTGCCTGACAACCCTGTTTTCTCCACTAGCTGGCCTATCACGAAGTTCACGATAGCGCCAACGATAAGTGTGGCAATAAACAGTACCGCGATGGCAATCCCATTTCGAACCAGTTCGTCTTCAAAGCCCGTAAACCAGACTGACAGGTAAGTGTAGTAATGACTGGCGACAAAGAAAGCACAACCCCATGTCACCAGCGATAACGCTTCACGAACAAAGCCACGGATCAGGCTAACCAGAGAGGAAAAAGCAATCACCGCGATTATGGCGTAATCAATCCAGACCATATGTGTCCCACGATTTTACGCCCTGTCATCCTGTTCGGGGCGCATTCTAACAGAAAAAGAAAACGTTTGCGTAGGGATTTCCTTCCCGCGCATCAATAAAAATGGCGCTGAAAAAACATTCAACGCCATCGGTTTTTTTTGCCTTTGCGGCATCGGGCAATACATGTCGGATGCGGCGTGAACGCCTTATCCGACCTACGGTTCTACTCCTGCGTAGGCCTGATAAGACGCGCCAGTGTCGCATCAGGCAACGGCTGTCGGATGCGGCGTGAACGCCTTATCCGACCTACGGTTCTACCCCTGCGTAGGCCTGATAAGACGCGCCAGCGTCGCATCAGGCCAAACCGTATTAATTCGGCGTATAGCCCATTACCACGCCGCTTAAGCCAGAAAGTTGCTTCAGCTCACCCAGCGAGCCTTTCAGCTTCTCTTTCGAGGCATCCGGCCCAACCAGAATACGGGTGATTTTACCCTGTACTGGCGTTGACGGCGACGTATAAACCCGGTATCCCGCACCGCGCAATTTACCAACAATCTCATTCACTTTGTCGGCATTTTTCAGCGCACCCAGTTGCACAACATACGCTTTACCCGTTGGTGCAGCTTTTTCCTCCACGACCGGTTTCGGTTCTGGCTTCGGCGCAGGTGCTTCCACTTTCGGTTTAGGCGGTTCCACCGGTTTCGGCTTCGGCGGAGCGACCGGTGCAGGTTCCGGTTCAAACTCGGTATTATTGGCTGCAATGATTGCCGGATCGAGCGAAGGTGCCGCAGCATCGCCCGCACGCACCTCCTCTGCAGCCCCTTCCGGCGGCTGTGTCGGCAATGCCTGGGTAGCGGCTGGCATCATATCAGGCTCATCACGATCGCCCGCTTTAGGCACCAGCGGGATTGCCGCGAACTCATCCTGATAATGTTTTTTCTGCCCGTCCAGCAGCCCTGGCAGCACAATCACTCCCAGCGCCACCAGCACTATTGTGCCAACTAACCGATTCTGAAACTTACTCGCCACCGCTTCTCCTCGCGTCAATCACTTCCATGACATGTGCGACCGTGTGGAATGAACCACACACCAGCACGGTATCTTCCGGTTTAGCGTCTGCCATTGCGGCATCCCATGCCTGCGCAACGCTATCAAATGATTTGCCGTTACCCAAATGCTCAAGCAGTTGTTCTGCCGTGGCACCGCGCGGCCCTTCCAGTGGCGCACAATACCAGTCATCCACCACGCTTTTCAACCAGGCCAATGTACCAGCAATATCTTTATCATGTAGCATACCGATTACTGCCAGTACGCGCCCGTTTTTCGGTAACGCTTTCATACGCCCGGTAAGATATTCTGCCGCATGGGGATTATGGGCGACATCAAAAATGACGCGTGGCGACTCGCTCACAATCTGGAAACGTCCCGGCAAAATTGCGCTGGCAATGCCATCGCGAATTGCCTGTTCACTGACCTCCAGACCGCTGGCACGCAGCGCAGCCAGCGCCGTTGCGGCATTCGGTTGTGGGACAAGCGGTAACGGCAGGTTTTCCAGCGTACCGTTTGCGTCAGTAAACGACCAGCCATGGTCGCTGACGAAATAATTCCACTCTACGCCTCGACGTCGCAACAGTGCGCCCTTCTCATGCGCTACATCGGCGATGGTGTACGGCATTTCAGGTTCACCAACGATCGCCGGTCTTTCACTGCGGAAGATCCCCGCTTTCTCGCGGCCAATGCTTTCGCGATCTGGCCCCAGCCAGTCGGTATGATCCAGCGCAATGCTGGTCACCACAGCCACATCAGCATCGACAATATTGGTGGCATCCAGACGACCACCCAGCCCCACTTCCAGAATTACCACATCAAGTTGCGCCTGTTTAAACAGCCACAGCGCCGACAACGTGCCGTATTCAAAATAGGTCAGGGAAATATCACCGCGTGCCGATTCAATCTCAGCAAAAGAGGCGGTGTGAGCCGATTCTGGTAGTTCCTGACCCTGTACACGAACGCGCTCGGTATAACGCACCAGATGCGGCGAACTGTAAACCCCCACTTTGTACCCTGCCGCCATGAGTATCGATTCCAGCGTGCGGCAGGTTGTGCCTTTGCCATTCGTACCTGCAACGGTAAACACAAACGGTGCTGGTTTCAGAACGCCGAGATGCGCTGCCACCTGGCTTACGCGCTCAAGGCCGAGATCGATAGTCTTACTGTGCAGGTTTTCCAGATAAGAAAGCCACGAAGCCAAAGGCGACGCGGCTTGAGGTGTGCGTTTGATAATCATGGTATCCGCTGATTCATTACGGGGATAATAGCAAAAGGGCAGAGCCAGCGGCCCTGCCCTTATCAGTTATCAGGCCTCAGGTTCCTGATCCGGTGCTGGTGGCACCACTTCGCCTTCACGTGGCGCTTCAGGATTTGGCGCTGGCAGATTCATCAGCTTCGCCAGAATGCTCGCCAGTTTCAGGCGCATTTCCGGACGACGGACGATCATGTCGATCGCGCCTTTTTCGATCAGGAACTCACTGCGCTGGAATCCCGGCGGCAGTTTTTCGCGAACGGTCTGTTCAATAACACGCGGGCCGGCAAAGCCGATCAACGCTTTCGGTTCAGCAATATTGAGATCGCCAAGCATCGCGAAACTTGCAGAAACACCGCCCATGGTCGGATCGGTCAGCACGGAAATGTACGGCAGACCGCGCTCTTGCATTTTCGCCAGCGCCGCAGAGGTTTTCGCCATCTGCATCAGCGACATCAGCGCCTCTTGCATACGTGCGCCACCAGAGGCGGAAAAGCAGATCAGCGGGCAGTTGTCTTCCAGCGCCTGCTCAACGGCACGCACAAAACGAGCACCCACTACGGATCCCATTGAACCGCCCATAAAGGCAAATTCGAAGGCAGCAGCAACGACCGGCATTCCATACAGGGTGCCTTTCATTACGACCAGCGCGTCTTTTTCGCCGGTTTCTTTCTGTGCTGATGCCAGACGATCTTTATACTTTTTGGAGTCACGGAACTTCAGCACATCTTTCGGCTCAAGCTCGCTACCCAGCTCCACAAGGCTTCCTTCATCTAACAGGCTATGCAGGCGATTACGCGCCGTCATACGCATGTGATGGTCACACTTCGGACAGACCTCAAGATTACGTTCCAGCTCTGCACGGTATAAAACCTGACCGCAGCTATCACACTTAGTCCACACACCTTCAGGAATGCTTGCCTTGCGGGTGGGAGTAATGTTGCTTTTAATTCGTTCAATCCAGCTCATTAGGGACCTTTCTGTCTGAACCTGGTTCGATGCCAGTTTTATCTTTGGGGACGCATAATGCCATTTTTGCCCCCAACAGACCATCAATGTTGCACATTAAAACATAACAGCCCGAAACTTTGGATAAAAAAGTGGTCGAACCGCCGAGTTACTTTATTTTGCGGCGCGTGCCGCAGCGCGTTTGTGACGGATAATTTCGATGACGCCCGGCAATATGGAAACCACAATAATCCCGACGATCAGCAGTTTAAGGTTATCCTGAACCATTGGGATTGTACCGAAGAAATAGCCTGCGTAGGTAAAAAGCAGTACCCATAACAGCGCGCCGATCACATTGTAAGCGGCGAAATGACGGTACGACATGTGGCCCATCCCCGCAACGAACGGGGCGAACGTTCTGACGATCGGCACAAAACGGGCGAGAATAATGGTTTTGCCACCGTGTTTCTCATAAAACTGATGCGTTTTGTCGAGATAGCTACGCCGGAAAATTTTCGAGTTCGGATTACTGAATAATTTTTCACCGAACAACCGTCCGATGGTGTAGTTAACTGCATCACCAACAATCGCGGCAATTAACATCAGTACGACCATCATATGAACATTGAGATCGTTGGTTTCAAGCGAAGCCAGTGCTCCAGCGACAAACAGCAGCGAATCTCCCGGCAGAAACGGTGTCACCACCAGACCGGTTTCACAGAACAAAATCAAAAACAGGATGGCATAAACCCAGACGCCATACTCTGCGACCAGCTCCGCCAGATGCACATCAATGTGCAGGATAAAATCGATGAGGAAATAAATCAGGTCCATAATTGCCTATGCCTTTTGCTCTTACTCTTTCAGGCCGTAACTGCGTTGGCTACGGCCTGAAATGTTCAGAGCATTATTCTCGTTAGTCCGCCAGAAATAGCGGGCCCATTGGCGGCTTTGGAAGATCAAACCGGTCAGGGTAATCCACCGCAACCAGATACAGTCCTTCCGCTTTCGCCGTTGCTGCCGCCAGCGTTCTGTCCTTTGCCGCCAACAGCTCTGCTATCCAGCTCTCTGGCTGGTTGTGGGCACCGACTTCCATCAGGCTGCCTACAATATTCCTCACCATATGGTGTACAAAGGCATTCGCTTTGATATCCACCACCACATAAGGACCGTGACGCGTGACGTTGATATGCATAACGTTGCGCCACGGCGTTCGGGACTGACATTGCACCGCGCGAAACGAGGTGAAATCATTCTCGCCCAGCAGACATTGTGCAGCCCGATGCATCCGTTCGGCGTCCAGCGGTTCGTAAAAGTGGGTTACCCCTTTACTCAGCACTGCCGGGCGCAGCCGATGATTGTAGATGATGTAGCGATAACGGCGAGCCGTGGCGCTAAATCGGGCATGAAAATCATCGGGTACAGCTTTAACCCAACGCACGGCGATGTCACCAGGTAAATTCGCATTTACGCCCAACGTCCACGCAGCGTCTTTGCGCTGCGCGGTCGTTTCGAAATGCACAACCTGCCCGGTGCCGTGTACGCCTGCGTCGGTACGCCCGGCGCAGAAGACGGTGATCGGTTCGTTCGCCACCTGCGAGAGCGCCTTTTCCAGCTTCTCCTGCACGCTGCGAACTTCGTTCTGCCGTTGCCAGCCGTAATATCTGCTGCCGTCGTACTCAATGCCCAGCGCAATTTTATAAACTGGCGGTTGTTGCTGGTCGGACATTAGTACAGGTACTCCTGCACCAGTTTTTCAGCGATCTTCACTGCCATCAATGCGCCGCCAAAGCGAACGTTATCAGCCACCGACCAGAACTGAATTTGCTCCGGCATACCATAGTCATTACGCACGCAACCAACAGAAAGATGCGGCGACCCGGAAGCATCGCCCACCTGCGTTGGAAATTCATTCTCTTCAGAAAGCTCAATATCTTCGCTTTGAGCAAACGCATCACGCGCTTCTTCTGCCGCCAGCGGACGCAGTGCTTCAAAATTGACCATCTGGGCATGACCGTAAAATACCGGTGCCTGAACAACACTTGCCGAGATCATCAGTCCTTCGTCCTGCATGATTTTGCGCACTTCATCGACGATACGGCGTTCTTCGCGCACGCTACCTTCGCGATCCGGCAATAAGGGCAGCATGTTGAACGCCAGCTGACGCCCAAAGAAATCTTCTTCATCAATCGGAATACCGTTCAGCAGTTTCGCGCTCTGCCCCGCTAACGCATCGACCGCTTTTTTACCCTGGGCGGAGGCAGAAATCAGGCTGGTGACGCTGATACGAGACAAACCTCCTTGATCGATTAACGGTTTCAGTGCCGCCAGTAACTGGCTGGTCAGGCTGTCCGGTACGGCGATGACATTCCGGTTGCGGTAATCGGTCAGTACAAACGGGTTTACTTCCGGCACCACCAGCGGTACGTCGGGTTCGAGAGCAAACAATCCGCTGCTGTCGATCACCAGACAACCCGCGTTGGTCGCTTCTTCAACCCAGGCAGCGGTCGCTTCTTTGCCTGCGACAAAAAATGCCAGTTGCGCCTGCGTCCAGTCGAATTCAGCGGCATCCTGCACGGTGATTGTCTTACCACCAAAGCGCAGTTGTTCGCCTGCGCTTTCGTTACGTGCCAGTGCATAAATTTCCCCAACCGGGAACTGACGTTCAGCCAGCGTTTCAAGCAGGGCTTCGCCCACAGCGCCAGTTGCGCCCAGGACGGCAATGTTCCAGCCTTCAGACATGGTGGTTTACTCCAGAAATAGCAAAACTCCCTGCCGATATTACAGCAGAGAGCATGAAGAAGAGATTAACGTGCCGGATGATGAACGGCGTTAAAACCCAGTTTACACAGTAATGCCGCCGCGCTGGCGTCATCACAGATCACATACAGAGACGACCATTCACGGCGCTCAAGGTAGTTTTTGCGCAGTTTATCAAACTCACCCGGTATTCCGGCGACTTTACGCAGCGGTGCGTCATCGCGGCGCACATCATACACCAAATGCACCAGCCTTTTCAGCGTTGGCTGATCGAGCGAGCCATGCAGCGTAATGCGACCAAACTCTGGCGTTGGCAGCAATGTATCCAGCGCAACGTGTTGTTCATGACCAATAAACTTGCTATAGGCTTCAAACACTTGCGTAGTACCGCGCGCTTTTCCTTCTAGGGTATAACCGGCAATATGCGGCGTGCCGATATCCACTTTCTTCAACAGTTCCACGTTGAGTTCCGGTTCGCCTTCCCAGACATCCAGCACCACGCTTAATTTCTGACCTTCGTTCAGACAGGTCAGCAGGGCGGTATTATCGACGACTGCGCCACGGCAGGCGTTAATCAGGATCGCTCCAGGTTTAAGGCTACGGATCAGTTTTTCATCCGCCAGATGTAGCGTTTTGTACGGCCCATCTTTAAAGAGCGGTGTATGGAAAGTCAGAACATCTGCGTGCTGAACCAGCTCATCAAGAGAACGGAAATTCCCCTCATCCCCACGATCGGCGCGTGGCGGATCGCAAAGCAAAGTTTTAATCCCCAACGCCTCCAGCCGCGCCTGTAATCGACGACCGACATTACCGACGCCCACGATCCCCACGGTACGGTCATGCAGTGAAAATCCATCGCGTTCGGCAAGCATCAGCAATGACGAGAAAACGTATTCCACTACCGCAATCGCATTACAGCCAGGTGCCGCAGAAAAACCAATCCCCACCTGCTTCAACCATGCCTCATCAACATGGTCTGTCCCTGCCGTGGCAGTGCCAACAAATTTTATCGGTTTCCCCGTCAGCAGCGACGCGTTCACTTTTGTGACTGAACGCACCATCAGCGCATCTGCATCATCCAGTTCAGCGACTGGAATTGGACGCCCCGGAACCGCTTTCACCTCACCCAGACGGCTAAATAATTCGCGGGCATAAGGCATATTTTCATCAACAAGGATTTTCACGTTTGTGCTACCTGTATGAGAACGAGAGTTAACCGGATAAGTGTGCCATAATCTCGCGGCCAGGCATACTTGCGATGATTTCAGGTATAAGGATACATAATGATACAACCTCTTTCAGGCCTTCCTCCTGCGCAACCACCAGGGCAGGGGGATAACCTGTCGTCTGGCGCAGGTAATCAACCTTTATCCAGCTTGCAACGTACCGCGTTGGAAAGTTTGATGACCAAAATAACTTCGCTGACGCAACAGCAGAGAGCGGAATTGTGGGCCAATATAAAGCACGATATCGGTCTGCCGGGTGATTCACCTTTGCTTTCACGCCACTTCCCGGCCGCAGAACAAAACCTTGCGCAACGTCTGCTATCTGCGCAAAAAAGTTATTCTGTCCGCCAACTTCTGGCTCAATTGGGGGAATATTTACGTCTGGGGAATAATCGTCAGGCCGTCACGGATTATATCCGGCATAATTTTGGCCAGACACCTCTGAATCAACTCTCACCGGAGCAATTAAAAACCGTCCTGACTCTGCTACAAGAAGGGAAGATGGTTATCCCACAGCCGCAACAGCGCCAGGCGACCGAGCGACCTTTATTACCAGCAGAGCACAATACTCTCAAGCAACTGGTCACAAAACTCGCGGCAGCCACGGGGGAACCCAGTAAACAGATCTGGCAATCGATGCTGGAACTTTCAGGGGTGAAAGATGGCGAGTTGATTCCGGCGAAACAGTTTAACCATCTCGTCACCTGGTTACAGGCGCGTCAGGCGTTAAGTCAGCAACACACACCGACGCTGGAGTCGCTCCAGATGGCGCTAAAACAGCCACTGGATGCCAGCGAGCTGACGGTATTATCGACCTATGTTGAGCAAAAGTATGGCCTTTCTACGCATTCAGCCCTGACTTCTGCACAGGCCGAGGATATCCTTAACCAGCTCTATCAGCGGCGGGTGAAAGGCATTGAACCGCGTAATATTCAACCGCTGTTCAATCCCTTTACCCCATTCATTGACACGATACAAAAAATGTCAATGCGCCCCAGCTTGTGGATATTATTCGTCGTCATCGTTGTGATGTTGGTTTGGCTGGTGAGTTAACACCGGCGAAACGACAGTATCGTCACGATAATCCCCAGCACCGCCGATATCGCCCCAGCAAGAAATACCGAAGAGTAGCCAAACGAGGTCGCCAGCACTCCCGCCAGCGGCCCGGAAACGCCGAGGGCGATATCCTGAAACGCGGCATAGCCGCCGAGCGCAGTACCGCGAACCTGGGAAGGAACACGTTTAACCACTTCCACACCCAGCGCAGGGAAAATAAGCGAACACCCTGCTCCGGTTAACGCCGCACCCGCTAATGCGACCCACGCGGCCGGCGCCTGCCAGAGCAACAACAAGCCTATCGTTTCCACCAGCAGAGAGACAATCGCCACTTTTACGCCGCCAAAACGATCTGGCATCCAGCCAAACATCACGCGCATAACGACAAAGGCGCCGCCAAAGGCTGTGAGCGTAAAGCCCGCCATCGCCCATCCTTTGCTGGCAAAGTAGAGCGAAACAAAAGTCCCGATAACCGCAAAGCCAACCCCCTGAAGCGCCAGACCTAGTCCTGGTTTCCAGATAAGCCCGATAACGCTCCACAGCGATGGGCGTTCTCCCGTCATTGCCGGTACTTTGCGTACTGTGCCATTGCAGACCCACGCCAGTAACGGCAATGCCATTGTAGTAAGCGCCAGTGCGGCAAAACCATAATGGCTATGAATCAGTAAGCCAAGCGGTGCACCGACTGCCAGTGCGCCGTAAATGGCCATTCCGTTCCAGGACATCACTTTACCGGAGTGTTTCGGTCCGACAATGCCTAATCCCCATGTCAAAGCCCCCGTCAGTAACTGACTTTCACCAAAACCAAGAATTAAACGCCCAACGACCAGCAGAGCAAATTTAATCGGTGCAGAGACGGGTAAAAGCGCCGCCAGCAGCAGCGCGCCGCCAGCCAGACCACAAGCTAACATCCCCTGAAGCGCCGAACGTTTTGCGCCATATTGATCGGCCAGCCGCCCGGCGTAGCCACGCGTCAGCACCGTAGCCAGAAACTGAATGCCGACGGCAATCCCGACCATGGTGTTGCCATAGCCCAGTTCATGATGAACAAACAGCGGGATAACCGGCAACGGTAACCCTACGGTCATGTAAGTTAGAAAAACCGCAAAGGCGATACGAAAGAGTGAAAAATTGGCAGAAGATCGTGTTTCTGTTTGGCTTACAGCAGTCATGCATTACTCCAGAATGCAGCGCAAGGCGAGGAATTTCCCCGTCTCATCTCTCTGGTTTCAGGGTTACGGTGCGTTGGCAGGATTTAACGCTTACGTCTTTTCAGAAGGAAATCGACAAAGCGGGAAGTTTGCCTGGAACAGGCGGCAATTGTCAATGATGTGAAAAAGGGAACCATCAGGCTCCCTTTTGCGTTAGTGTCGGATGCGACGCTGACGCGTTTTATCCGACCGACTCTATCTATTAATCTTTCAGCTTACGCATTACCAGCGTGGCGTTGGTGCCGCCGAAGCCGAAGCTGTTAGACATAACGGTAGTCAGTTCGCGATCGGTTGTTTCGGTCACGATGTTCAGACCCGCCGCCTGTTCGTCCAGCTCTTCAATGTTGATGCTCGGGGCGATAAAGCCGTGTTCCAGCATCAGCAGAGAGTAGATAGCTTCCTGCACACCCGCCGCGCCCAGTGAGTGACCGGTCATTGCTTTGGTTGCAGAAATCGCAGGGCTCTTATCGCCGAACACTTCACGGATAGCCGCCAGCTCTTTCACGTCGCCAACCGGAGTTGAAGTACCGTGAGAGTTCAGGTAGTCGATTGGGGTATCAACGCCGTGCATCGCCATCTTCATGCAGCGAACCGCACCTTCACCAGACGGAGCAACCATATCTGCGCCATCAGACGTTGCGCCGTAGCCAACGATTTCAGCGTAGATGTGGGCGCCACGTGCCAGAGCGTGTTCCAGCTCTTCCACCACGACCATACCACCGCCGCCAGCGATAACGAAACCATCACGATGAGCGTCATAAGTACGGGAGGCTTTTTCCGGGGTGTCGTTGTATTTGGTAGACAGCGCACCCATTGCGTCGAATTCACACGCCATTTCCCAACACAGCTCTTCGCCGCCGCCAGCAAACACGATATCTTGTTTGCCCAGTTGGATCTGCTCGACTGCGTTACCGATACAGTGTGCGGAAGTCGCACACGCGGAGCTGATGGAGTAGTTAACACCGTGAATTTTAAACGGTGTGGCGAGGCAGGCAGAAACGCCAGATGCCATCGCTTTGGTGACCACATACGGGCCAACCGCTTTCAGGCCGCGCGGGCCACGCATTGCGTCAGCGCCGAACACCTGGAAACGCGGGGAACCGCCGCCGGAACCTGCAATCAGGCCAACGCGCGGGTTATTCTGGTAAGCTTCCGGAGAGAGGCCAGCATCTGCAATTGCCTGCTCCATAGAAAGGAATGCATAGATGGATGCGTCGCTCATAAAGCGCACAACTTTGCGGTCAATGAGGCCAGTGGTATCCAGTTTTACGTTGCCCCAGACGTGGCTACGCATGCCGGAATCCTTCAGCTCCTGAGAGAAAGTGATCCCTGAACGTCCTTCACGCAGAGATGCCAGGACTTCCTGCTGGTTATTACCGATGCTGGAAACAATGCCCAGGCCAGTAATCACTGCACGTTTCATTCAATACCTCTGTAAGTCGCACATAGAGTAAGTTTCGAATGCACAATAGCGTACACTTGTACGCCGAACAAGTCCGATCAGACAATTTATAGAGAAATTTGCGCAGCCTGACACACATCGCTAAGATCGAGCCACCGCCTGTAAGACGAGTAACTTACGTGAAACACTACGCAATACAACCTGCCAACCTCGAATTTAATGCTGAGGGTACACCTGTTTCCCGAGATTTTGACGATGTCTATTTTTCCAACGATAACGGACTGGAAGAGACGCGTTATGTCTTTCTGGGGGGTAACCAATTAGAGGCACGTTTTCCTGCTCATCCACATCCTCTGTTTGTGGTAGCTGAGAGCGGCTTCGGCACCGGATTAAACTTCCTGACGCTGTGGCAGGCATTTGATCAGTTTCGCCAGGCGCATCCGCAGGCACAATTGCAGCGATTGCATTTCATTAGTTTTGAGAAATTTCCCCTCACCCGTGCTGATTTAGCGTTAGCGCATCAACACTGGCCGGAACTGGCGCCGTGGGCGGAACAACTCCAGGCGCAGTGGCCTTTACCCTTACCCGGTTGCCATCGTTTATTGCTCGATGAAGGACGCGTAACGCTGGATTTATGGTTTGGCGACATTAACGAACTGACCAGCCAACTGGACGATTCGCTGAATCAAAAAGTGGATGCCTGGTTTCTGGACGGCTTTGCGCCCGCGAAAAACCCGGATATGTGGACGCAAAACCTGTTTAATGCCATGGCGCGTCTGGCGCGTCCTGGCGGCACGCTGGCGACCTTCACTTCTGCCGGATTTGTCCGTCGCGGTTTGCAGGAAGCCGGATTCACAATGCAAAAGCGTAAGGGCTTTGGGCGAAAACGGGAAATGCTTTGTGGCGTAATGGAACAGACATTACCACTCCCCTCCTCCACGCCGTGGTTTAACCGTACAGGCAGCAGCAAACGGGAAGCCGCAGTTATCGGCGGCGGCATCGCCAGCGCGTTATTGTCTCTGGCGCTGTTGCGTCGCGACTGGCAGGTAACGCTTTATTGCGCGGATGATGCCCCTGCACTGGGTGCTTCCGGCAATCGCCAGGGGGCGCTGTATCCGTTATTAAGCAAACATGATGAGGCGCTGAACCGCTTTTTCTCTAATGCGTTTACTTTTGCTCGTCGGCTTTACGATTTATTGCCCGTTAAATTTGATCATGACTGGTGCGGCGTCACGCAGTTAGGCTGGGATGAGAAAAGCCAGCATAAAATCGCGCAGATGCTGTCGATGGATTTACCCGCAGATCTGGCTGTTGCAGTCGGGGCGAATGAGGTTGAAGGCGTTACAGGTGTAGTAACAAATTGCGGCGGTATTACATATCCGCAAGGTGGCTGGTTGTGCCCGGCAGAACTGACCCGTAATGTGCTGGAACTGGCGCAACAGCAAGGTTTACAGATTCGTTATCAACACCAGTTACAGGACTTATCCCATAAGGATGACTGTTGGTTGCTGAATTTTGCAGGTGATAAGCAAGCGACGCATAGTGTGGTGGTACTGGCGAACGGACATCAAATTAGCCGTTTCAGCCAAACATCGCCTCTGCCGGTGTATTCAGTTGCCGGTCAGGTTAGCCATATTCCGACAACACCGGAACTGGCGAAACTGAAGCAGGTGCTGTGTTATGACGGTTATCTCACGCCGCAAAATCCGGCAAATCAGCATCATTGTATTGGCGCCAGTTACCATCGCGGTAGTGAAGATACGACGTACAGTGAAGATGATCAGCAGCAGAATCGCCAGCGGTTGATTGATTGTTTCCCGCAGGCGAAATGGACGACAGAAGTCGATGTCAGTGATAAAGAGGCGCGTTGCGGTGTACGTTGTGCCACCCGCGATCATCTGCCTATGGTGGGCAATGTTCCCGATTATGACGCAACGCTCGCGGAATATGCCTCGCTGGCGGAACAGAAAGATGAGGCGGTAAGCGCGCCGGTTTATGACGATCTGTTTATGCTTGCAGCTTTGGGTTCGCGTGGTTTGTGTTCTGCCCCGCTGTGTGCCGAAATTCTGGCGGCGCAGATGAGCGACGAACCGATTCCGATGGATGCCAGTACGCTGGCGGCGTTAAATCCGAATCGGTTATGGGTACGGAAATTGTTGAAAGGTAAAATGGTGAAGGCCGGGTAATCAGCTTTGGCATTGTTTGTCGGATGCGGCGTGAACGCCTTATCCGACCTACGGTAACATGTAGGCCTGATAAGACGCGGCAAGCGTCGCATCAGGCATGGTGCTCCAGACGCCAACAACTTACTGCTGTGACGCCTGCTGAAACAGGTTTTCCCACATATCGGTAACCAGCGCCTGGTCACGCGGCGACAATTCACCGGCGCCAATGGCTTTTTCCAGACTCTGGCTAACGGTTGTATGCACAGCCTGGGCGGAGTGGTCATCACCACTTTCCAGTTCTGCGATGGCTAACGTCAGGTGGCCACGCAAATATCCACTGGCAAACAACTCATCATCACTGGCATGGTCAACCATACCGTCGATTAATGCCAGAATGCGTGATTCAAACTCCGCGATCATCTTCTTTCCTCATTGTAAAACGTGGCGCTGGCTTCAGTTGAGCTCTTCTGGCCACGGGAACTGTTCCGCCGTAATTTCCGGCGTGTGATAATAATTTTGTAATGCGTTTATGAAGCGTGCCGGACGTTCGGGAATACCGTTTGCCAGATAATCCATCACCTGCGCATGTACGCGTCGCTGGAACACCACGCGATCCGGTTCGAAGTCGCCTTCCAGATTGTCGCAGCTAACGTTAAACGGATATCCCGCCGCCACGCAGAACAACCAGTCCAGCGCCTGCGGCTTAACTTCAACATCTTCAAACTGGCTTTGCGTTTGGGCATCGCGTCCGTCCGGGCAATACCAGTAGCCGAAATCAACCAGTTCACGGCGCGCTTTCCCGGCAATACACCAGTGCGAAATCTCATGAATTGCGCTGGCATAAAAACCATGAGCAAAGACGATTCGGTTAAACGGTATTTCCGCATCAGCAGGAAGATAGATCGGTTCGTCGTCGCCTTTAATCAGACGGGTATTAAATTCATCGGCAAAGCAGCTATTAAAAATTTCAATCAACTGCTCATAGTGGTGTGTACTGTTCATTAGTTCATCCCCAACCAGTGGAGGATCTCCTGTCCGTGGCTATCATAAAGTAATTTGGCACTCATCACTGCCGATACAATAACGATCATCGGGCGGATCAGCTTTTGTCCTTTGCTCAACACCAGTCTTGAACCCATGCGCGCACCGAGGAACTGCCCCACCAGCATCACGAATCCTGTCGCCCAAATCACTTTGCCGCCGAGAATAAACAGCAGCAAACCGCCTATGTTTGACGTTGCGTTAAGTAATTTAGCGTGAGCCGTGGCTTTGGCGAGGTTGAATCCGCACAGCGTAACGAAGGCCAGCGCGTAAAACGATCCGGCAGCCGGGCCAAAGAATCCATCGTAAAAACCGACACAACCACCAGCAATTAACGCGAAAGGTAGGCCGTACATCCGGCGCTGGCGATCTTCTTCTCCCAGCTTTGGCATCAGCAAGAAATAGAGGCCGATACAAATTACCAGAATGGGCAAAATCTGCCGTAAGACATCAGCCTGAACGTATTGCACCAGCAGTGCGCCGCTCATTGAGCCGACAAAGGTCATGGCGATATTGAGTTTCTGATCGCTTAAACTAACCACTTTGCGGCGAATAAAGTAGATAGTGGCGGAAATAGAGCCGCCGCAGGCTTGCAGTTTATTGGTTGCCAGCGCGTTAGCGGGAGACATCCCCGCCGCCATTAACGCCGGAATGGTAAGTAACCCACCGCCACCGGCAATCGAGTCAATAAATCCCGCCAGCATGGCGACAAAAAAGAGAACGCCCAGCAATAGCGGGGAGACCATAAACAGGCTATTAAACGTTTCCATTAGATCACGTGCTCATCCAGTAGCGCCTGGCAGGAAGGCGGCAACGGAGGCGGTGTCTTCTTCTCAGGCTTGGTTGTTCCTGGTTTCGGTGGTTCAAACCAGCTTTGCAGTTCTGCCCCGCAGCCATCGCCCGGCGGCGGTAAAGGTTGATCTTCACACTCCAGACTATCGGCAGGACAACGTAATCGTACATGCATATGCGCGCGATGCTGGAACCAGGGTCGCACTTTGCGCAACCAGTCGCGATCGGTGCCCGCATCAAGGCAAAGTTGTTGTTTAATCGCCGGATTAACAAAAATGCGCGTGACGTCTTTGTCCTGGGCGGCGAGTTTGATCAAGCTGAAAATTTCTGGCTTCCACAGCGTCGGAACAACGTGTTTACCGTCGCGGGAAACTAAGTCCAGTGCTTGCGGGCGCAAGAGCTGCGCGGAGGTCCAGCGTGTTTTCGGCAGTTGCAAGAAGATATCAACATCCAGTCCGGTCTGGTGGCTGGCGTGACCGCCGTTGAAACGCCCACCAGCGGGCATCCCCATATCGCCAATCAGCACCGTACCCATGCCCAGATTGTTCACCTGGCTACTCAGACGCTGAATAAACATCACCAGATCCGGGTGTCCGAAATAGCGGCGCTGGTCGGTACGCATCACCTGATAATGTTCGGAGTGTATCGGCAGCGTGTCAGCACCGACGATACAGCCATTGGAAAAACTGCCTATCGATTGTGCGCTACCCGGCACAGGTTGGGTTATTTTTTGCCACGGCGTCGCTGCCAGGCTGGCGCTACTGGCAAGCAGAGCCAGCAGCGCAATCGCGGTTTTGTTCATGTTTTACCAGCGTGGAATATCAGTCTTCACATCGGCATTTTGCGCCCGTTGCCGTAACAGGTGATCCATCAAAACGATCGCCAGCATCGCTTCAGCGATCGGCACCGCGCGGATCCCGACACAGGGATCGTGACGGCCTTTGGTGATCATCTCGACTTCTTCGCCAAAGCGGTTAATGGTACGCCCCGGCACGGTAATGCTGGAGGTCGGTTTCAGCGCCATATGGGCAATGATTTGCTGCCCGCTGCTGATGCCACCAAGAATGCCGCCTGCGTGGTTGCTCTGAAAACCTTCTTTGGTGATTTCGTCGCGATTCTGGCTGCCGCGCAGCGCCACCACGTCAAAACCATCGCCAATTTCCACGCCTTTCACCGCGTTGATGCTCATCAGCGCGTGGGCGATGTCGGCATCCAGGCGATCAAATACCGGCTCGCCAAGCCCGGCGGGGACGCCACTGGCAACAACGGTGACTTTCGCACCGATGGAGTCGCCCTCTTTTTTCAGCGCACGCATCAGTTCATCTAAGGCTTCGATTTTGTCCGGATCCGGGCAGAAGAATGGATTTTGCTCAACCTGCGACCAGTCTTTGATTTCCAGTGGAATATCACCCATCTGGGTCAGGCAGCCGCGAATTTCGATGCCAAATTTCTCAGCGAGATATTTTTTGGCAATCGCCCCTGCCGCAACGCGCATGGCGGTTTCGCGGGCGGACGAGCGTCCGCCGCCGCGATAATCGCGCAGGCCGTATTTTTGTTCGTAGGTGTAATCGGCATGGCCTGGGCGGAAAACGTCCTTAATCGCGCTGTAATCCTGAGAACGCTGATCGGTGTTTTCGATCAACAAGCCAATGCTGGTGCCGGTGGTGACGCCTTCAAAAACGCCGGAGAGAATTTTGACCTGATCCGGCTCGCGGCGCTGGGTGGTATAGCGCGATGTCCCTGGGCGACGACGGTCGAGATCGTGTTGCAGATCCGCTTCCGTGAGCGGGATGCCTGGCGGCACACCATCGACGATACAGCCGAGCGCCAGCCCGTGCGATTCGCCGAAGGTGGTTACGCGAAAGAGTTGTCCTATTGTGTTTCCAGCCATCACGGCTCCGTTATTGTTGTGTTTGCGTGTTTACTTAATCTTTATAAATTCCAAAATGTTCCCGCGCCGCAACAAGCTGCGCTTTGGTGAGCATAAACACACCGTCGCCGCCGTTATCAAACTCCAGCCAGGTGAACGGAACATCCGGATATTGTTCCATAAGATGTACCATGCTGTTGCCCACTTCACAAATCAGCACGCCATCATCAGCAAGGTAATCTGCCGCGTTACCGAGAATGCGGCGCGTCAGTTTCAGGCCGTCAGTGCCAGATGCCAGGCCCAGTTCCGGCTCGTGACGATATTCGTTTGGCAGGTCGGACATATCTTCCGCATCGACATACGGCGGGTTGGTGACGATCAGGTCGTACTGCACTTTCGGCAAGTCACGGAACAGATCGGATCGAATCGGAATGACGTTATGGATCAAACCGTGTTCTTCGATGTTCTGTTCGGCAACCGCCAGCGCGTCGGGAGAGATATCCACCGCATCAACTTCCGCTTCCGGGAAGGCATAAGCGCAGGCAATGGCAATGCATCCGCTGCCAGTGCACATATCCAGAATATGCTGCGGTTGTTTGCTGATAAGCCCGGCAAATTTATTGTTGATCAGTTCACCAATCGGCGAACGTGGCACCAGTACGCGTTCATCGACGTAAAATTCATGGCCGCAGAACCAGGCTTTGTTGGTCAGGTAAGCCACCGGAATGCGTTCGTTGACGCGGCGGATCACGCGCTCAACAATACGATGTTTTTCGCTGGAGGTCAGGCGGGCGTTACGCATATCTTCCGGAATATCCAGCGGCAGATAGAGCGATGGCAATACCAGTTGCACAGCTTCGTCCCACGGGTTGTCTGTGCCGTGACCGTACCAGATATTTGCCGCGCTGAAGCGGCTAACCGACCAGCGCAACATGTCCTGAATGGTTTGCAGCTCATTTACTGCTTCATCGACGAAAATTTTATCCACGTATTCCTCCAGGGCATGGTCGCATTAATTTCGGCGGCTAGTTTGCCATGAAGATGACGATAAATCAGCATTCACGCGGCGATGACGCAGGAAAATTATGTTTTGACCGTTCGATTGCGCTGCGAGTCGGGTAAACTGTAGGAAAATTAAAATAGAGATGCATAAATGAAAAAGAAAACAACACTCAGCGAGGAGGATCAGGCACTGTTTCGCCAGTTGATGGCGGGTACTCGCAAAATTAAGCAGGACACGATTGTCCATCGTCCACAACGAAAAAAAGTCAGCGAAGTGCCGGTCAAGCGGTTGATTCAGGAGCAGGCTGATGCCAGCCATTATTTCTCCGATGAGTTTCAGCCGTTATTAAATACCGAAGGTCCGGTGAAATATGTTCGCCCGGATGTGAGTCATTTTGAGGCGAAGAAACTGCGCCGTGGCGATTATTCGCCGGAGCTGTTTTTGGATCTGCATGGTCTGACGCAGCTTCAGGCCAAACAAGAGTTAGGCGCGTTGATTGCCGCCTGCCGCCGTGAGCATGTGTTTTGCGCCTGTGTGATGCATGGTCACGGGAAGCATATTTTGAAGCAGCAAACGCCGCTGTGGCTGGCGCAACATCCGCATGTCATGGCGTTTCACCAGGCACCGAAAGAGTATGGCGGTGATGCGGCGTTGTTGGTGTTGATTGAAGTGGAAGAGTGGCTGCCGCCAGAGTTGCCCTGAATGACAACAACCGGATATAGAATTTGCAGGTCGGATAAGATGCGTCAGCATCGCATCCGACAAGAAATGCCGGATGCGGCGTGAACGCCTTATCCGGCCAGGGCGCTACAGCATATTCAATACGTACTGGAAACGGCACGTGGCGTCTATTGGCTGCCTGCTACTGGTATCAACACGCACTAACATATCGTGCAGTTGTCGATCGGTAATAGGGTGCTGCGTAGGCGCCACCGTCACTTTAGCGTCATCACATCCTTCAGCAGTAAAGGTAATCAACTGATTTACAAAGCGACAATAGGCTGCGCGTTCATCCGTTCCACTGCCATCGCAGAGCTGACCATCTTTCATCAGGTAGGTCGATAAGTTTTGTTCAATCACTGACCCTGTTGATTTCAGATTCAAAACCCTGGTGTGTACAACGCGGCTGTCACTCCAGGAGATATCATAATTTGTTAATGGCTCGCCTGGGCAGGTTGTTGTATAGGTTGTCGGGCCGTAATAGTATTCATAAAACGGTTGATAATTATGGTATACAGTAGCCCTGGTGTCCGCCTTAAGACCCACCAACCACGGACACGTTTCTGCCGCACCGTCGACCGATATGGTCATTGTGAGAACACCACATTCCCAGGGCATATCTTTATCAACTTCTTTAACACCTGGACAAAAAGAAAGGGAGGCATCATCTCCTGATCGGATCGTTATTTTGGGGGCTGGGATGTTTCCAGGTCCCGTCCATGACCGATTAGGAAGATCTCCCAAAGTGACGCGAGAGTCTCGATCCTGATAATACTCCCCATGGTAAACTCCAGTAGTGGTTAGCAAATCAAGATAGAAGTAAATCTTTCCATTTACCCCAATACTGCCATAATAGATCTTCACGTTATCATAGGTTGAACCCAATTTAGCCTGGCCTCCCTGGCTAAAGCACAGCACCAGCATGGCGCAAAACAGTAATCGTATTTTTTTCATCTTATATATACTCAAAAGTTGCCGTCAGGCTGGCGGTAAAATCACCGAGCGTGACATCGCGACCGCTTTTCGCCTGCAGCCAGGCCCTGAAATGAATATCATTACTGCCGTCGCTGAGCGTAAATTTCGCCCCGGTCGGGTTGTTAATCGACACCCGCACACCGTCGGTTGTCTCCAGCCCAATCCCGACGCCCTGAGCGGCTGAAGTGGTATCCAGCGCGAGAAAACCCGGCTGCTCGCTGTCTTCCGTACCGGTAAGCGTCACCTGCACCTGGTAACTCGCCGGCCCCTTACAATCTTTCAGCTTAAACACCACCGGAACGCGCGGGGACTCCCCGGCGACCACAAGATCCTGACGGCTGATGGCAGGAAAATGCACTTCTGCCAGATTTCCGCCATCAACCACCAGCGTACAGGAGCGGCTTAATAAGTTGCCGGAAAAATGCAGGTTGTTGTCCACGGCCAGGGTACGAGTGCTACCCGTCAGCAGCAGGCCAGCTAACAGCGCGTAGCCGAGCGAATAAATGCGTCCTGTCTTCATTGATAATCCACCCGCAATGTTGCCCAGGCCGAAAACGTGGTATCACTCAACACCGCATCGGCCGACTTCACGGGTACAGCCTCCAGCTTCGGCTTTTGCGTAAAATCGGTGGCGTTAATGGCAAGCGGCGTATTCAGCTTAAAACGCTGACCATCGTGCTGAAGCTCAATACCAAAGCCGGGAACGTCGGTTTCGATAGCCGAGTCGTTGTACGCGGTCTGCGTTCCCGTCCAGGTGAGCGTCATAATCCAGTCGGGATCGCGTACTGCGGAGTCACAGTTCAGGTCATAGTTCACTTCCCTGCGACCATAATCCCCGTTGATGCTGTCGATGATAAGATCGCGAAATTCCACTTCGATGGTCTTTCCCCCGCTGATGGTACAGACAGGCGGTGACACCAGCGTACCGTGGAAGGTGATGTCTTCATTTGCTGCCTGGGCCACGCCGCCACAGACGCAGAGTAAAAGGAATGAGAGTTTTTTCACTGGTAATCCACCACCATCGTCATACTGGCGTTAAATTCCGCTGGCGTAAGCTGCACTCCGCTCTGTTTTACCGGCACCGCTTTGAGACCGGGCAACTGGTTAACATTGAAGTCAGACCAGTTACCTTCACCGACTTTAAACAGGGAGTTATCGGCACCGTTTTCAATACGGATACCCAGGCCTGAAATTTGCGTCGCAATGACCGTTTCCCCGTTAATCACGGTGGTGGTGCCTTTAAGCTGCATCCGCAGATCATCAACACCTGATGCCCTGTTACCGCAGTTCAGGGTATAAAGCGCACCCGTCGTGCGGTAATTTGTGCCATTAATTTTGTTAATGTACACATCGCCAAATTCAACATTGCTCCCCTTCACGGAACAGGGCGGTGGCCCATCCACCAGAACGCGCAACGATAATGACACCTGTTTACTTTCTCCCGCGACGGCCATGTTGCCCGTCAGCCAGCCGCTCAGGAGCAAAATCCCCGTTCCCACCAGAAACGTGTATTTCATAAGACTCTCCCGGCATCAGCCTTTGCGGCTCTGCTCTGCATCCACCTGGCAATTATTGCCGTTGCATTTAAAGATCAGCGAAAGTCGCGCACCGTAGTCGTTGACGTAAGTCAGCACCGGCACACTGTCCATCTTCACATTCAGCGGTGCGGACGTTTTCGGCGGCATCACCAGCGGCGTAAACCCGGCTGCCGGATTACCATTTTTCTGCGTACTGGCGTTGCTGAGGATCACGTAATACGGCGTCGGGTTATTAACGGTGAAGGTCTGACCATTGCGGGTTAAAGTCACCTTGTGCTGCCACGGATCTCTCATGTTGATTTCTGCCAGCGCCTTCGGTCGCCAGAACAGTTTGATACGCGTTTGCAGCGCAATTTGCAGGGTGTTCGGTTTGTTCGATTTTGGCGGAATTTCACGCACATTAAAGTAGAACATGCTCTCACGATCGGCAGGTAACTTGCTGATATCCGGCATTCCCTGGACTTTTACCTGACCATTCATCATCGCATCAATGCGCTGTACCGGCGGCAGAACCGTCAATGGCGAGCTGATTTTGTTGCCCTTTTCGTCTTCTATCCAGCTTTGCGCCAGGTATGGCAGCTTAGGGTCGTTATTGCGCAACGTGACGCTGATGGATTTGTCACTTTCTTTGAAGATCAGTCGGGTGCGGTCGGGCGTTACCGATGCGTGGGTTGTAAAACTGGCGGCGGTCACCAGCAGCGCCAGCGCCGGGGCAACCATTTTTGCGGTATTAGTCTGTGTATACATGGATCATTCCTTAATCACGTTATTGGTTAGCGGAGATAGCGACTGGCGGAGTACCCGGAGTGAGCTGCTGCGTCTGTTCCTGAATCACCGGTTTGATTTCCAGCGGAGTGGCAGGCCCCACCGCGCCTTTTTGCTTACACGGCAGTAACAGGCCGTTGAACAGATCGGCAGGCAGCGGGTCTGGCAGGGCGATCTCACAGTGGGACGCCCCATTCCATGAGACACTCATACGCTCACCCGCTTTTACCCCGGCCAGATAGACGTTACCGTCATCGTCGACCAGGCCGACCTGCTGGTCGTGTTCGTTTTTCACTTCTGCACCAAATGGTGGATAACTGCCGTCACTCAGGCGCAGGACAGCCATCGCCTTTTGCCCGCTGATGACCGCAAATTTACGGTAGCCAATAGCCCCTTCGGTCAGCGTCGCCTGCACCACTGACTGCGTGGCTTCGGCGTCCTCTGGCAGTCTGGTCAGGTCAATAGTGGCCTGGTTACGGTAGTAGTTATTGACGTCCGCAACGACGGCTTTACCAAACATGTTGGTGTACACCGCTGAACCGTTACCTTCGACCGGTACGTCAGCCACGCCGTCAGCATCGATAAGCAGGCGCGTCCCGCCCATGTTTTGAGTACGATGCAACGCGCCACCGTGCGCAGTTAACGTGGCTCCGCCTTGCAGCGACAAGCCGGCAGAAGTGTACTGCCCTTCATGGTAGTTAGCACTCAGATCCACATGTGCCATTGAACCGTCATGGCTGTAATAGCCATCGACACTGGAGTGATTTTCACTGCTGCCAACGTTTATCTGATAGTGGCTGGCGTCATCAATACGGTTGAAGTATCCCACCTGACTGCTGTCTGAACCGCTGCCGTAGTTGCCGTTGTAACTCATGGTGCTGTTATCACCCCACGGCATACTTAAGGAGATATAGATGCCTTTATCGGCGCTGTTGTCATACTCGTAGCGATAACCTGTCAGGGAGATACTCATGTTACGAATGCCGCCCATGTTGAAATAATGGGAGAGCATGACGTTGTAGTTGGTCTGCTCCTCGCGATCCCAGTAGGTATGGCGCGTATAGTTCAGATAAACAGAAACGCCGGCACCCCTGAAGTTCTGGTTATAGGTGGCGGTGTACATCTCTTTATCATTGCCGGCGCGGACCATTTCGCTGTCATTCGCGTCCAGATACTCGCTCATGGTCATATAGTTTTCTTCAGAGAAGCGGTATCCCGCGAAGGTGACGCGGCTGTTTAGATCATCAAAGTCTTTGGAGTAACTGACGCGGAAAGAGTTACCGTCGAGTGTGCCCTTGCCGTAAGCGGTTGAATCGTCAAGCCGGGTATGTGAATGGGTAATATCAAACGCCATCGCGCCGAAAATGGAGAGATCGCGCCCGATGCCAAGCGCGGCAGACTGGTAGTTTTCATCGCCCAGCGCCCCGCCGTACAGCGACCAGCCGTTGGCTATCCCCCAGGACGCTTCACCACCGGAGAAGAATCCGCCTTGCACATGGTGCCCCCACTCCTGCGGGCGCCCCATCATCACTTTGTATCGCACCTGGCCCGGACGTGTCAGGAACGGCATGGAAGCGGTGCTGATGTCATACTCTTGCACCTGGCCGTTCAACTCTTCAATGCGCACATGCAGCGTACCAGAGTTAAATTCACCGAGATCCTGAATACGGAATGGCCCGGCAGGCACCTGGGTTTCATAAATTATGCGCCCGGCCTGGCTGACGGTGACTTTCGCCGCTGTATGCGCCACGCCGGAAATATCCGGAGCATAGCCGCGCAGGTTCGGCGGCAACATTTGATCGTCGGTGCTGATGCTACCGCCGATGTAGTTAAAACCGTCAAAAATATCGGAGTCGAGGTAGTCTTCGCCAAGTGCCAGTTTGGCTTTCAGACTCGGTAACGCACGCCAGGCGTAGTAACGGCTCCAGTCCCAGTTTTTCTCGGTGCTGTTATCCGTCTCTTCATCGTTGCTGCGGGTATGCTGATAATCACTCTGCCAGTCGGCGCGCAGGCGCCACGCCCCGAGGTTAACGCCAACCGTACCGTTGCCGCTGATGTCGTTGCTGTCATCGCCGCCATTTTCTTCGTGTCGGGTTTGGGCGTTGATGCTGTAATCGGCAATGAAACCGGGAATGCCATCATCCCAGCGCGAAGGCGGATCCCAGTCTACATCGCTGTATTCAAGATAAGCCTGCGGTAAGGTGATGAGCAGTGCGGACTGGCTTAAATCAGCATGTATTTCCAGACCGTCAAGTTGACCTGGTTTTAGGCATTTACCGTCGTGATCTCATTGCAATTTTTGTGCAATATCTTCTTTAAAACCAAGCTGTGCCACCAGCTCTGGCGACAGGCAGGCGTAAGTTTTATTTTTATCATTTTCTGACGCATACCAGTAAATATCATATTCATCGGGTAACGGCTGTTTATTTACCTGAACCTGTAAATTATATTTACCCGGTTCAACATACCCCTGGCTGGAAAAACGCTTCAGATCAATTTTCGTGTCGCCTTTTAATTCCAGAAAACGGGAATCAAACTGAATATCTTCGTCGGCCCAGGCATTGATATGGCATCCAGATATTGCCATGGCAACGCACCAGGGAAGCGCCCGTAAGCGGAAAAGGGAATGGTCAGGCATACACGTATCCATCCATGGTTATTTAAAGACTATCGAAACGCTAAAAACCCCTCATAGCATTGCTGCTATGAGGGGACATACCTTAGAGATAGGTAATCTGGAAGGTGGTATTAGCTTCAAAACCACCCAGGTCCGGCGCGTCAGTCGCACCTACCAGCCAGGCTTTAAAGTTTAAAGTTTGCTTCGGTTTGCCTTTGGAGGTTGCAGTATCTTTTACGATCTGCTGATTAATGCCAGCGCCACTTTTGTAAGAGGTTCCTTGTTGATCACCAATCGCCAGGCTCACGTTGTTAAACGCCGCACCGGTATCAGTATTAAAAATGGTGTAATAGTTGCCGCTATTCGCCGTAGACACAGTACCGGTGAAGGTAGTGGTCATGGTAGTTTGGGTATCAAACACGCAATCCTGTAAACGAATCTGGAAATCTTTCGGCGTGGTAGTGCCGTTGTTTTTCAGTTTATCTGCACCGATATTACCCATATCCACTTCCAGTTTGTGATCGTCTGGTACGATTGAGCAAACTGAATCTTCAATGGTGCCGTAAAAACGGGCAGTACCGTTGTTACCTTCTGCGAAAGAAGATGTTGAAGTGAACGCACCCATTACCATTGCTGCTGCAATAGCTGTTTTTACAAACTTACTCATTATTTGTCCTTAAACCATAAATAATTAGAATATAAGCCAACTGAAATATTGACGATAAAATCCCTCAATCTTTCTTCAGCAGCTTTTAACCAACCATTGAATAGGATTTCTGATCCATAAAATACGGGTTGCACGAGATGATATTCTTTGGCGTGGCGGCAATATTGATATTTTAATGAGAGTGGTTCAATTTAAATTTACTAACAACACTGTGTAGAAATTTTTAAATAATCAATACTGCAAATAATATCTTGAGGGTTATCTCAAAAAACAGCAGAACATTTCATCAAAACGGCACGAACACTTTACCCCATGAATGATTCTGGATCATAAAACAGCTAAAAATAAATATGGCAATTGTGATTATATCTTCCCGAAGATATAATCTTAATTTTTCTGAATTAATATTATATCAAGACCCTAAAATACCTGCTCAATAATCTCTCTCTTTATTTTTTAACACATCTTTTCGAAAAATAATAACCCATGCAAAAAAGCAACAATTACTTCCATATGTAACTTTGTGAAAATAAATAACTGACCTTGCTATAAATGGAAACATTTATTTTTTCATAACAGGAGGATTAAACGCATTTAAATAGCAATAATTTCAATACAGTAAGCAAAACTAAGGCCCGAAAGCTTACGCCAGCGGGCCTTACACGTTCATATCAAATTGCTTTTGCCATCTTCAGATTACACGGGCTCATCTGCCAGTTGAATTGACCTTTTCCGCTTTCATCAAGCGTTACGCTGGCAATGGCCGAGGTGGTAAACATAGGCGGCGTTTCGCCCGGACATAACTCAGCGACCAGATATCCGACTAAGGGTAGGTGGGAGATCACCAGTACCGAAGCAACACCTTCATTGGTCAACGCCTGCAGATAGGCACTGACCAGGCCAACATCGCCGCAGGGCGTTAACTCCGGCAGAACTTCTGCACTGGAAGGCAGGTTCAGACAATCCCCTACTTCGTCCAGTGTTTGCTCGGCTCGCAGGAACGGGCTCACCAGAACGCGTTCGATTTCCACTTTTTGACCTTTCAGCCAGTTCGCCATCAGGCGAGATTCGTCACAACCGTTAGTGGTCAGAGGACGAACCGAATCACTGGCGGCATCGAGGGCTGCGTCGCCGTGACGCATGATAAAAACTTGCATATTGCACCGCTTTTGTTAACCAGATTCGCCCGTCTTCTTTCATCTGAAACCAGATAAAGAGGACGGTGGCCGGCATTGTGCCTTATCCATTCACCGAATGAAACGCTGTTTTTTACCTCAATGGCGTAAGTATAGTCAATATGCGTTTACATTTTGACCAACACTCCGCCATTCAGCGCGGATTCATATAGCTTTGACCTTCTTATTGCAGGTCAGTTGCAGTTGTTTTCCAAAAACTTTCCCCACGCGCGCCCATCTCGACCAAACGCTCGCAAGGGGTAAAACGGGAACCATACTGCGTGGCCAGTCGCTGCATTATTGCAACCACTTCGCCCGCGCCGAGAGAATCGATATAGCGGAACGGTCCACCGAGAAATGGCGGAAAACCAATGCCAAATACCGCGCCAATATCTCCGTCACGCACGCTACGGATAACCTGCTCGTCCAGACAACGTACTGCTTCATTCAGCATCAACATCACGCACCGTTCAGCAACCTGCGGTGCGGAGAGCCGCCCCTGCCCTTGCGCGCCAATCAGCGGGTAAATGGCGGGATCGACCTGTTTTTTGCTTTTACGCCCTTTCTGACCGTAAAGATAGAATCCCCGACCATTTTTTCTGCCTTTGCGATCGTCGTTCAAAATTGAAGAAACAACATTTGCAGGCGCGCTAAAACGTTCTCCATAAGCGGCTTCCAGTACAGGAATAATTTTAGTCCCGGTATCGATTCCTACCTCATCCAAAAGTTGGATTGGCCCTACCGGAAAACCAAATTTCACCAGCGCAGCATCAATGTGCTCTACCCGTTCACCTTCGGTCAACATGCGGATAGCTTCATTAATGTAAGGCGCTAAGATGCGATTGACGTAAAACCCGGCTTTGTCACGCACGACAATGGGCGTTTTGCCCTGTTTTTTCGCCAGTTTTACCGTGGTGGCGATGGTTTGCACCGATGTACCCGCATGAGGAATAATCTCTACCAGCGGCATTTTTTCCACCGGACTGAAGAAATGCAGGCCAATAACTTGCTCAGGTCGCGTGGCGTGAGCGGCGATATCACCAATCGGTAAAGATGAGGTATTCGAAGCAAAGATGGTATGAGCGGCGCAATTCTGCTCAACTTCTGCCACCATTTGTTGTTTTAATTCGAGATTTTCAAACACTGCTTCAATAATCAGATCGCGATGGGCAAAGCCGCGATAATCCGTCGTTCCCGAAATTAATGCCAGTTGATTGTCGCGTTCGCTGGCTTTGAGATGCCGACGGCGCACTTTGCCCTCAAGCTGATCCCAACTGTATTTCAGCGCATGATTAATCCCCTGGACGTTGATATCTTTAATTCGTACCGGCAGACCCGCTTTACAGGCAGTGACGTAAGCAATACCGCCGCCCATCAAGCCACCACCTAAAATTCCCACACTATTTAAAGGAGCGGGGGCAACATCGCTGCCGGGATCTTTCTTCACGTCGGTACTGGCAAAAAAGATATTGCGCAATGCCTTTGATTGCGACGTCATCGCCAGTTCACCAAAGGCTCGAGCTTCAGCGTCATAGCCGCTACTGGTGCCCTGCGCTAACCCGGTCTCGATAACCTCAAGAATACGTTTTGTCGCCGGGTAGTTGCCCTGGGTTTTCTGTTCTGTTTTTTTGCTTACCATTTTGAATAACAGCGCACGACCTAATGGCCCCGCCATCACACGTTTGCGAATCGGAAGTGTCCGCGAAACCGGACGATCCTGCTTCGCCAGCTCTACAGCGGCTTCCAGTAAAATGGAGTGCGGAACGACGTCATCCACCAGTCCCAGCTTTAACGCCTGCTTTGCCCGAAGTTGTTTTCCAGTGAGGATCATCTCTAATGCTGTGCTGACACCTATCAGGCGTGGTAAACGCTGGGTGCCGCCTGAACCGGGTAACAATCCTAGCTGAACTTCAGGCAAACCGAGCACCGTTTTAGGATCGTCAGTACAAACACGACCGTGGCACGCCAGCGCCAACTCCAGCCCGCCGCCCAGGCAAGCGCCATGAATAGCCGCAATAACCGGAACGGGCAAAGCATGAATCTCTGCCATTAACTGTTGCCCCTGCCGCGCCAGTGCTTCCGCTTCTTGCGCCGTTTTGCAGTTGCCGATCATGTTGATATCCGCGCCGGCAATAAAGTTGTCCGGTTTCGCGGAGATAAACACCACGCCGCGCAGATCTTTATTTTCGCGGAGTTGTTTAATAATGGTGCGTACCTGTGAGGCAAACTCCGCCTTCAGGGTGTTCATTTTCTCGCCAGGAACATCAATGGTGATGACGGCGATATTGTCCAGACGCATATTGAGGGTAAATGCTGATGCCATTTCCATTATTCCGCCTCCAGAACCATTGCTGCACCAAGCCCACCTGCGGCACAGGCGGTCACTAAACCAAATCCACCGCCGCGACGGCGAAGTTCATGCAATGTCTGGGTTATCATCCGCGCACCAGTAGCCGCGAAGGGATGCCCGTAAGCAATCGAACCGCCAAGCACGTTAAATTTGCTGTCGTCCACTTCACCAGTGGCATGTGCGCGCCCCAGCACATCGCGGGCAAAACGTTCACTACCCAGCAACTGAATATTCGCCAGCGTCTGGGCAGCAAATGCTTCATGCATATCAATCAATGTCAGATCGCTCATCGTTAAACCGGCACGTTCCAGCGCCAGCGGCGTTGACCAGGCCGGGCCGAGCAGCATGTCCTGCCAGACATCTATCGCGGTAAATGCATAACTGCGCAGATACCCCAGCGGCACCAGCCCTAATTCTTTCGCCCGCGATTCGGTCATCAGGATCACCGCCGCAGCGCCATCGGTCAGCGGCGTACTGTTCGCTGCCGTTACCGTTCCGTGTTTACGATCAAACGCCGGACGCAGCTTTGCGTAATCAGCAAGCGAGGAATTACCGCGAATATTGTTGTCTTCGGCAAGCGGTTGTTTATAAGGGGGGATAAAGGCGGTCATCACTTCTTCTTTGAGTTTACCTTCCGACCACGCCTGAGCGGCTCGCTGATGCGAACGGTGCGCTAATGCATCTTGCTGTTCGCGGGTGATGCCGTAGGTTTTCGCCATTTGTTCAGCGGTGTCACCCATCCGCCAGCCGGTGGAATATTCCGCTACAGCAGGCGGCACGGGCATTAAGTCACGCAAACGCAGTCGAGAGAAGAGTTTCAGACGCTGGCTCATTGTGCGGGCTTTGTTGACATCCACCAGCACGCGCGCCAGTTTTTTGCTAATGCCAATCGGCAATACCGACGAGGAATCTGCCCCACCGGCAATCCCCGCACGAATGGTTCCCGCCATCAGGCTTTCGGCGACGTTTGCAACAGCCTGGAAACTGGTGGCACAGGCACGACTGACGCTGTAAGCATCGGTATGGACGTTCATTCCGGTGCCAAGAACAATTTCACGCGCAATGTTGGGGGCTTCCGGCATTTGTACGACCTGACCAAAGACCAGTTGTTCAATCACTTCGGCGGGGATCTCGCTACGAGCAAGCAGTTCTCCGACGACCATCTTCCCCAAATCAACAGCGGGAATACCATGAAAAGCCGTCGCCTGGCGAGCAAAAGGCGTGCGTAATCCGCTAACAATGGCGATACGATCGCCCTGGCGTGTAACCAGCGGTAAAACCTGACCCATAACACTCCCCTGTAAAAAAATAGATAAAGTGGTCTGACCTGATCATAGTCTTAACCATTTTTTTACATTTAGCCAAGTGGAGAAAAGGGAAAGTGGGAGCTATGACACAGAGAGAAAAGAAGAAGAGAAAACAAAACGCCCCTGCCAGCAACTGGCAAGGGCGTGCGTACCTGAGAGGAATTAACGCAGACCCAGCTGGAAGATCAGCATTTCAGCTTCGCAGGCAAAAGTGAAATCGATATCCAGGCGAACACCATCAGACTCTTCAGTGAAAGTCGGGGTGATTTTGCACGGTTCGGATTCCACGCTACGGGCTTTTTCAGTCAGCGCCGCCAGCGTTTGTTCTGCTTCTGCGCGGTTTGCAAACACGCGGCTGTAAGACGCGGTGCAATCGGAGTTGTCCATAATGGTGCCAACATCCATACAGCAGCAAACCGGGGTTTCATCAGCACTACATTTACTCATCGTTGATTTCCTCTGTATGTGCACCCAAGGTGCCAGATAAACGTTGCGGATATTTTACGCTTCCGGAAAGTGCTGCTCCAGTTGTTAATTCTGCAAAATCGGATAAGTGACCGAAATCACACTTAAAAATGATCTAAAACAAAATTCACCCGGATGGATGAGTGCGCCACCTCTAAATTTTGCCAGCTGGATCGCGTTTCTTAGATCATATTTGAAAAAAGATAGAAACATACTTGCAACATCCTATCTGGTCAGACCTATACTCTCGCCACTGGTCTGATTTCTAAGATGTACATCAGCCCCTACACTTCGCGCTCCTGTTACAGCACGTAACATAGTTTGTATAAAAATAAATTATTGAGGTTATGGTCATGAGCCAGAAAACCCTGTTTACAAAGTCTGCTCTCGCAGTCGCAGTGGCACTTATCTCCACCCAGGCCTGGTCGGCAGGCTTTCAGTTAAACGAATTTTCTTCCTCTGGCCTGGGTCGGGCTTATTCAGGGGAAGGCGCAATTGCCGATGATGCCGGTAACGTCAGCCGTAACCCCGCGTTGATTACCATGTTTGACCGCCCGACTTTTTCTGCGGGTGCGGTTTATATTGATCCGGATGTAGATATTACCGGGCATTCTAATTTAACCGGTCAGAGTGCAAATGCTAAAAATATCGCACCGACAGCGTGGGTCCCTAACCTGCACTTTGTCGCGCCTATTAACGATCAGTTTGGTTGGGGAGCGTCAATAACGTCCAACTACGGCCTGGCTACGGAATTTACCGACAACTATGCTGCTGGTATCTATGGCGGCAAAACCGATCTGCAGACAATCAACCTTAACCTTAGCGGGGCTTATCGCCTTAACAATAGCTGGAGTTTTGGTCTTGGTTTTGATGCTGTTTACGCCAAGGCAAAAATTGAGCGTTACGCCGGTTCGCTGGGGCCTTTGTTGTCTCAACAGTTGATTGCCCAAGGTGTACCCGCGTCATTGACCAATGGTATTAATACTCCGGACTCTCAAATTGCTCATCTGAAAGGTGACGAGTGGGGCTTTGGCTGGAACGCGGGTATTCTTTATGAACTGGATAAAGATAACCGTTGGGGCCTGACATATCGTTCAGAAGTTAAAATCGACTTCGAAGGGGATTACAAAAGCTCCATTAACCCAAATCTGAACAACATTTTGGGTAATATGGGCTTGCCATATGGCACGATGGGTGCAACACAAAATGGATCCTTGACGCTCAACCTGCCTGAGATGTGGGAGATTTCTGGTTATAACCGTGTTGCGCCGCAGTGGGCAATTCACTACAGCATGGCCTATACCAGCTGGAGTCAGTTCCAGGAGTTGAAAGCGAAAGGCGATAGTGGTCAGACGCTGTTCTATAAAGATGAAGGATTCCGTGACGCATATCGTATCGCGTTGGGTACAACCTACTATTACGATAAAAACTGGACCTTCCGTACCGGTATCGCCTATGACGACAGCCCGGTTCCGGCAGATAAACGCTCTATTTCCATTCCTGACCAGGATCGTTTGTGGTTAAGTGCTGGGTTAACCTATGCATTTAATGAAGATGCATCCATTGACGTTGGCGCATCTTATATGCATGGTCAGAAAGTGAAATTCACCGAAGGTGAAGGTGCGGCAGCTTATTCTTTCGAGTCTGAAGGTAAAGCCTGGCTGTTCGGGACTAACTTTAACTACGCGTTCTAATAACACGTTCGTTTAATAAGAAAAAAGGTGAGTTTTACGACTCACCTTTTTTATTTGCGTCTTATTCAGAATCGATATCTTTTAAATCATCCTGAATCGCTTGCGCGTTCGGGTTTTCTTGCGGTTTGAGCTCACCGCCATTGGCGATGAAATCATGACGCTGGAAGTAAGCCTCGCGCACCATAATGTAAGGATCGGAGGACTGACGAAGCAAGCCGTCAGAATCCAGCAACTGCGCACGAGTTTCGATCCCTTCAAGCGTCCATTTACCCACCGACATCGGCCAGGTCAGCCAGGAAAGTACCGGGTAAAGGCTGTCTGCCATATCACCGCCGTCATCACGCAGCGTAAAGCTACCGTAGAACGGTAACTGAACGTACGGCCCATAACCCACGCCATAGTGACCGAGCGTACTGCCAAAACGGTGAGGTTCGGTGCGTTGCAGTTTCGGATTCGCCATCCCAGCAACATCAATAAAACCGCCCATTCCCAAAATGGTGTTCAGGAAAAAGCGGGTAAAGTGGACCATCCCCTGATAAGGGTCACCCTGCAAGAAGTAGTTAACCATCACCGCAGGTTCTTCCAGGTTGCCGGTGAAGTTGCTCAAACCGTTACGCGCCGGTTGCGGAACATAATCACGCCAGGCGACCGCTACCGGTCGAACCACATACGGGTCTAACACATTGAAGTTAAAATTGTACATGGTGCGGTTGAACCCTTCTAACGGGTCAGAACGCCCTTGCTGATCTGTACCGGAACTCGCACACCCCACCAGAAGCGTAGTTCCCAGAGCAAGCGCCGACAGGCGAAGCTTCATAAATGTCTCCCTGTTTTTTATGGCTTTTTTATGGCTTATGCAGTTTGCCATCCATGACGGAACGATACCGTATCCGCCTGTTTAGGTGTGGGCGATTGTAACAGCACGTCAACTGATGTCCAGACGCCCTGGTTTGCTGACTTGATCATAGCCTGGTAATCGCCGCCCTGTAGGCTACTTGATTCTGTAGAAACAGAAAAAGGCAAACGCCGCCTTTTATACATTTTCAGAGTAACTCCCGCCAGTTGCGAGCAAAAAAGCCGCTACGCTTTAGCTATACGTGCTAATTCAAGAGACGACATCATGGACAATGACAAAATAGATAAACACAGCGACGAACTTGAAGTAGAGAGCGAAGAAAAAGAGCGTGGAAAAAAAATAGAAATAGATGAAGACCGGCTCCCCTCCAGAGCGATGGCTATTCACGAACATATCCGTCAGGACGGCGAAAAAGAGCTGGAGCGCGACGCGATGGCGCTACTGTGGTCAGCCATTGCGGCGGGTCTGTCGATGGGCGCTTCGCTACTGGCAAAAGGGATATTTCATGTCAAACTGGAAGGCGTACCGGGGAGTTTTTTGCTGGCGAATCTGGGTTATACCTTTGGTTTTATTATCGTCATTATGGCACGCCAGCAATTATTTACTGAGAATACCGTAACGGCGGTACTACCAGTGATGCAAAAACCGACCATGGGCAACATCGGCTTACTGATGCGGTTATGGGGCGTCGTGCTGCTGGGTAATATTCTCGGAACAGGTATTGCGGCGTGGGCGTTTGAGTATATGCCTATCTTTAATGAAGAAACCCGCGATGCGTTTGTCAAAATCGGCATGGATGTGATGAAGAACACCCCCAGCGAGATGTTTGCTAACGCGATCATCTCCGGCTGGCTTATAGCCACAATGGTATGGATGTTCCCTGCGGCGGGAGCGGCAAAGATTGTAGTAATTATATTGATGACGTGGCTTATCGCACTGGGCGACACTACCCACATCGTTGTCGGTTCTGTAGAGATCCTCTATCTGGTCTTTAACGGCACGCTGCACTGGAGCGATTTCATCTGGCCATTCGCGCTACCTACTCTGGCGGGAAACATCTGCGGCGGCACCTTCATCTTCGCATTAATGAGCCATGCGCAAATCCGTAACGATATGAGTAACAAGCGTAAAGAAGAGGCACGCCAGAAAGCAGAACATGCGGAAATCATTAAGAAAAATGATAAAAATCCGCTATAAGTGGCGAGGGTTTAAGCAATCGAACGGCAGTGTACTTACCCCGCTGTTTAATAGCGGTTATACTCATGCCGCATTGTCCTCTTAGTTAAATGGATATAACGAGCCCCTCCTAAGGGCTAATTGCAGGTTCGATTCCTGCAGGGGACACCATTTATCAGTTCGCTCCCATCCGTACCAGTCCGCAAAATCCCCTTGAATATCAAGCTTCCCGTGCATCCACAGTTCGTCATGGTTCGCGTAAGATTGTTAACAGCCGCACTCCATGACGGGTAAAAGTGGATAAAATAATTTTACCCACCGGATTTTTACCCATGCTCACCGTTAAGCAGATTGAAGCAGCAAAGCCGAAAGAAAAACCATACCGCCTTCTCGATGGTAATGGCCTGTACATTTATGTCCCTGTATCCGGGAAAAAGGTATGGCAGATTCGCTACAAGATTGACGGCAAGGAGAAAATCCTGACTGTCGGGAAATAGATACCAGAAAAAATCTAAAATCATGGCCAGTTTTTGTTGACCACTACATTACGAATTAGTCGTGATAGCACCGGGGTTAGACAGTACGAGTGCACAGGTAGAAGATCGAGTGTTGAAGGATATTCCTTGTGTACGAATAATCCAGCTATCCACTCCCGTATTTCATGATGTTGCGTTAGCGGCTGGATTAGAAAGTGCTATTGGTGATTTTGTTGTTTTATGGAATCCACTGGCCGATCCGGTAGAAGTCGTACCTCAAAGTGTTAACAAATGTCGTGAAGGTGCCGATGTCGTAATTGGTGTCTCGAATAGCGTTCGTTCACTACGTTATCGGATACTTCGTCGACTCATGAATGTTGCATTGCGCACCATAGATTATGAGATTCCTTCTAATTCAACGGGGTTACGTTGTTTAAGCCGTCGCGCTGTAAATGCCGTTACTCGAATCGGTCGATTTCACCATCAATTCTATCTTCGTATTCACAAAACCGGCTATCCAGCCGAAGCCCTCATCTACAAACCGCTAAAACAATCAGAGGGCGCCGGGGTAGTAACATCATTGCATCGATTGATGCACTTGGTAATATTTAACTCCACTAAGCCGCTACGTTGGATGTCTATTCTCGGTTTCGGCGGAAGTCTTGCGGGTTTTCTATTTGCGTGTTATAGCGTGTTGATCCATCTGTTCAGTGGGCTTATTGTTGAGGGCTGGACAACGTCTATATTAGTTGTAACTTCACTATTTATAATTCAGTTCGTCATGATGGCTTTTTTTGGCGAGTATTTGGGGCGCCTGCTGGATGAAAGCAACTCACAGGCAGAATATGCAGTGGTTTATGAACGAACAAGTGAAGTCATGGTTAATACCGATAGGTTTAATGTTATGCACACTTCTCTGCCACTAGAGTCTAATTATGTACAAACTGGTCGTGATGGTTTAACACCACAGACTAGGGGGGAAGAATGGACGCATTGATTGGATATTCCGGTTTTGTCGGTACAACTTTATTAAGACAACGTCGTTTCGATGCACAATATCGCTCAACCAACATCGGCGAAATTGTTGGGAAAACATTTGACACGGTAGTTTGTGCCGGTGCCCCTGCACAAAAATGGCTTGCAAATAAAGACCCTGCCGACG
>NZ_PTRD01000016.1:0-30142 GCF_002965005.1 Escherichia sp. MOD1-EC7011
TCCGTTTCCCGAAGCGATATCGGATAAAGGAGGAGTAATGGATATAACACCTTTCCTTCATGCTCTTTGTGCTGTGGCTGCGCAGCTACTGGTTGGTCTTTTTACCGGAAACTGGGCTTACGGAGCGATAGCCGGTTGTACGTTCTTCATTGCGCGTGAACACACCCAGGCAGAATATCGCTGGATTGAAATGTTCGGGCATGGCAAGCGTATGAATATGCCGTGGTGGGGCGGTTTTGACCCACGTGCTTGGGATGTGGCAAGCATGATGGATTTTGCTGTGCCGGTGATAGCGTGTCTGCTGGTCTGGCTGTTGATCCGTTAAACATAAAAAGCCGCAGCAACTTGTCATGGCAGAATACTGCGGCTGGCTGGTGAACTTCCGATAGTGCGAGTATTGAATGATTTCCAGCTGTTATCGATTTTACGTATTTTTTGCATGAGAGGATTTCCACCACCTCCCACCAACCATCTATGACTGTACGCCACTATCTCTAGGGCCGATATGTGCTAAAAGCAGACATTGATAACATTGAAATATGTTATTTTATAGGGAGTGGGTCAAGGCTTCTGAAGATTCCAGTTTTTGACCCTGAGCCTGACACCGTCCCCGATGAGCAGTTCCACCTGAAGACTGCACAGTCTTAGATTTCTTTGCCATTAGTTTATCCCTTTATTATATCGATATATACTTTTTTGCAATTTCCGCTGCCGTTTTCTCCATGCTGGGATATACAGTGCTTTCGGATATATTAAGCTGCGCCAGCTCTTTCAGAATTTTATTTTTGTTTGCTATCTCCACTCTGTTAAGAGGAAAATCAGCATCTGTTTCCGGTAAAATAGGATCAAGTCCGAACAGAAGAAAAGCGCCTGCCTGAGACTGTATGCGTTCATTATTTATTTTAGCCTTAAGGAAAACAACTTTTTTTAAGTCATCAGAGATTATTTTGTTTCTGAAATATGATTTTTCATTCTGTATAAGGTCTGCAAGTTTATCAGTGAGTTCAGATAGCGCCACAGTATCTTTTCTGACATCAATGGAAGACAATTTTTCCAGCTCTTCGTAAGATAAAACTGATAAGTTTGCTATGCAGCTTACTGTATCTGAATCGAAATATTTAATTTTCTTTCTGTTTGTTGAGAACGAAATCACCTGCCCGTTTTCATTATGGTTCGAACTGCAAGCAAAATATAATGCTATCAGTGGGTTGGATGTGATATCCAGGAGTCTCGTAGGTAAGCCATAATGCTGCATGCGGACAAGTTTATCAATCGTAAATTTATCCTCCTTAAATTCATTTGGTCTTGCACTGAGTATTTCACGTACTAAATCAGATTCTGAAGCAAGATGCCTGTACGTCCCGTTTTCATTCTTTCTGTAAAGAGAGGGGACAAGCTCATATGAGCTTTTAGAGTGTCCACGATAAAAGGTAACGAGGCCATCTGGACTGTTTTTTTTAATAAAGTCAAGATAATCCATGACATTCTCAGCCACCTGGTATGTTTGTTTTTTTAATTTGATTGTACCTTTCAGGCGGTTGTTTTTCTTGTTTAAACCAAGCCCTTTTAGAACAATATTTAAATCCTTATCTTTTACTGCCCAGTGTGTACGACTTAACCCGAAAGTTCCTAGTTCTAGGATTTCTTTATATAATGCTGTTTGGGGATTTGTTATTTCTCCAAAATCATGGTTAATCTTGAAGGAAAATAAAATGTCGTCACCATCTTTACGTAAACCTCTTATTCTCCCAAGCCTGATTCTGATGTACCTGTTTTTATCATTTTCAGTATCTTTCATATAAGTTTCGGTCATGAACAACACCGGTAGCATGGCGAGTAATTTTAAGCTATCGGGTCTTACAGGTATTAATTTACTGTAAATATCGCTTGGGGTGCCTTCCAGCATGCGGGACATCGAGAAGCTTTCCTCGCCTTCTTTAAGCCCAGGATTCATACACGGCCAGCGGTCAAAAACGTCCGGTTCTCCGGCCATGATTAAGTTAAACATCGCAATCTCCTGAATTTACTCACTAAAGTCTGTGTGTTTTTATTATGTTGCATCATTGTGAATGAATATAGCATGAGTTGTCTATGCTTGTTTGTCTTTCATAATTCACAAAGTACATCAGCTTCTAATGTGTTTATGGTACGACCATGTGGGCAAAACTTCCTACTCAACCATGATGTATAAGCTATAGTATGAAGTTTCTTGCCATCCAGTTAAGTAAATGTCTGCTCCTCGCTCATAACAGACATTCACTTCAGTTGTGGCAGAAAGGTATGCCTGCTGGGTGGGGGAAAGTGTGAAAGAAAAGAAGACTGCTTCGCCGTTTGTCGTCACTGCTATCTTCTTACTGGTTATGCAGGCCGTAGTGGGAGGCACACAAAGCTTTGCACTGGATTGCAAGGCTTTGTGCTCTTTGGCGCTAAGTGGTGGGGCATGGATGGGGCAAACTCACTCAATTTCTGGTTTAAAGTGAGTTCATTTCTTCGTTGTTTCAGCGGGAAAAGCCCCTTACTCATCCGGGGCTATCCTTATGCTTTCCCTCTGTGCTCACAATTGATAGCCATTACTCACATTGACCTATTCGCCATAAGAATATACTGTATATAAAAACAGTATATCTGGGCGGATTATCATGTTGTTTATCAAGCCTGCGGAACTGCGTGAAATCATTACACTTCCTTTATTTAGTGACCTTGTGCCGTGTGGCTTTCCGTCACCGGCAGCTGACTACGTTGAGCAGCGAATCGATCTTAATCAGCTAGTGATTCAACATCCCAGCGCGACCTATTTTGTTAAAGCTGCGGGAGATTCAATGATTGAGGCCGGGATTGGCGATGGCGATCTGCTGGTAGTTGACAGCGCCATTACCGCCAGCCACGGCGATATTGTTATTGCTGCTGTGGACGGTGAGTTCACCGCCAAAAGGTTGCAACTGCACCCCACGGTACAGCTTGTGCCGATGAACAGTGCGTATTCGCCCATTACTCTTGGCAGCGAAGAGTCTCTGAATGTGTTTGGGGTCGTCACTCATGTCGTAAAGGCATTACGCTGATGTTTGCCCTCTGTGATGTAAACTCATTTTATGCCAGTTGTGAGACTGTTTTTCGCCCAGACTTGTGGGGGAAGCCGGTAGTAGTGCTTTCCAATAACGACGGCTGTGTGATCGCTCGCAGCGCAGAGGCGAAGACACTTGGCGTTAAAATGGGGGAGCCTTATTTTAAACAGAAGGATCTGTTTCGTCGCTGTGGTGTGGTTTGTTTCAGCAGTAACTATGAACTCTATGCCGATATGAGCCAGCGTGTGATGTCTACGTTGGAAGAGTTGTCACCACGGGTTGAGATCTACAGCATTGATGAGGCATTTTGTGATTTAACCGGCGTACGTAACTGCCGGAATTTAACAGATTTTGGCCGTGAAATTCGCCAGACCATTCTTCAGCGTACACATCTCACGGTTGGTGTCGGCATTGCACAAACCAAGACGCTGGCCAAACTCGCCAATCATGCGGCAAAAAAATGGCAATGTCAGACGGGAGGGGTTGTTGATTTATCAAACCAGGAGCGCCAGCGCAAATTAATGGCTGCATTACCGGTTGATGAAGTGTGGGGAGTTGGTCGAAGGATAAGTAAAAAGTTGGAGGCGATGGGGATAAAAACCGTACTCGATCTCGCGGATACCGATATTCGCTTTATCCGAAAGCACTTCAATGTTGTACTTGAAAGAACGGTACGGGAACTTCGTGGAGAGCCCTGTCTTGAACTGGAAGAGTTTGCGCCAGCGAAACAGGAAATTATCTGCTCACGGTCGTTTGGCGAACGCATAACCGACTATGACACGATGCGACAGGCAATATGCAGTTACGCATCACGAGCGGCAGAAAAACTGCGTGGTGAGCATCAATATTGTCGTTTTATCTCCGCCTTTGTAAAAACTTCTCCGTTTGCACTGAATGAGCCGTATTACAGCAACAGTGCCTCGGTAAAGTTGCTGACTCCCACCCAGGACAGTCGGGATATCATTAATGCAGCGACCCGTTGTCTGGACGCGATATGGCAGGAGGGATATCGCTACCAGAAAGGAGGGGTAATGCTTGGTGATTTTTTCAGTTGCGGTGTGGCACAGCTTAATCTTTTTGATGAAAACGCACCGCGCCCTGGTAGTGAAAAGTTGATGGCTGTGCTTGATATGCTCAATGGCAGAGAAGGCCGTGGAACACTCTATTTTGCCGGACAGGGTATCCAGCAACAGTGGAAGATGCAGCGTGGGATGTTGTCACCACGATATACAACGCGAGTCTCAGATCTGCTTTGTGTCAGGTAAACGCGCGATTAACGCTGATCCCTGATTTTTAACATTACCCACCGCCCGTGATACCGGATGCCAGGTGAAATGGTCACCCGAAACGCTGCCATCAGTTGCAATCTTTGTCGCCTCTTTGCTGCCAATGTCCTGTCGCATCCATTCACGGGCTGCTTCTGGCGACAGAACAAGAGGTCGGCGGTCATGAATATCAACAAGATCTTTATCTGCTGCAGCGGTGACTATCAGAAAACCTTCTGCCTCATCGCCGCGTGTGAACGGACAACAGCCAATTGCTGCCATAAAAATGGGTTGACCATCTTTGCGATGAATGAAGTAAGGTTGTTTTATGTCACCGCCTTTTTTCCACTCAAACCAGCCATCAGCAAAACAGATTGCCCGACCATGCTGCCAGAGCGGTTTAAACATCCGACTGGTTGCTGCGGTTTCTACACGTGCGTTAATCAGCGGAGGTTTATTCCACCATTCGGGCGCATATCCCCAGAACACAGGATCAAGATGCAACCGCTCATCTCGTTCGCTTAACAATAGTACTTTAGTTCCCGGAGCAACGTTGAAGCGATCTATTGGTTCGGGTTCGTATGGGATATCACGCTCTGATTCTTCTGATAACAGGGCAAGATAGTCTTCACGCGTCATTGATTGGGCGAAACGTCCGCACATAGAAACCTCCAGTAACCAGACTGAAAGTATAGAGTAGAGACAAAGAAAAGCCCGCATCTGCGGGCTTTCATGTCATTAGGGAGCTGCGGCTCCTTTGCGTATCCTTTTTTGTCTCCTCACCGTCTGGTCGGTGTCCTGCTGAGACTGCTAACTTCCTGTTTTTGTTGGTGTTGTCCTTACACCGTCCAATCATGATTGGTGGAGCTGGCGGGAGTTGAACCCGCGTCCGAAATTCCTACATCCTCGGCACTACATGCTTAGTCTGTCTTTACATTCGCTTGCTAGCTGCGGACGGACACGCCACTAACAAACTAGCCTGATTAAGTTTTAACGCTTCAACCCCAGGCAGGGCTTCCACGCGATCTCTTTTGGGTTTGACCTCTCTTGATCCCCGTCCTAAGAGCGGAGGCTAGGGAGAGAGGGCTCTAAGCAGGTTATTAAGCTGCTAAAGCGTAGTTTTCGTCGTTTGCGACTATTTTTTGCGGCTTTTTACGAGGCCAACCGCCCCTCGGCATGCACCTTGGGTTTCGCAAATCCCGTCGAATCCAGAATCAGCCCCAATGTGTAACGGCGAGTATACCAGATTTGTGAGCGTCATGACCAGCCCCAATGGCGTTATCGTTCAGGATTTAGCGCCCGCGTAGCATGATTTTTATTCGATTAAGCAAAGGGATGACGACATCTGTATCAAATATGATAGCCGATAAGATGTGCATTCGCGCCACCGGAGAGGGGAGGCGCGGTGAGGAGCTGGTCAGTATATGTGATGCAGGTTTAACGGTGAGCGTTTTTCATGATACGCGCTTTATCAACCTGCCATTCACGTTCTTTGATGTCGGAACGTTTATCGTGCTGTTTCTTACCTTTCGCGACGCCGATTTTCACTTTGCACCAGGCATTTTTCCAGTACAGAGAGAGCGCCACTACGGTATAGCCTTCACGGTTGACGCGACCATATAATGAGTCCAGTTCGCGCTGATTGAGAAGTAACTTGCGGGTACGAGTAGGATCGCACACCACATGTGTGGAAGCCACAGCCATCGGCGTGATATTTGCGCCAAACAGGAACGCTTCTCCGTCGCGCAGAAGGACATAGCTGTCGCTAATATTGGCTTTTCCTGCGCGCAGGGATTTAACTTCCCAGCCTTGCAGGGCAAGTCCCGCTTCGAACTCTTCTTCAATAAAGTATTCGTGACGGGCGCGCTTGTTAAGCGCGATGGTCGCTGAACCAGGTTTATGTGCTTTTTTCTTCGTCATAAGCGTCGTGAATCATCGGTAATCTGAAATCGAAAATACCCCATATCAATCCTGCGGGGGACAAGGCTCTATCTTAGCATGAACACGATGTTACCCAGCGCCGGGATAGCGTTTTTTTTACAGCAGGATAAATGATATTATTTGTTGGATTTTTGTTGATGGAATTTGTTATGCCTCAAATTAGCCGGACCGCACTCGTTCCCTACAGCGCGGAGCAAATGTATCAGTTAGTGAATGACGTTCAGTCTTATCCTCAGTTTTTGCCAGGTTGTACTGGAAGTCGGATTCTGGAGTCCACTCCTGGACAGATGACCGCTGCGGTAGATGTCTCTAAGGCTGGGATCAGCAAAACGTTTACTACCCGCAACCAGTTGACCAGTAACCAAAGTATTCTGATGAATCTGGTTGATGGGCCGTTCAAGAAATTGATCGGCGGCTGGAAGTTTACACCGTTGAGTCCGGAAGCGTGCCGTATCGAGTTTCATCTCGACTTTGAGTTTACTAATAAGTTGATTGAACTCGCCTTCGGTCGCGTGTTTAAAGAGCTGGCGGCTAATATGGTGCAGGCTTTCACCGTGCGAGCAAAAGAGGTTTATAGTGCCAGGTAAAATTGCTGTAGAGGTAGCTTACGCGTTACCAGAGAAGCAGTATTTGCAGCGTGTAACATTGCTGGAGGGCGCGACGGTTGAAGAGGCAATTCGCGCAAGTGGTTTGCTGGAATTGCGTACAGATATCGATTTAACTAAAAATAAAGTCGGCATTTACAGTCGTCCGGCAAAACTGAGCGATATCGTGCGCGAGGGCGATCGTGTAGAGATTTATCGACCACTGATTGCCGATCCGAAAGAGCTTCGTAGACAGCGCGCAGAAAAATCGGCGAATAAATAGCAGGCAGAAAAAAGGTGCTCACTGAGCACCTTTTTTAATCGCTATAAACAGCAAGTTTTATTCGTTGCCACTCAGCGCAGGTTTGTTATCAATATTGGTCAACACACCGCTGCTGTTAAAGGTCAGCGTCAGAGTTTGCTGCGTTACACCTTCATGGCCTGGTTGCTGGCGGAAGACATAGAACCAGGTATTCGTACCAAATGGATCGGACATCAGCGGTGTACCCAATGCGTACGCAACTTGTTGTTGCGTCATGCCAACGCGTATTTTGGACACGTCGTTAGCGGTCAGATAGTTCCCCTGGTTGATGTCAGGACGGTAAACCACTCGCTCCAGAGTGGAACAGCCTGCGGTCAACATCAATAGTACTGCTGCTGCAGCAGTCAGCGTTTTACAGCGCATAGTGATTTGATTCCTTTTCGGGCCCGAGCAGTACGTGGCTCATCTGTAATATGCCGATGATAATAGACCTTTCATCACTTTAAAACCTTTTGCTTTCCGGTCTTACGGCGTTTTGCTGTTTATTCTGACCGTGAAGCAGGAAAAAAGTTTACGCTGCCAGTAGTTCTTTCGCGTTCGCCAGCGTGTTGCGTGTGACTTCACTGCCGCCAAGTAGGCGCGCCAGCTCTTGTAACCGCGCCTTTTTATCCAGGGATTGCATATGCGTTTCGGTCATCGAACCATCGGTTTCTTTGCTGACAAAATAGTGTTGATGACCGCATCCTGCGACTTGTGGCAGGTGGGTAACACACATCACCTGGGTTGATTCACCAAGCTGACGTAGCAGTTTGCCGACAACTGCCGCTGTCGGACCGCTAATCCCCACATCCACTTCATCGAAAATAAGCGCCGGGGTTTCCATTTTACGCGCGGTGATGACCTGAATTGCCAGTGCGATACGGGACAATTCACCACCGGAGGCGACTTTGGCAATAGGCTGCATTGGCTGACCTGGGTTGGTGGTTACCCGAAACTCAATACGATCAGCGCCGTCAGTGCCCAGGTGATGTTCGTCAAATTTAACATCAATCGTAAACTGGCCATGCGGCATTGAGAGCGCATGCATACTGTCGGTGATCAGCTGTGCAAGTTCTTCTGCATATTGCTGGCGTTGTTGGTGTAATGCGCGCGCGGTTTCCAGTGCCTGCTGATGATGTTTCGTTACCGCCAGCGCGAGCGTTTCTTGTGAGTCGGCCTGATCGTCCAGTTGCTGCTGTTCTTCCAGTAGCGACTGGTAATACTGTGGCAATGCCTCAGGGCTGACGTGATGTTTACGTGCCAGCGAAATCTGTTTGGAGATGCGCTGTTCAAGTTCAAACAAGCGGTTAGGGTCGAGATCCAGACGATCGCAGTAGTGGCGTAATTCGTCACTGGCTTCGGCAATCTGGATAGTAGCCTCTTCCAGCATATCAAGTACGCCGGACAGTTTGCTGTCCATACCAATCAATTCGCTGACCAGTTGTTTAGCGGTGTAAAGCTGGCTTTGCAGGTTCGCATCTTCACCGTCGGCCATTAATGCCAATGCATTCTGGCTGGTCGTAAGCAATTGACCGCTGTTAGCCAGACGTTTGTACTCTTCGTCGATTTGTTCAAACTCGCCGGGCTGCGGATTAAATTCGTTTAATTCTTTTAATTGGTATTGCAGTAGTTCAGCTCGGGCGGCGCGTTCCTGACTGAGTTGTTGATGATGCGCGAGGTCACGGCAGCTTTGATGCCACAACTGATAACGTGCGGTCATTTCCTGGAGCAGAGACGTTTCATTGGCGTAGCCATCAAGCAGGAATTTCTGATGCTCAGGTTTGGTGAGTAACTGATGAGCGTGTTGACCATGGATCTGAATCAGCAACTGACCCAGTTCGCGTAGCTGAGACAGCGGAACAGCCGTACCGTTGATAAAACCACGAGAGCGACCATCACTACTGATAACACGACGAAGCAGGCATTCGTGGCCATCTTCCAGTTGGTTTTCTTCCAGCCAGTGCAGTGCTGCGGGCGTATCTTTCAGTGAAAAACGGGCGCACAGATCAGCGCGGGCAGCGCCGGTACGCACCATGTCGGCTTCAGCACGACCACCGAGACACAGGCCGAGAGCATCTATCGCAATAGATTTACCCGCGCCGGTCTCGCCGGTTATTACGGTCATGCCGCTGTGAAAATCAATCTCAAGCTCACGAACGATAGCAAAATTGCTGATGGTCAGTTGTGCCAACATAGTTGTTTTCCTGTATGAAAAACCATTACTGTTATTGTGTACAGTATAAACTGGTTTTATATACAGTAAAGAGGCTGGCATAAAATTAGAATAATTTTTTTGACCAGCCGAGTTTGGTACTTAATGTATTGAAATAGCTGTAATCTTTCGGATGAATTAGATTCAGATGGTAATCACAGCGACGAATCAGGACATCTTCACCTTCCTGAATCGGCAGTGCTATCTGACTGTCACAACTGATTTCCAGGTCGTTACGTCGATGCGAAAAACGCAGGCGGATCGTGCTGCTGCTGTTTATGACCAGTGGTCGCGCTGACAACGTATGCGGGAACATGGGCACCAGGGTAATCGCATCCAGAGAGGGGGTCAGAATTGGGCCACCCGCCGACAGAGAATAGGCGGTAGAGCCTGTAGGTGTCGAAATAATCAGTCCATCAGATCGCTGAGAAAACGCAAAGATCTCGTCGATGTACACTTCGAACTCAATCATATGCGCCACTTTGCCAGGATGTAGTACCACTTCATTAATCGCGGTGCTGATGCGTTTCTGGCAATCTTGCTGACAGACCTGCGCTTCCAGCAAAAAACGTTTCTCGCTGATGTAATGACCTTCCAGCACATCGGCTAATTGTTGCTGGGCGTTATCGGGATCAAGGTCAGTCAGGAAACCCAGGTTGCCACGGTTGATTCCAATAACTTTAATATCGTAACGGGCGAGCGTGCGCGCCGCGCCCAGCATATTACCGTCGCCACCAACGACTACCGCGAGATCAGCCAGTTGCCCAATCTCCGCGAGCGTACCAGTTTTCACATTCTTCAGTTGTAGTTCGTGAGCGATTTGCTGCTCGACGATGACCTCGTAACCTTTTGTGCACAGCCAGCGGTAGAGCATTTCATGTGTTGTCAGTGCAGTAGGGTGCCGTGGGTGTCCCACAATGCCAATACACTTGAAATGATTATTCATTTTTCCGAGGTCCTTGTTGCGAAGATTGATGACAATGTGAGTGCTTCCCTTGAAACCCTGAAACTGATCCCCATAATAAGCGAAGTTAGCGAGATGAATGCGAAAAAAACGCGGAGAAATTCATGAGTAGTAAAGAACAGAAAACGCCTGAGGGGCAAGCCCCGGAAGAAATTATCATGGATCAGCACGAAGAGATTGAGGCAGTTGAGCCAGACGCTTCTGCTGAGCAGGTGGATCCGCGCGATGAAAAAATTGCGAATCTCGAAGCTCAGTTGGCTGAGGCTCAGACCCGTGAACGTGACGGCATTTTGCGCGTAAAAGCGGAAATGGAAAACCTGCGTCGTCGTACTGAACTGGATATCGAAAAAGCGCATAAATTCGCGCTGGAAAAATTCATCAACGAATTGCTGCCGGTGATTGATAGTCTGGATCGCGCGCTGGAAGTGGCTGATAAAGCTAATCCGGATATGTCTGCGATGGTTGAAGGCATTGAGCTGACGCTGAAGTCGATGCTGGATGTAGTACGTAAGTTTGGCGTTGATGTGATTGCCGAAACTAACGTGCCGCTGGACCCGAATGTGCATCAGGCTATCGCAATGGTGGAATCTGATGATGTAGCGCCGGGTAACGTACTGGGCATTATGCAGAAAGGTTATACGCTGAACGGTCGTACGATTCGCGCGGCGATGGTTACTGTAGCGAAAGCAAAAGCTTAATTACTGTTTTCGTAATAAATTACGGCCCGGCATGTGAATGCTGGGCCGTTTTCGTTACTCCGCCACACTCTCGCGCAGCGGTTTCACAGGAAAAACTTTTACCTGCTTAATCATATTGTCCTGTACGTCGAGAATATCGATATCGTACTCGCCAATACGCACGCGAGTGCCTGCGACAGGAATCTCTTCCAGTGCTTCCAGAATGACGCCATTAACCGTGCGTGCATCGTCTTCCGGCAGATGCCAGTTAAAGGCTTTGTTGATTTCTCGCACGTTGGCGGTGCCATCAATAATCACCGAACCGTCGTTTTGCGGAGTGACTTCTTCGGCAAGCGTTGGCGACATCGACGTGGTGAAATCGCCGACAATCTCTTCCAGAATATCTTCAACCGTCACCAGCCCCTGAATATCGCCGTATTCGTTGACAACCAGGCCGACTTTCTTTTTATTGCGTTGAAATTTAACTAATTGGGTACTGAGCGGCGTGCCTTCCGGCACAAAATAGATTTCGTCCGCAGCGCGCAGCATAGTTTCTTTAGTGAACTCTTTTTTCTCCGACATGAGCCGCCAGGCTTCACGCACACGCAACATGCTGATAGCGTCGTCCAGCGAGTCGCGGTACAGCACTATGCGCCCGTGAGGAGAGTGGGAGAGCTGACGGAGAATCGATTTCCAGTCATCGTTGATATCAATACCGATAATTTCACTGCGCGGCACCATGATGTCATCAACGGTCATTTTTTCCAGATCGAGTACCGACAGCAGCATATCCTGGTTACGACGGGAAATTTGTGACCGCGATTCGTGCACAATGGTGCGCAACTCTTCTTTACTCAAAGAGCCGCTAACCACGATATCGGTTTTGATGCCCATCATGCGCATTAACATGCGGGTGATCGCGTTCAGCAACCAGACCAGCGGCATCATCAAAATTTGCAGCGGAGCTAACAGAAAACTACTCGGATAGGCGACTTTTTCCGGGTACAGCGCGGCAATGGTTTTCGGCAATACTTCGGCAAAAACCAGCACTACGAAGGTCAGTACGCCAGTCGCAATTGCCACACCCGCATCGCCGTACAAGCGCATCCCAACAATAGTGCCGAGCGCGGAGGCAAGAATATTGACCAGGTTATTGCCGATTAACACCAGGCTTATCAGGCGGTCTGGCTTGCGTAGTAATTTTTCGACCCGTTTAGCCGAACGATTACCCTGCTTCGCCATATGCCGCAGACGATAGCGGTTGAGTGTCATCATTCCGGTTTCGGAGCCGGAAAAATAGGCTGAAATGACCACCATGATGATCAGAATTATGATCAACGTGGTAGTAGAGATATGTTCCAGGGGAAACTCCTTTTCTGGTTTTAGCTGATTAACTGCTGGACAATTCGGCTGCCAAAGTAGGCCAGTGTAAGGATGACCGCTCCTGCGACGTTAAACCAAACGACGCGGCGCCCACGCCATCCTTCATGATAATGCCCCCACAGCAGCACAATATAGACAAACCACGCCACAATAGAGAGCACGGCCTTGTCGATATTTTCCATGCTAAATAAGTTGTGCATGTAGAACAGGCCGGTACAAAGAGTGAGCGTTAACAGCACCACGCCAATTTGCGTAATGTGGAACATTTTACGCTCAATACTCATCAGCGGCGGCATTTCCTGATTGAATGCCAGCTTCTTGTTCTTCAGTTGATAATCAATCCATGCCAGTTGCAACGCGTACAGGGCGGCAATAATTAGCGTGGCATAGGAAAAGAGCGATAAGCCAATGTGCACCAGCATTCCTGGCGTTGCTTCCAGATGAGTGATGTATTCATTGGGCATGAAGGTCGCCAGCGCCAGATTGATGAGCGCAAAGGCATAAACAATCGGCAACAGCAGCCAGCCACGGTTGCGTGAGGCCACGATGGTCATTACCGTACAAATCATCAGGCTGACCAGTGAACCGACATTCAACAGGCTAAGGTTTTGTCCGCTATCGCCGCCTGGCAAAATGCGGGCTTCAAGAGCGATAGCGTGGCAGACCAGCGCGATGACCGCAGAAATAATAGCCATTCGCCGCCAGCCGCCGTTTTTTTGCAGCAGACCGGGAACAATCAGCGCGAGACTGACGGAGTAGGCGACGAGCGCGAGCAGAGCAAAAACGGGCATAGTGATGTCGACAGTTTGAGCAATGAGAAAGAAAAACAGTATAGCGTCAGGTGAACGCTGCTCCAACCGTTGCATAACAACAAAGACGCCTTCATGTTATACTGCGGCAAAATACAGATGATGTGTCGCGATTGCGGCCAACCGTTTCCACCCCAGGCGAGAGACAATGTTTGATAATTTAACCGATCGTTTGTCGCGCACGCTGCGCAATATCAGTGGCCGTGGACGCCTTACTGAAGACAACGTTAAAGATACGCTGCGCGAAGTGCGCATGGCGCTGTTGGAGGCGGACGTCGCTCTGCCGGTAGTGCGTGAGTTTATCAATCGCGTAAAAGAGAAAGCGGTTGGTCATGAAGTTAATAAAAGCCTGACGCCGGGGCAGGAGTTCGTCAAAATCGTCCGTAACGAGTTGGTTGCGGCGATGGGCGAAGAAAACCAGACCCTGAACCTGGCTGCGCAACCGCCTGCGGTGGTGCTGATGGCGGGCCTGCAAGGTGCCGGTAAAACAACCAGCGTGGGTAAACTCGGTAAGTTCCTGCGCGAGAAGCACAAGAAGAAAGTGCTGGTGGTTTCTGCCGACGTTTATCGCCCGGCGGCAATCAAACAGCTTGAGACGCTGGCCGAACAGGTAGGCGTCGATTTCTTCCCTTCAGATGTTGGTCAGAAGCCGGTTGATATTGTTAATGCGGCGCTGAAAGAAGCCAAACTGAAATTCTACGACGTGCTGCTGGTGGATACCGCCGGTCGTCTGCACGTTGACGAAGCGATGATGGATGAGATCAAACAGGTCCATGCGTCGATTAACCCGGTTGAAACCCTGTTTGTGGTTGACGCCATGACCGGTCAGGATGCTGCCAATACGGCAAAAGCGTTCAATGAAGCGTTACCGCTTACCGGCGTAGTGTTGACTAAAGTGGACGGCGATGCGCGTGGCGGTGCGGCGCTTTCTATTCGCCATATTACCGGCAAGCCCATCAAGTTCCTCGGTGTTGGCGAGAAAACAGAGGCGCTGGAGCCGTTCCACCCGGATCGTATCGCTTCACGCATTCTCGGCATGGGCGATGTTCTGTCGCTGATCGAAGATATCGAAAGCAAAGTTGACCGCGCGCAGGCTGAGAAATTAGCCAGCAAGCTGAAAAAAGGTGATGGCTTCGATCTCAACGATTTCCTTGAGCAGTTGCGCCAGATGAAAAATATGGGCGGCATGGCCAGCCTGATGGGCAAGCTGCCGGGCATGGGGCAGATCCCGGATAACGTGAAGTCCCAGATGGACGATAAAGTGCTGGTGCGTATGGAAGCCATCATCAACTCGATGACGATGAAAGAGCGCGCTAAGCCAGAAATCATCAAAGGTTCGCGTAAACGCCGTATCGCTGCCGGTTGCGGTATGCAGGTGCAGGACGTTAACCGTCTTCTGAAGCAGTTCGACGACATGCAGCGCATGATGAAGAAAATGAAGAAGGGCGGAATGGCGAAGATGATGAGAAGCATGAAGGGTATGATGCCCCCAGGCTTCCCAGGCCGCTAATCGGCCTGGCTTATTTGCCATTTTGGCACCGGGGTGTGCTCGTCATCCTCACGTACTGGGGTACGCTCCGGTGACTGCGCGCACTCCGGCACCAAACTGGCTGCGCCGCCAGCGGCCTTTTAATGCCGGGTTAGCAACTGTTGGTTGCAATTTCTGCAAAAATGAGTAAAATTTTCGGGCTTTTAATATGACACCGGACTCCGTTCCTCGATGGGGTCCGGTTGTTTTATTCACACAAGAGGATGTTATGGTAACTATTCGTTTAGCACGTCACGGCGCTAAAAAGCGTCCGTTCTACCAGGTTGTTGTCGCTGACAGCCGTAATGCACGCAACGGTCGCTTCATCGAGCGCGTTGGTTTCTTCAACCCAATCGCTAGCGAAAAAGAAGAAGGCACTCGCCTGGATCTGGATCGCATCGCTCACTGGGTTGGCCAGGGCGCAACTATTTCTGATCGCGTTGCTGCGCTGATCAAAGAAGTAAACAAAGCAGCTTAATCTGTCACGGTGGTCATGATGAGCAAACAACTCACCGCGCAAGCACCTGTTGATCCCATCGTTTTGGGAAAAATGGGTTCGTCTTACGGTATTCGTGGGTGGCTCAGAGTGTTTTCTTCCACCGAAGACGCCGAAAGCATTTTTGACTATCAGCCCTGGTTTATCCAGAAGGCGGGTCAGTGGCAGCAAGTCCAGCTGGAAAGCTGGAAGCACCACAATCAGGACATGATCATCAAGCTGAAAGGTGTTGACGATCGTGATGCGGCGAACCTGCTGACGAATTGTGAAATTGTCGTGGATTCATCGCAGCTGCCTCAGCTTGAAGAGGGTGACTACTACTGGAAAGACCTGATGGGCTGTCAGGTAGTGACCACTGAAGGCTACGATCTCGGTAAAGTCGTCGACATGATGGAAACCGGATCTAATGACGTTCTCGTCATTAAGGCAAACCTGAAAGATGCGTTTGGTATCAAGGAACGTCTCGTACCGTTCCTCGATGGGCAGGTTATCAAGAAAGTCGATCTCACTACTCGTTCAATCGAAGTAGATTGGGATCCTGGTTTTTAAACCACCGGATAAACGGTAAAAGACGGCGCTATGTGGATTGGCATAATTAGCCTGTTTCCTGAAATGTTCCGCGCAATTACCGATTACGGGGTAACTGGCCGGGCAGTGAAAAATGGCCTGCTGAGCATCCAGAGCTGGAGTCCACGTGACTTCACGCATGACCGGCACCGAACCGTGGACGATCGTCCTTACGGCGGCGGACCGGGGATGTTAATGATGGTGCAACCTTTACGGGACGCCATTCATGCAGCAAAAAGCGCGGCGGGTGAAGGCGCTAAGGTGATCTATCTGTCACCACAGGGGCGCAAGCTTGATCAAGCGGGCGTCAGCGAACTGGCAACGAATCAAAAATTGATTTTGGTGTGCGGTCGCTACGAAGGTATAGATGAGCGCGTGATCCAAACCGAAATTGACGAAGAATGGTCAATCGGCGATTACGTTCTCAGCGGTGGTGAGTTACCAGCAATGACGCTGATTGACTCCGTTTCCCGGTTTATTCCGGGGGTACTGGGACATGAAGCCTCGGCAACGGAAGATTCCTTTGCTGAAGGATTGCTGGATTGCCCGCACTATACGCGGCCTGAGGTGTTAGAAGGGATGGAAGTTCCGTCAGTGTTACTGTCGGGCAACCATGCCGAGATACGTCGCTGGCGTTTGAAACAGTCGCTGGGCCGTACCTGGCTTAGAAGACCTGAACTTCTGGAAAACCTGGCTCTGACTGAAGAGCAAGCAAGGTTGCTGGCGGAGTTCAAAAAGGAACACGCACAACAGCAACATAAACATGATGGGATGGCGTAAGCCCCCGAGATATCAGTTTACCCAGGATAAGAGATTAAATTATGAGCAACATTATTAAGCAACTTGAACAAGAGCAGATGAAGCAGGACGTACCTTCCTTCCGTCCGGGTGATACCGTGGAAGTGAAAGTATGGGTTGTTGAAGGTTCCAAAAAACGTCTGCAGGCATTCGAGGGCGTGGTTATCGCTATTCGTAACCGCGGTCTGCACTCTGCATTCACTGTTCGTAAAATTTCCAACGGCGAAGGCGTTGAGCGTGTCTTCCAGACTCACTCTCCGGTAGTTGACAGCATTTCTGTCAAACGTCGTGGTGCTGTTCGTAAAGCTAAACTGTACTACCTGCGTGAGCGTACTGGTAAGGCTGCTCGTATCAAAGAGCGCCTCAACTAAGATTTCGCTTAAGCGACATCCTGTTAAGAAGGGCTGGCCAATTGGCTGGCCCTTTTTTTATCTACTGAAATTGTATTTAAGGCGCACTAATTACCACCGCAACGCGGCGGTTTTCAGCCCGGCCCTGTGCTGTCTTGTTGCTGGCAATAGGATATTTTTTCCCTAAACCCTGAGTGGTGAGATTGCTGCGCGGAATCTGTCCACCCTCGGCCCAGGCATCGGCGACGACATTCGCTCGCTTCAGTGATAAGGCTTCGTTGTAGCTATCTTCACCATAGTTATCGGTATGACCATCCATACGGGCATGTGTTAGCCCGGTAGAGGTCAGTTTTGCCGCCATAGTCTGGATTTGTTGCTGACTTTCCGGAAGCAGTTTGTAGTCATTTTTAGCAAACAGAATAGTGTCGGATAAGCCAAGCGACCAGTCACCGGCAGATTCAGTAAAACCATAAGACTGCATAGCAGCGACTTGCTCTGGGGTAAATTTGCCTTGTGGAGTCTGGCAACCAGCCAGTATCAGAGTGGAGAAAACCAGAGGTGCTACCAGTTGCTTTATCATGTAGATATTTCCTTGTTATTTCACCAGCTTTTCGGCGCGCTGATGTTTGGCCTGATACATATTACGATCGGCAAGCTCTTGTAATTTTTCCGCAGAAGCGTGTTCGCGAGTCAGAGCGTATCCAATACTTAAGGTCATACTGGTCTGGTGACCGTTATGGAGATCGAATGGGCGATGAAAGGTTTGTGTGAGAGCAGTACAAATACGCTGTACTTCATATTCTGACAGTACGCCATACAGAATCATGGCGAACTCATCGCCTCCTATACGGTACGCTTGATGCCGTTTCCCGCTAAATTCCATTAACCGTGTTGCTATCTCGATCAAGACCTGATCACCCGTCGCGTGACCCCATGTGTCATTGATATATTTAAAATTATCGCCATCAAGAAAAAGTAAGGCTGAGGTTTCCCGAACGGCAGAATCACTCATTAACGTATTGATGCAGTTGCGGAATGCAGCGCGGTTAGCCAGGCCGGTTAACGGATCATGCAGGGCAGTACGTAAGAGTTGCGCATTTTTTGCCTGTAAACGAAGCTGCCACTCTTCCATTTCATCCAGCAGACTATTGAAGTCGAGAGCAAAGCGGTGAAATTCTTCGATGCGCTCTTCCGAAACTCGTCGGGAAAAATTGCGGTTGGATCGCACATCATGAACTACATCAGTAATGTTTTTTAGCGCCTCCACCAGTCCGTTATGCAAATGGCGGGTGAGGGTGATTGCAATGCCTGATGCCAGCAGAATACAACCGGTAAGCACTGCGAGTGAAAACCAGATGAAATGGCTGATTGAACTGTCGCGAGCGGTTAACTGAACTTCGCCGATGATTTTTCCATTGTGGCGAATGGGCTGAATTACCGGTGCGGGAAAGAGCCAGTGGCTAATGAAATTGCTGAATCTATCTCCCGGTTCTCTGGCTGTGTAGTGCCAGGATGCAATGATATTTTGCTGATTATCACGTACTTCAGCGGTTGAAAATTGACCTTGCTGCCCTAGTGCGGCCAGGGTTTCTGTCGCTGCCGAACCATCGGCAAAAACGACCGCTGCTTCCAGACTATAAGTCATGGTTGCTGCGGTGAGCGCCAGGTTTTTTTGTGCGTATTGTTTCAGTGTCAGTACCGACGTCACGGAAAGCAGCAGCCAGATCAGCGTCATGGTGATAAAGATGCTGGTCATGCTGATGTTGCGTAATGCTCTTTTAAACGTTGGTCGCTTATTAAGAGAATTATCGTTATCCATCTTTTTTCTTCCGAGCGAGCATTAAGACATCCGGGTTGACCTTTACACCACTACGCGATAAGGCATCCAGGTTGACGGCAAATCTGACATCATTATTGTTGATAATCAGACAAAAGGCGCTGCCAATAATGCACTCTGCATTTTGTTCGGTAATTAATAATAACGCCTTAGACGGATATTGTTTGATTAATTCTATCTGGAATGTCGGTGATTCGTTGCCAAAATAAAAACCATTGCAGTCTGAAATCAGTGCTTCTTGTTTGCTGTGAATGATGACGGGCAGATAAGGTAAAGAAGTCGCGCCATTATCTTGTAGGGCGGTACTAAAACGTGAAGATGAAAAAATACATAGCTTTGGCGGGCCAGATAACGCTGGCCAACGAGTGTAGCTGACAATACCGGAAACCATCAGACGCACATTTTTCGCGGTGTTAGTGGTTTCCTGAGCGAGTAATGGTGCACTCGCCAGGAGGGGCATCAGCAGTAAAAATAACCGGTGGGAAAAACGCATTCAGGGATCCTCACCACCGTCGCTCGAAATGCATCGATAATTTTTTCAGAATGCTCATTAAAATATCATTCTTTTATGCGGGCGTCATCACGATGAGAATTAAAGTTTGAATGAGTTAAATCTTATGATTAATTTATTGAGGCGCTCCAGTTAATTCAATCGCATCGTGCTGGCATTTTCATCTGCCCCTTTTTGCCATGCTTCATGTAGTTGGTTGGCATTTTCAACATTGTTGCAGCTGGCAGGGAAACTTTTACCGGAAAGCCCTCTGGCATAAGTAAAATCGATTTGGCAGGTTTTCTTTTGTCCTTCGGCATATCCTTTAAGGTATACCCCCCGATCAGCCTGTGAATCGCTAAATGTATCGCGATCTTTTATGGCAATGCCAGATATTGCATCTTCCATACCAACATCATACCAGTCGGTGCTGGTTAAGTTTGGCGCGTGAGTATAAGGATCAATCTGGCAACCACTAACCACCAAAGCCAACAAGGAACCGATAAATTTTTTCATCATTTTCTCTCCTTTTTTCAAAGCATAGCGGATTGTTTTTAATGATGGTGTAAATTTATTTATACGAATTTTGTGGCTTGTAGCTTATTAAAATTGTATCTGTAAAGTAATATTTACGTAATTTGGATTGAAATCTTTACTCGCTGTGTTATCGTTACGTCATCCTCATTGAGGATCAACTATCGCAAACGAGCATAAACAGGATCGCCATCATGCAAAAAGACGCGCTGAATAACGTACACATTACCGACGAACAGGTTCTGATGACCCCGGAACAGTTGAAGGCCGCTTTTCCATTAAGCCAGCAACAAGAAGCCCAGATTGCTGATTCGCGTAAAACTATTTCAGATATTATCGCCGGGCGCGATCCTCGTCTGTTGGTGGTGTGTGGTCCTTGTTCCATTCATGATCCTGAAACCGCTCTGGAATACGCTCGTCGATTTAAGGCCCTTGCCGCAGAGGTCAGCGATAGCCTCTATCTGGTGATGCGCGTCTATTTTGAAAAACCCCGTACGACTGTCGGCTGGAAAGGGTTAATTAACGATCCTCATATGGATGGCTCTTTTGACGTCGAAGCCGGCCTGCAAATCGCGCGTAAATTGCTGCTTGAACTGGTGAGCATGGGGCTTCCGCTGGCGACGGAAGCGTTAGATCCAAATAGCCCGCAATACCTGGGCGATTTGTTTAGCTGGTCGGCAATTGGTGCTCGTACCACGGAATCGCAAACGCACCGTGAAATGGCATCCGGGCTGTCTATGCCGGTTGGTTTTAAAAACGGCACCGATGGCAGTCTGGCAACGGCAATTAACGCTATGCGCGCCGCCGCCCAGCCGCACCGTTTTGTTGGCATTAACCAGGCAGGGCAGGTTGCGTTGCTACAAACTCAGGGGAATCCGGACGGGCATGTGATCCTGCGCGGTGGTAAAGCGCCGAACTATAGCCCTGCGGATGTTGCGCAATGTGAAAAAGAGATGGAACAGGCGGGACTGCGCCCGTCTCTGATGGTAGATTGCAGCCACGGTAATTCCAATAAAGATTATCGCCGTCAGCCTGCGGTGGCAGAATCCGTGGTTGCTCAAATCAAAGATGGCAATCGCTCAATTATTGGTCTGATGATCGAAAGTAACATCCACGAAGGCAATCAGTCTTCCGAGCAACCGCGCAGCGAAATGAAATACGGTGTATCCGTAACCGATGCCTGCATCAGTTGGGAAATGACCGATGCCTTGCTGCGTGAGATTCATCAGGATCTGAACGGGCAGCTGACGGCACGCGTGGCTTAAGAGGTTTATTATGGTTGCTGAGTTGACCGCGTTACGCGATCAAATTGATGAAGTCGATAAAGAGCTGCTGAATTTATTAGCGAAGCGTCTGGAACTGGTCGCCGAAGTCGGTGAGGTGAAAAGCCGCTTTGGACTGCCTATTTATGTCCCGGAGCGTGAGGCATCTATGCTGGCCTCGCGTCGCGCTGAGGCGGAAGCCCTGGGTGTACCGCCAGATCTTATTGAGGATATCCTGCGTCGGGTGATGCGGGAGTCCTACTCCAGCGAGAATGACAAAGGCTTTAAAACGCTTTGTCCTACGTTGCGCCCGGTGGTTATCGTCGGTGGTGGCGGTCAGATGGGGCGCTTGTTCGAGAAGATGCTGACCCTCTCGGGTTATCAGGTGCGGATTCTGGAGCAACATGACTGGGAACGTGCGGCTGATATTGTTGCCGATGCCGGAATGGTGATTGTCAGTGTGCCGATTCATGTGACCGAACAGGTTATCGCCAAATTACCGCCTTTACCGCAGGATTGTATTCTGGTCGATCTGGCATCGGTGAAAAATGGACCGTTACAGGCCATGCTGGCGGCACATGATGGTCCGGTGTTGGGACTTCACCCGATGTTTGGCCCGGACAGCGGCAGTCTGGCGAAGCAGGTGGTGGTCTGGTGTGATGGACGCCAGCCGGAAGCATATCAATGGTTTCTAGAGCAAATTCAGGTTTGGGGCGCGCGGCTGCATCGGATTAGCGCCGTCGAGCACGATCAGAATATGGCGTTTATTCAGGCACTGCGCCACTTTGCCACTTTTGCTTATGGTTTGCATCTGGCAGAAGAAAATGTTCAGCTTGAGCAACTTCTGGCGCTCTCTTCGCCCATTTACCGCCTTGAGCTGGCGATGGTTGGGCGACTGTTTGCTCAGGATCCGCAGCTTTATGCCGACATCATTATGTCGTCAGAACGTAATCTGGCGTTGATCAAGCGTTACTATAAGCGTTTTGGCGAGGCAATTGAGCTGCTGGAGAAGGGGGACAAGCAGGCGTTTATCGACAGTTTCCGCAAGGTGGAAAACTGGTTTGGCGATTATGCGCAACGCTTCCAGAGTGAAAGCCGCGTGTTATTGCGTCAGGCGAACGACAGTCGCCAGTAGTCATCTTGTGCCGGGGAGGCATCACCCGGCACGATTTCATCACGCCGGGTCAACAGGCACTACATTCTCACTTGGGTAACAGCCTAATACCTTCATCGAACGGGTAATTTCACCTAACTCTTTCAATGCTTTTTGCATTTCCGCTGATTCAAGATTGGCCTGAATATCCAGATAAAACATCTCTTCCCACGGATTACCGTGAATCGGGCGTGATTCCAGACGGGTCATAATCAGATTATGGTTACGCAGTACCAGCAATGCTTCTACCAGTGCACCAGCTTGTTGTCCGGTCGCCATTAATAATGTGGTTTTTGCCGGAACCTGGTCAGACACGTTAATCGCTTTACGTGCCAGCACCACAAATCGGGTGAAGTTTTGTCGCTGATTTGCCTCAATACGTTCCAGTACCTGTAAACCGTACAAAGTGCCGCCTGCCTCGCTCCCCAGTGCAGCAACATGCGGTGATTTTGCCTGTGCAACCTTTTCCATCGCCGCAGACGTACTTTCGGTATATTCAATCTTCCAGTGCGGGTAACGATTAAGAAATTTACTGCATTGCTGGAACGGCTGTGGATGGCTGTAGACTGTGGTGATGGTTGATAAATCTGTAGTACCAGAAACCAGCAGGCAGTGATCGATGGTCAGCGTCATCTCGCCAACAATCGATAAGCTGGTATGTTGTAGTAGATCGTAAACGTCGTTTATGGCACCTGAACTGGTATTCTCAATCGGTACTACCGCATAGTCGGCCTGACCGGTTTCCACCTGATTAAAAATATCAGCAAATTTTGCGCAACCGCTTTCAATAAATTGTTCGAAATGGCGGGCAGCGTACTGACGTGCGGCAAGGTGTGAATAGGAACCTTTAGGGCCGAGAAAAGCAATACGTGCTGAATGTGGATTAATTTTATTGAGATGCTGCTGGAGCAGTGCCTGCTGAGTTAATACGGAATCTTCAATGATGAGCTGGAACAGGCGAGTAATGTAATGGGCGTCCAGATGGTGCGTTTTACCGAGCGTAATTAATCTTTCCAGTAAATCGCGTTCACGATCAATATCACGCACGGGGCGATGAGAGAGCAGTTTGGCTTTTCCCACCTCGACAGCCAGTTCACGCCGCTCTGCCAGTAACGCCAGTAATTTTTCATCCAGCGCGCTGATTTTCTCGCGCAGCGCCAGTAATGGGTTTTCCGATGTCATAGTGTTGCCTTTTTTGTTATCAATAAAAAAGGCCCCCCGGTTTGGGAGGCCTTATTGTTCGTCTTCGCATTCTGTTTCACACGACGAAACGCCTCCCATTCAGGGGAAGGTAAAAAAGAATGCGAAGAAGAACGGCGTGTGTTTCATGTTTGTTTCCTTAAGCGACTTAAGTACAGTACCTGTACTGTTTTCACGCTGTCAACAAAAAACGCGCCCGAAGGCGCGTTGGCGATACACTCAATATAAAGGACTACTCTTCTTCAACTTCTTCGACGAAGTTGGCGTCTTTCACCGATGTTGCGGCACGACGTGCTTCGCCTTTGTGCTGCAGTTTATTGAGCTGCCGTTCCAGCTTGTTGATCAATTCGTTAATTGCGGTGTACATATCTTCATGTTTACCACTGGCAACCAGAACGCCGTTAGGTGTATTGATTGTGGCGTCAGCAACGAACCCTTGTGGCTCTTTGGACAGAATGATATGTGGATTAATCAGATGTGTTTGCCATTTTTCCAGTTTGGCGAGACGGTCTGCGACATGTTGGCGGATGGCCGGAGTAATTTCCATTTGTTTGCTGGTAATGTTCATTGTCATAAATTTTACCTCTTGTCTTCCCGTCTTGGTGAATTCAGCATACCGTTCCTGATGTCAAAATGTGTGATGGAAATCTCATAATTTTGTCGCTTTTTGTCAATGAGGCTTTTTTGTGAGAAATCGCAGGAAGAGGTGTTTTTTTACTTGAGGAAATCTCAAAGCGAGCCATATTTGATGAGATCGGTAGTGACTAAATCGCTTCAGTTTCACAACTGACAGAATAAAAAAACGGCAGCTCAAGGGCTGCCGTTTTGTGTTTCAGGTTTCTGTTATGTATTGCTGCTGTTTGCGGCGATGATTTTAGCTACTTTTTCAGCTTGCGCATTCATCTGCATCTGACGGTATGCATTTTCCATCAGCGGCAGCGCATCACGCGTAGCCTTGGTATCCGGGTAATCGCGCAACATGCCTTCTACACGGTTAACGACGGCAACCCATGCACCACGTTCTGTATAGTACTCAGCAACGGAGTATTCATATTTCGCCAGACGATCTTTCAGGAATACCAGACGTTTGGTGGCATCGGTGGTGTACTGACTGTTCGGATAGCCGCGCACCAGTTTGGAAAAGTCACTAAACGCAGCTCGTGCATGTTGAGGATCGCGATCGCTACGGTCAACGCCAAAGAACCCTTGCAGCGCACTGTCATCCAGCGCCATATTGGTCAGGCCACGCATGTACATGACATAATCGATATTCGGATGGGTCGGGTTAAGGCGAATAAAACGATCGATGGCAGCCTGTGCTAACGGCAAATCGGCGTTTTTATAGTAGGCGTAGATGAGATCCAGCTGCACCTGCTGCGAATACGGACCAAACGGATAGCGATTATCTAACGCTTCCAGTTGCGTTATTGCCTGTCTCCAGTTACCGTCCTGCAGCTTTTGTTGTGCAGTCGCGTAAATTTCATTTGGCGGATTATCAGGTACTTCTTCCTTTGACCCCGAGCAACCCGCCAAAAACAGGCTTAGTGTGGCGGCTGCCACCAGATATTTCATGCGCGTCATGACGTTTTGACTTTCCTCAAAATGTAATACGGGAGATTCTCTGTTCCTGCTCCCGGTTAAGACCAGCTACAATAGCACACTATATTAAACGGCAAAGCCGTAAAACCCCAACGATAAACGAAGAAGCAGTATATATGGCACAACGAGTACAGCTCACTGCAACGGTGTCCGAAAACCAACTCGGTCAACGCTTAGATCAGGCTTTGGCCGAAATGTTCCCGGATTATTCACGTTCGCGGATAAAAGAATGGATCCTCGACCAGCGCGTGCTGGTTAACGGCAAGGTTTGTGATAAGCCGAAAGAAAAAGTATTGGGTGGCGAGCAAGTTGCCATCAACGCTGAGATTGAAGAAGAAGCGCGTTTTGAACCGCAGGATATCCCGCTGGATATCGTCTATGAAGATGAAGATATCATCGTCATTAATAAACCGCGCGACCTGGTGGTACATCCTGGCGCGGGTAACCCGGATGGCACGGTATTGAATGCGTTGCTTCATTACTATCCGCCCATTGCTGATGTTCCACGTGCGGGCATTGTCCATCGTCTGGATAAAGACACCACTGGTCTGATGGTTGTCGCAAAAACCGTTCCGGCTCAGACGCGTTTAGTCGAATCTTTGCAACGGCGTGAAATTACTCGTGAGTACGAAGCGGTGGCAATTGGTCATATGACCGCTGGCGGTACGGTGGATGAGCCAATTAGTCGTCACCCGACCAAACGTACCCATATGGCGGTGCATCCAATGGGCAAACCGGCGGTCACTCACTATCGCATTATGGAACATTTCCGTGTGCACACGCGTCTGCGGTTGCGTCTGGAAACTGGACGTACGCATCAGATCCGCGTGCATATGGCGCATATCACCCATCCGCTGGTGGGCGATCCGGTTTATGGTGGTCGTCCGCGTCCGCCAAAAGGGGCTTCGGAAGCATTTATCTCCACGCTGCGTAAGTTTGACCGCCAGGCGCTACATGCAACCATGCTGCGTCTTTATCACCCAATCTCCGGTATCGAAATGGAATGGCATGCGCCTATTCCACAAGATATGGTGGAGCTGATTGAGGTGATGCGCGCCGATTTCGAAGAGCATAAGGATGAAGTGGACTGGTTATGAGTAAACTGATTGTCCCGCAGTGGCCGCTGCCAAAAGGTGTTGCGGCCTGTAGCTCTACTCGTATCGGCGGCGTGAGCTTGCCGCCGTATGACTCGCTCAACCTGGGGGGCCATTGTGGCGATAACCCGGATCACGTTGAGGAGAATCGCAAGCGACTTTTTGCTGCGGGCAATTTGCCTTCAAAACCGGTCTGGCTTGAGCAGGTACACGGCAAAGATGTGCTTAAGCTTACTGGCGAACCCTATGCTTCAAAACGAGCGGATGCCTCTTATAGCCACACGCCCGGTACGGTTTGTGCTGTGATGACTGCCGACTGCCTGCCCGTGCTGTTTTGTAATCGTGCGGGAACGGAAGTCGCCGCCGCTCATGCTGGCTGGCGTGGACTGTGCGCTGGCGTGCTGGAAGAGACGGTTTCCTGTTTTGCTGATAATCCTGAAAACATTCTCGCCTGGTTAGGGCCGGCAATTGGTCCACGCGCGTTTGAAGTGGGGGCGGAGGTTCGTGAAGCGTTTATGGCTGTAGACGTCAAAGCGAGTGCAGCTTTCATTCAGCATGGTGATAAGTTTCTGGCGGATATTTATCAGCTTGCCCGGCAGCGTCTGGCGAGCGTTGGTGTTGAGCAGATTTTCGGCGGCGACCGTTGTACATATACGGAAAATGAGACTTTCTTCTCTTATCGTCGCGACAAGACTACGGGTCGTATGGCAAGTTTCATTTGGCTGATATAACCTAAAGAATCAAGACGATCCGGTACGCGTGATTTTCTTTTCACATTAATCTGGTCAATAACCTTGAATAATTGAGGGATGACCTCATTTAATCTCCAGTAGCAACTTTGATCCGTTATGGGAGGAGTTATGCGTCTGGATCGTCTTACTAATAAATTCCAGCTTGCTCTTGCCGATGCCCAATCACTTGCACTCGGGCACGACAACCAATTCATCGAACCACTTCATTTAATGAGCGCCCTGCTGAATCAGGAAGGGGGTTCGGTTAGTCCTTTATTAACATCCGCTGGCATTAATGCTGGCCAGTTGCGCACAGATATCAATCAGGCATTAAATCGTTTACCGCAGGTTGAAGGTACTGGTGGTGATGTCCAGCCATCACAGGATCTGGTGCGCGTTCTTAATCTTTGCGACAAGCTGGCGCAAAAACGTGGTGATAACTTTATCTCGTCAGAACTGTTCGTTCTGGCGGCACTTGAGTCTCGCGGCACGCTGGCCGACATCCTGAAAGCAGCAGGGGCGACCACCGCCAACATTACTCAAGCGATTGAACAAATGCGTGGAGGTGAAAGCGTGAACGATCAAGGAGCTGAAGACCAACGTCAGGCTTTGAAAAAATACACCATTGACCTCACCGAACGAGCCGAGCAGGGCAAACTCGATCCGGTGATTGGTCGTGATGAAGAAATTCGCCGTACCATTCAGGTACTGCAACGTCGTACTAAAAATAACCCAGTGCTGATTGGTGAACCTGGCGTCGGTAAAACTGCCATCGTTGAAGGTCTGGCGCAGCGTATTATCAATGGTGAAGTTCCGGAAGGGCTGAAAGGCCGCCGCGTACTGGCGCTGGATATGGGCGCGCTGGTGGCAGGGGCGAAATATCGCGGTGAGTTTGAGGAACGATTAAAAGGCGTACTGAACGATCTCGCTAAACAGGAAGGCAACGTCATCCTGTTTATCGACGAATTACATACTATGGTTGGCGCGGGTAAAGCCGATGGCGCAATGGACGCCGGAAACATGCTGAAACCGGCGCTGGCGCGTGGTGAATTGCACTGCGTAGGTGCCACGACGCTTGACGAATATCGCCAGTACATCGAAAAAGATGCTGCGCTGGAACGTCGTTTCCAGAAGGTGTTTGTTGCCGAACCAACGGTGGAAGACACCATTGCTATTCTGCGTGGCCTGAAAGAACGTTACGAACTGCACCACCATGTGCAAATTACTGACCCGGCAATTGTTGCAGCGGCGACGTTGTCTCATCGCTACATTGCTGACCGTCAACTGCCGGATAAAGCCATCGACCTGATCGATGAAGCAGCATCCAGCATTCGTATGCAGATTGACTCAAAACCAGAAGAACTCGACCGACTCGATCGTCGTATCATCCAGCTCAAACTGGAACAACAGGCGTTAATGAAAGAGTCTGATGAAGCCAGTAAAAAACGCCTGGATATGCTCAACGAAGAACTGAGCGACAAAGAACGTCAGTACTCCGAGTTAGAAGAAGAGTGGAAAGCAGAGAAAGCATCGCTTTCTGGTACACAGACCATTAAAGCAGAACTGGAACAGGCGAAAATCGCTATTGAACAGGCTCGCCGTGTAGGTGACCTGGCGCGGATGTCTGAACTGCAATACGGCAAAATTCCGGAACTCGAAAAACAACTGGAAGCCGCAACGCAGCTGGAAGGCAAAACTATGCGTCTGTTGCGTAATAAAGTGACCGACGCCGAAATTGCTGAAGTGCTGGCGCGTTGGACGGGGATTCCTGTTTCTCGCATGATGGAAAGCGAGCGCGAAAAACTGCTGCGTATGGAACAAGAACTGCACCATCGCGTTATTGGTCAGAACGAAGCGGTTGATGCGGTATCGAACGCTATTCGTCGTAGCCGTGCGGGGCTGGCGGATCCAAATCGCCCGATTGGTTCATTCCTGTTCCTCGGCCCAACGGGTGTGGGTAAAACTGAACTTTGTAAGGCGCTGGCGAACTTTATGTTCGATAGCGACGAGGCGATGGTTCGTATCGATATGTCCGAGTTTATGGAGAAACACTCGGTGTCTCGTCTGGTTGGTGCGCCTCCGGGATATGTCGGTTATGAGGAAGGTGGCTACCTGACCGAAGCGGTGCGTCGTCGTCCGTATTCCGTCATCCTGCTGGATGAAGTGGAAAAAGCGCATCCGGATGTTTTCAACATTCTGTTACAGGTACTGGATGATGGGCGTCTGACTGACGGGCAGGGGAGAACGGTCGACTTCCGCAATACGGTGGTCATTATGACCTCTAACCTCGGTTCCGATTTGATTCAGGAACGCTTTGGTGAACTGGATTATGCACACATGAAAGAGCTGGTGCTCGGTGTGGTGAGCCATAACTTCCGTCCGGAATTCATTAACCGTATCGATGAAGTGGTGGTCTTCCATCCGCTGGGTGAACAGCACATTGCGTCGATTGCGCAGATTCAGTTGAAACGTCTGTACAAACGTCTGGAAGAACGTGGTTATGAAATCCACATTTCTGACGAGGCGCTGAAACTGCTGAGCGAGAACGGTTACGATCCGGTCTATGGTGCTCGTCCTCTGAAACGTGCTATCCAGCAGCAGATCGAAAACCCGCTGGCACAGCAAATACTATCTGGTGAATTGGTTCCGGGTAAAGTTATTCGCCTGGAAGTTAATGAAGACCGGATTGTCGCCGTCCAGTAATGATAAAACGAGCCCTTCGGGGCTCGTTTTTGTCTATAAATTAGACGGAAAAGACCATGTTTAAGATGCTTTGCCTGAAAAATGAGCGAACGGTAAAGTTTTTTTATTTTTCGCTTGTCAGGCCGGAATAACTCCCTATAATGCGCCACCACTGACACGGAACAACGGCAAACACGCCGCCGGGTCAGCGGGGTTCTCCTGAGAATTCCGGCAGAGAAAAGCAAAAATAAATGCTTGACTCTGAAAGAGGAAAGCGTAATATACGCCACCTCGCGACAGTGAGCTGAAAGCCGCGTCGCAACTGCTCTTTAACAATTTATCAGACAATCTGTGTGGGCACTCGAAGATACGGATTCTTAACGTCGCAAGACGATAAATGAATACCAAGTCTCAAGAGTGAACACGTAATTCATTACGAAGTTTAATTCTTTGAGCATCAAACTTTTAAATTGAAGAGTTTGATCATGGCTCAGATTGAACGCTGGCGGCAGGCCTAACACATGCAAGTCGAACGGTAACAGAAATCAGCTTGCTGATTTGCTGACGAGTGGCGGACGGGTGAGTAATGTCTGGGAAACTGCCTGATGGAGGGGGATAACTAC
>NZ_PTRD01000090.1:0-359 GCF_002965005.1 Escherichia sp. MOD1-EC7011
CCCCAATTTTTGGGGGCGGAAAAACAAAACTATGCTTGCGTTATGTGAGTGTGCTTCTTGCATTCATCCCTGTCGATGAACATCGAAGAACATAACACGATGTTAAACAAAACAAAATATTGTTCACATTCACTGTGACCAACCGCGATCATGTCTCCTCTCGGTGGTGTGTGTTCGTGCATCTTCCTCGCGCTGCCATTCCTCCCAGGTACGATTAAAACCCAGCGAGCGGAACAGATGATCCGGCTGTTTTTCTGGTGTGTTGACGGCAGCAAAAAGCGGTGCCTCCCGGGTTTTCAGATGAAACTGCATCAGTTCTGGTGCAGGTGATATGTGGCTGTCTGACTCGTGATTTACGG
>NZ_PTRD01000017.1:0-137311 GCF_002965005.1 Escherichia sp. MOD1-EC7011
AAAGGTTTTTTTTCTGGACTTCATCACCTTTTCCTTTATGTTGCGGCGTTTTTTTGGAAACCGCCGTTAAACGCATTTCTTATAAAAATCCCGGAACGACACCGGGATTTTTTATCTATTCGATAATAAGTATATATTTAAAAAATAGACATAAAGATATAATTCACATCGATTATATCTACGCATATGATGCATTTTTATAAATCTGGTATACCTAAAAGAAAATAGAGTACAATCCTACGGTTTTATTAATGGCTGGCGATATTCATCTGTTAAATAAATGCTTGCGGGTAAAAATCAATCATCTGCTGATAATATATTTCAATGGGATTAATTTTTAAATATATATTCATATAATAAATGGATCAGGGTTCTATGTCTTTCGTATTACCATCGATAACGGCTTATCCACGGCAGTCAAAAAAATACATTTTCATCGCATTGCTACTTGTGTCTGTATTACTCCAGCTTTGGCCTGTTTATTTTTTACAGCCATTGAGAGTTATCCTGCGCGTCGGTATCTGCAACTTGCTAATCATCCTGTGTTTGACAGGGTGTTATCGATTATTTGTTGGGAAAATAGTGGCATTGAGTGTGTCACTATTATTGACCATTAATTTTATGGTCGCGCTTTGTACATGGCAAATTTATCAAAGTGAATTTAATATTATCTTTGCAATGAGTATCATGGAAACCCACTGGTCTGAAGTGAAAGCAATGTCGGGGTTATATCTATCCTGGATGCCAGTATGTGTTGTTTATTTCTTGCTGACTTATTTTTCTATACCCATGGGCGTTAAGTGTGTGTCTACTAAGGTTCAATGTGCATCACTGGTGATACTATTAATATTTATCTCATGGTTTAGTTACAATCAATGGAGTAAACAGAAAAAAGATGGTCTTGGAGGATACTCTCCATTAAGCTCCAGGGTGTTAAGATTTACACCATTTTATACCGCTGCCGATTTTATTATTGCTTATCGAGATATTTCTTTTGCCAGAGAAATAAAACAAATTGATGTGGATTTACCGGGATTGATAGCTAAAGAAACGGATATTGAAAATTATGTTATTATCGTAGGGGAGTCTGTACGGCGCAGTAATATGAGTTTGTATGGCTTTGGTATCAATACCACGCCTGTACAAAATGAGATTGGACCACAGGCGCTTATCTTTGATAATGCAGTTTCTCCAGCGGCGGCAACAGTAACTTCTGTTCCGATGATCCTCAGTAAAGCGACAACAGAAAGTTTTACCACTGCGGACTTATCAAATAATGTTATTGCCGTAGCTAATAAAGTGGGGTATCAGACTACCTGGTTAAGTACCGTGGGTATGTCCGGGAAGCATAATAACTATATTACGCTCATTGGTCGTTCCAGTAATAATACACATTGGGTAAGCGAGGGATACGATGATAGCCTTCTGCCGTTGTTGGATGAAGCATTAAAAGTCAAGGGTAAGAAATTAATAATGCTACATGGTAATGGTAGCCATGAAATTGCCTGTACACGCTACCCTGAATGGGCAGATAAAATTAAAACTGGGGATAAATACGAGGATTGCTACAACAACTCCATACGATTTACCGATTACATCATTGGTGAAATCATGAAAAGACTGGAGGGAAGTAAATCCTCATTACTCTATTTTTCTGACCATGGTCTGGAGAAAAATCCCAATATTCCATCGTATTATATGCACGCCGCAGATACTCCCAGTAAAGAAGCCTACGATGTACCGCAATTTATCTGGTATAGCCAGGCTGCTATCGCCAGTCAACCGCGTAAACTTGGACACATTCAAGAATGTTTATTCATTGCTTAATAACTATGCGATGATTCTTGACTGGCTGGGCATCTCTACCCACGAAGAGCATTGCAATTCGCCATTATCTCAGTGTTATCGTCCGCACTCCTCTATTCCAGTAACTGATGGCACCCGAGCTAAAATATATGAATATAAAGATCTGCGAGACACCTTTACATCACCGAAGAAAAAGGTTTCTTATCGCGAAGCCAGTCCGAATCCGCTGTAATTTTATGCTGAGAGGACATCGCCAGATGTCCCCTGATGATTATTAAGGAAACAACAAACATTACTCTGGCGTAAAACATACTTTGTTAAAGGGCTGTAGCGTATCAGAATGCAGGAAAGCATTAGTTGTGTAGGGCGGGTAAGGCGTTCACGCCGCATCCGCCATGAACAAATAGCACGTTGCTAACAATCTGCACAAACCAAAGAACTTAACTAAACATCACATCGCCGCTTCATTTTTCGCCCGTAGCTTCTTCGCCTGGCTTTCCAGCAACAGGTAACAGATCAGCGCCAGCAGCAGCGGGATAAAGTAGTACAGGACACGGTAAGCGAGTAGGGCGGCGATAATCGTTCCTTTGGATGTATGTTCCCCTGCCAGTAGCGCGATAAACACCGCTTCCAGCACACCAATCCCCGCCGGAATATGCACGATGACACCAGCAATACTACTAACCAGCAACACGCCCAGTACAAAGAAATAGTTCACGCTTTGACCAAGCAATAGCCAGATAATCGCTCCCATTACCATCCAGTTGACGCTGGAAATCAGCATCTGGGCAAGGGCGAATTTCCATGAAGGTAGCACCAGCTTTTGCCCCTTGATGGTCATATGGCGGTGTTTAGCGAAGGCGCAAAACCATAAATAGACTGCAATTATCAGCAGCAAACCAATGCCGAGAATACGCAGCGTGGTTTGATCGATATACCAGTGATCCGGCAGTTCCACCACGCCCACGGTAAAAATAATCCCGGCCAGCAAAATATAGCCCAGCCAGTTGGTGGTAATACTCAGCGAGAAAATCCGTGTAATAGTGCTACCCGGTAATCCCAGGCGGGAGTAAAGACGATAGCGCATACCAATGCCGCCAACCCAGGTACTAAGCGTCAGGTTGAAGGCGTAGCAGATAAACGACACCAGCATCACCTGACGTTTCGCCAGTTTATGACCGCAGTAAGAGCGAGCGAGCAGGTCATAGCAGCCGTAAATCAGATAGCTGACGACCACCAGCCCGACCGCACTGAGCAGCGCAACGCGATTGTAGTCACGGATGACCTTCCAGACCTCTTCCCAGTCCACCTTTTTGGCGTAGACCACCAGCAACACAATCACCGCGATAAAAAACAGCCAGGTGAGGATCTTCTTTACTAAGCGCCAGCGCGGGTGTGATTTACTCATCAGGGTTCCACCCCCGTATTTTCAGTTTCTACCCGATCCTGAGTTTCCATTGCCGGCTGCGCGGGCGGATCAACTTGCGCCAGACGTGGCGTATGCGCCGGAAGCCAGCCCACCAGCGCCGGGAAATGGCGTAGAAAGTGGAATGCCAGCACGCTTTTAGTCAGGTTCCACCAGGTGCGTTTTGGCAGCATGGTTTCATCTACCTGCTGGCAGTCAGCGGCGATGATGCCATTCAGATTGTCGCGTAGCGTCTGGTTAAAATGACGATCGTGGATGATGACATTTGCTTCGAGATTCAGTGACAAACTGAGCGGATCGAGATTACTGGACCCTACTGTCGCCCAGTGATCGTCCATTAACGCCACTTTGCCGTGGAGCGGGCGGCGGCGGTACTCAAAAACCTGAACGCCGCCTTTAACCAGATAGTTATACAGCAAACGCGCACCGACTCTGACAATCGGCATATCCGGTTCGCCCTGAATGATCAGTTTGATCCGCACCCCGCGCCGTGCCGCTTTACGCAAGGCGTGTAAAAATCGATAGCCGGGGAAGAAGTAGGCGTTGGCGATAATCACTTCCCGCCGCGCCTGAGTGAGCATTTTCAGATAGTGACGTTCGATATCATCGCGATGTTCTTCGTTATCGCGCCAGACCAGCAATACCTGCGCTTCTCCCGGCTGGCGGTTCTCTTCCGCTTTGTGATGACGTCGCCACCAGCGTCGTGCCGCGCTCTGTCCTGGCAGGTTTTCCAGCTCAAACTGGAGAATATCTTCGACAATCGGCCCTTCGAGGCGTACCGCGTAATCCTGTTTAGCCTCTGGACCGTAGCTGGACATATGCTCGGCGGAGTAATTCAGCCCGCCAATAAAGGCGATACGTGCGTCGATCACCACAATTTTGCGATGCATCCGGCGAAACACATTGGTGCGCATACCGAACAGGCGAGGGCGGGGATCGTAATAACGAAACACTACGCCAGCCGCCGTCAGTTCATTGACAAACTCATCGCTGAGATCCGGCGAACCGTAGCCATCCAGCAAGACTTCCGCTTTAACCCCGCGTCGTGCAGCCTCCAGCAATGCTGCGTGTAATTGTTTACCGACGTCATCCTCGAACCAGATAAACGTTTCAAGAATAATGCGTTCTTGCGCCTCACAAATCGCTTTAAATACAGCGGGATAATATTGCTCGCCGTTCTCCAGCAACTGGATCTTATTGCCTTCGCGCCAGCTACATTTCATAAATGAATCTCCGCACTTAAAGGGGCATGATCAGAAAGGTGTCGCCATGTCCGCAGCGGCAACGCGGTTGGCGCGCTGGCGCTGGCATTTTTGACATAGATCCTGTCCAGACGTAGTAGAGGAAATTGCACTGGAAACGTGCGCGCCGGGCGTCCGTGGGCGCGGGTAAATATCTCATCCAACCCGGCCTGTACTTTTAAGGGATGATTGGCTTTTTGCCGCCAGTCGTTGAAATCACCCGCCACTAAAACGGGTTCGTCGGGCGGAAGCTGGTTCACCCATTCGGCGAGCATCGCAAGCTGCGCCTGACGGTGCGCCTCACGCAGGCCAAGATGCACGCACATCACATGAATCGCTTTCCCGGTCACCGGTGGCACAATGCGGCAATACAGTACGCCACGTTTTTCCGCTCCATCGACAGAAACATCACGATTTTCATAATGTTCAATGGGATAGCGTGACAGCACCGCGTTACCGTGATGCCCTTCTGGATACACAGCATTGCGGCCGTAGGCAAAATCGCTCCACATGGTGTCGGCGAGAAACTCGTAGTGCGAGGTATCGGGCCAGTTTTCCACATGCAGCGGATGAACTTCGTGCGCGCCCATCACTTCCTGCAGGCAAACAATATCGGCGCTGACGGTGCGCACGGCGTCGCGAAGTTCCGGCAAAATGAAGCGTCGGTTAAACGCGGTAAAGCCTTTGTGAATATTGATGGTGAGTACCTTGAACGAAAATTGTTGTGTTTGATCGGGCATAATTTTCCTGTCTTTGCCTCTTATCTCATTGAAATAGTGTAGTCGGCGTCACAAAAAGGTGCGGTCTTACGGAATTTTCCGTAAAGTTCGGTACTCTGAGTTAGTAGAGATAAATTCTTCAGGAGAGAAGCCATGAAGTGGCAACAACGTGTTCGTGTCGCAACTGGCCTAAGTTGCTGGCAGATTATGTTGCATTTACTGGTAGTGGCGCTGCTGGTGGTGGGCTGGATGAGTAAAACTCTGGTTCACGTCGGCGTGGGATTGTGCGTGCTGTATTGCGTAACGATAGTGATGATGCTGGTGTTTCAGCGCCACCCCGAACAACGCTGGCGCGAGGTGGCAGACGTACTGGAAGAGCTGACCACCACCTGGTATTTTGGCGCGGCGCTGATTGTGCTGTGGCTGTTGTCCCGCGTACTGGAAAACAACTATTTGCTGACAATTGCAGGGCTGGCGATCCTTGCCGGCCCGGCGGTGGTGTCGTTACTGGCGAAAGATAAAAAGTTACATCACCTTGCGTCTAAACATCGCGTACGCCGCTGACCCTGTCGTGGCCGTTATCACCAGTAGCGGCCACAAACTGTTCCACACAATATCCAGACTCGCATCCTTCAAATAAATCTGCTTGGTAATGTCCGTAAAGTGGCGGATAGGGTTAATCCACGTCAGGTTTTGCAGCCATACCGGCATGTTCTCCACCGGTGAAACGTAACCGGAAAGTAGAATGGCGGGCATCATAAAGACGAATACGCCGATAAACGCCTGCTGTTGCGTTGCACAGAGTGATGAAATCAGCAGACCGAATCCCACCAGTGACAAACCGTAAATCACCATCGTAAAGTAGAACAGCGCCAGCGATCCGGCGAAGGGGATTTGATACGCCCAGATACCAATCGCCAGCACAATGGTGGCCTGAAACGTGGCGACAATTAACGCCGGTACGGCTTTACCGATGAATATCTGCCAGGTGGTGAGGGGCGAAACCAGTAGCTGATCGAGCGTTCCCTGTTCGCGTTCGCGGGCGACAGAAAGTGAAGTGACGATCATCACGCCGATAGTGGTGATCATGGCGATCAGTGATGGCACCACAAACCATTTGTAGTCGAGATTTGGATTATACCAGTTGCGTACCACCAGTTCGCTGTTGTTTGGTTTCGGTTTTCCTTCCAGCAGCTCCTGCTGATAGTTTTTGACGATCTGTTGCAGGTAGTTGGCGGCGATTTGCGCACTGTTGGAGTTACGCCCGTCGAGAATTAACTGCAACGGTGCGGTCTGGAAAGTATCCAGTTTGCGTGAGAAGTCAGCCGGGAAACGCACCAGCAGTAGCGCCTTTTGCGTATCGATAGTTGGGCGGATCTCCTGCGGACTTTTCAACAGCAGCACATGGGTAAAGGCGCTGGCGCGGGCAAAACGCTGGGTCAGCTCCACCGAATGCTCGCCGTTATCTTCATCGTAGATGGCGATGGTGGCGTTGGTCACTTCCAGCGTGGCGGCAAACGGGAACAGGATCACCTGAATAAGCACGGGTAAAATCAGAATCGCTCGCGTCTGCGGTTCGCGCAGCAGCGACTGCAATTCTTTGCGGATTAACGTCCATAAGCGATGAAACATGCTCTTCTCCCTAATCCAGCCGACGTTTGGTTTTCAGCCACGTCAGGCCGATAAACATTACCGCCGAAGCGATCAAAAACAGCACATTCACTACCAGCACCACCGGAATATTCCCGGCGAGGAACAGGCTTTGCAGGGTGCTGACGAAATAACGTGCGGGAATAATGTACGTCACCGCGCGGATCACTGCGGGCATACTGTCTATCTGAAATATAAAGCCGGAAAGCATAATCGACGGCAGGAAAGCGGCGTTCAGTGCCACCTGAGCGGCGTTGAACTGGTTGCGGGTAATCGTAGAAATCAGCAGCCCCATCCCCAGCGTACTGAGTAAAAACAGACTGGTGATAAAAAACAGGATCAGCAGCGAACCGCGATAGGGTACGCCGAGAATAAACACCGACACCAACATACAGAGCAGCATCGCCAGCATACCGAGGAAATAATAGGGGATCAGCTTACACAGCAGCAGTTCCGTGCGGGTAATCTCCGTAGAGAGCAAAGCCTCCATAGTGCCGCGCTCCCACTCCCGCGCCACCACCAGCGAGGTGAGGATCGCGCCGATGACCGTCATGATAATGGTTACCGCACCGGGGATAATAAAGTGCTGGCTTATCGCCGCCGGGTTAAACCAGTAGCGTGTCTGGACGTCGATAAGCGGTTCAAAGGTCTGCCCGTTGTCCTCTGCCCGCTGCATTTGCCAGATCTGCCAGATCCCTTCGACATACCCCTGCACAAAGTTAGCGGTATTCGGCTCACTGCCGTCGGTGATCACCTGAATCGGCGCGGTGGCGTTGGCGCGCTCCATCTGTTCGGCGAAATCCACGGGAATCACCACCAGACCACGAATTTTCCCCGCCTGCATTTTGGCGATCAGTTCCTGACGGTTATCGCTGATGGTGGCGTCAATATAGGGCGAGCCGGTCATAGTGTGGGTGAAATCCAGCGCCGCTTCGCTACGCTGCTCCAGCAAAATCCCGACGCGCAGCTTGCTGGAGTCGAGGTTAATGCCGTAACCAAAAATAAACAGCAGCAACAGCGGGATCACCACCGCAATCAGCCAGCTACTTGGATCGCGAATGATCTGCCGCGTCTCTTTGACGCACAGCGCCCGCACGCGACGCCAGGAAAGGATCGGATTACTCATTGCCATGCTCCTTATCCCAGTCGTGGATCAATTGAATAAAGGCTTGCTCCATGGTGGGATCGGGTTGCTCATCGTTAGCCGACTGCGCTTTCAAATCGTCCGGTGTACCGCTGGCAATCAGCTTCCCGCGATATACCAGCCCGATGCGGTCGCAATATTCCGCTTCATCCATAAAGTGGGTGGTGACCATCACCGTGACGCCTTTCTCTACCATGCTGTTGATGTGCAGCCAAAATTCACGGCGGGTGAGGGGATCGACGCCAGAAGTTGGTTCATCGAGAAACAGAATGTCCGGTTCGTGCATTAACGAGCAGGCCAGCGCCAGCCGTTGTTTAAAACCTAATGGCAGTTCATCGGTCGCGTGGGAGGCGATACTTTTCAGGCCAAATGCCTCGCTCATACGGGAGATTTTTTCGTTCTGCGCCCGACCGCGTAAGCCATACACACCAGAGAAAAAGCGTAAATTCTGTTCGACCGTCAGGTTGCCGTAGAGCGAAAATTTTTGCGCCATATAGCCGAGATGCTGGCGCGCTTTACCGGAACTCTCTTTCAGATCCATGCCCAGCACCAGCGCCTGACCAGAGGTCGGCACCAGCAAACCGCACATCATCTTAAAGGTGGTCGATTTACCCGCGCCGTTTGGCCCCAGCAAACCAAAAATCTCCCCACGTTTAACGGCAAAGTTGACGTGATCGGTGGCGGCAAAATCACCAAATTTTTTGGTCAGCTCTTTCGCCTCGATCACTGTTTCGTCCGGTGTGCCTTCTACCGTATGTAATATTGCGCCCAGCGGCGATTCCGAGGTTCCGGCACCGCCGAGCAAATCAATAAACGCATCTTCAAAACGTGGTGTGGTTTCGTTGATGTTGATTTCCGGCATCCCGTCGGCATGGCGAATATCGTCTGGTGTGGCCTCTTTTTTGAGGATCAGGCGCACGGATTTCCCCTGAATCATGCCGTCGCTGACCTGCGGCAGTTTCAATGCCCGTTGCAGCAATTTGCGGTTGCCCTCGTGCGGGCTGGTCATCAGAAAACTGCGTCCGGCCATGGTTTGTGTCAGGGCTTTTGGTTCTCCCTGATACAGCAACTCGCCTTCGTTCATCAGCAACACGTCACGGCACTGCTCGGCTTCGTCGAGATACGAGGTGCTCCAGAGGATTAACATCCCTTCGCCCGCCAGCTCATGCACCATCTGCCACAGTTCGCGCCGTGAGATAGGGTCAACGCCGACGCCGGGTTCATCGAGCAGCAACACTTTCGGTTCGCCCACCAGGGTACAGGCCAGGCCGAGTTTTTGTTTCATCCCACCGGAGAGCTTGCCCGCCAGGCGTCCGGTAAACGGGCCAAGAGACGTAAACTCCAGCAGGCGAGCAAAAGTCTGTTTACGTGCTTCACCGGTGACGCTGCGTAAATCCGCGTACAAATTGAGGTTTTCCATCACCGTGAGATCTTCATACAGACCGAATTTCTGCGGCATATAGCCGAGCACCGCGTGCAGCGCAGCGTCGTTTTTGATCGGATCAAAACCGATAACTGTGGCCCTGCCGCTGTCAGGTTTCAGCAACCCGGCCAGCATCCGCATCAGCGTGGTTTTGCCCGCGCCGTCCGGCCCTACCAACCCCGTCACATAACCAGCGTGAATGGTGCAGTCGAGTGGCGCGACGGCGGGCTTATCCATGCCCGGAAAGCGTTTTTCCAGGCCGTTCAGCGTGATAACGGCATCATTCATGTCCTGCCTCGTCACCGAATTGCACCGTCACTGGCATTCCCTGGCGTAACGCATCATCGGCGTCGGTCACCACAATACGCAGGCGATAGACGAGGTCGGTACGCAGATCCGGCGTTTCGACGGTTTTCGGGGTAAATTCAGCGGTTGGTGAAACGAAACCAATCTGCCCGTGATAGGGCTTGTCCGGGCGACCATCGGTATAGAGCAGCACTTTGCGCCCCGGCTGGGCCTGGTCAAGATTACGTTCGTCAACATAGGCGCGCACCCACACCGGACGCGTCAGCGAGACGGTAAACACCGTGCCGCCTTCATTGAGTACCGTGCCTGGCTCTACTGCGCGGGTTAACAGCGTGCCATCAGACGGTGCTATCAACGTTGAGTCCTGTAAATTCAGCTCCGCCTGCGCCAGTTGCGCCTGCGCCTGTTCGAGGCTGGCTTTCGCCTGGGCGATGTCCTGTTCACGGTTACCGGAACGGTACTGACGTAATTTATCCTGTGCTGATTTCAGCGTTGCCTGCGCCTGGTCGCGCGAGGAGCGGGCATTTTCCAGGTCATTTGCCGAAATGGTGCGGCTTTTCCACAACCCTTGCTGACGGTTATAGAAGTTCTGCGCATAGTCATACGCGGCTTGCGCTTGTTTCACCGCTGCGGCGGCCTGAGCGATTTCTTCATCGCGATACCCGGCAAGCATCAGGTCGTACTGCGCCTGTGCCACCGAAACGCCTGCTTTCGCCTGCATCAGGGCAATCTCATACGGCTTATGATCCAGTTCGCCCAGAACCTGGCCCGCTTTGATCGCATCACCTTCGTCTACTGCCAGCGACTCAACACGACCACCGACACGGAAGCTTAGATTCACGGTGCGAATATCCACATTGCCATACAGCGTCAGGCCGTTATCCTGGCGGCTTTGATACCACCAGTAGCCTCCGGCAACCACGGCGGCAAGTACCACAACCACCAGTCCAATCACGACAGGTTTTTTCATCACTACAAACTCCTTTGCGATAATCCTTGCAAAATCAGGTCTATATGACAGGTCACCGTCTGGTTGATCAGTTCGGTCTTTTCTTCATCGAACGCGGTCCAGCCGGTACGTAACAGAATTGTTTCTTTGCCAAGACGGAACGCCAGAATCTCACCAATCAACGCATGGGTATGAAGGATCATGCGGGTATCGTTGGCGTCGCAGCCGGTCCAGGCGGCAATCAGGCGTGTCAGGTGGCTGTGTAGCGGGCTAATCACCTGTTCGTGCACCAGGTGATAGGCTGCCGTAGGAGAGAGCTGCTCACGGGAGATAAACTTACTGAGGTTGACGGTGTCATCCTGGGTGAGCAGCTTAATCATGTTCCTGCAGGCGTGAAGGATCAGTTCGCGGATGGCAGCCCGATCAGGCTGTGGTTGCGCGAACAAACGTTCGGCTTCTTCGGCGTGCGGACGGAACTGCTCGCCAATAAAATCGGCAATCCACTGGGCGCAGGCGAGATATAAATCTTCTTTCGAACCGAAGTAATAGGTAATAGCAGCGATATTCTGCCCGGCCAGGGCGGCGATATCGCGGGTGGTGGCGTTCATTCCATACTCACCAAACTGCGCCAGTGCAGCAGCAATCAGCTGCTTTTTCGCCTGTTCACCTTTGGTTGTCATGGCAGGACTATTCATAGCACAGCCCATTCTTAATCAAATGATTGATTAAGATTATGACTCATTTTTCGCGTTGTCCAGTATGGCTAAGAATTTGAGCAACGTCAGTCACAGGGATAATTTATGCGCTGCGTCACAAAAACTGCTACACTCCGCTCCCTCATGACATTGTGGTTTTTGTCATTTTCCTTTTCAGTATCTCCCTGAAAACTACACCGGTAACGGTCGGGGCGGTTCGGAGTAGTTATGTCTTTCGATTCTTTGGGTTTAAGCCCTGATATCCTGCGCGCCGTTGCCGAGCAAGGTTACCGTGAACCCACCCCTATTCAGCAGCAGGCGATCCCTGCGGTGCTGGAAGGTCGCGACCTGATGGCCAGTGCCCAGACCGGCACGGGCAAAACAGCGGGCTTTACGCTGCCGCTGTTGCAACACCTGATTTCCCGCGAGCCGCACGCCAAAGGGCGTCGTCCGGTGCGCGCGCTCATTCTTACCCCGACCCGTGAACTGGCGGCGCAGATTGGTGAAAACGTCCGTGATTACAGCAAATACCTGAACATTCGTTCGCTGGTGGTGTTTGGTGGCGTCAGCATTAACCCGCAGATGATGAAGCTGCGTGGCGGTGTTGATGTGCTGGTGGCAACGCCGGGGCGTTTGCTGGATCTGGAACACCAGAATGCGGTGAAGCTGGATCAGATAGAGATCCTCGTCCTTGATGAAGCTGACCGTATGCTCGATATGGGCTTTATCCACGATATTCGTCGTGTGTTAACAAAACTGCCCGCGAAGCGCCAGAACCTGCTGTTCTCCGCGACCTTCTCTGACGATATTAAAGCTCTGGCAGAAAAACTGCTGCATAACCCACTGGAAATTGAAGTGGCACGCCGCAATACCGCGTCTGATCAGGTGACACAACACGTTCACTTTGTCGATAAGAAACGCAAACGGGAATTGCTGTCACACATGATTGGTAAAGGCAACTGGCAGCAGGTGCTGGTGTTTACCCGTACCAAACATGGCGCTAACCATCTGGCTGAACAATTAAATAAAGATGGCATTCGCAGTGCGGCGATCCACGGCAATAAATCGCAAGGTGCGCGTACCCGTGCGCTGGCCGATTTTAAATCGGGCGATATTCGCGTGCTGGTGGCAACTGACATCGCCGCGCGTGGCCTGGATATCGAAGAGTTGCCACACGTCGTCAACTATGAGCTGCCAAACGTACCGGAAGATTATGTCCACCGTATCGGGCGTACTGGTCGTGCGGCGGCAACTGGCGAAGCATTGTCGCTGGTGTGTGTTGATGAACACAAACTGCTGCGTGATATCGAAAAACTGCTGAAAAAAGAGATCCCGCGCATTGCGATTCCGGGCTATGAGCCGGACCCGTCAATCAAAGCCGAACCGATCCAGAATGGTCGCCAGCAACGCAGTGGCGGCGGTCGTGGGCAAGGTGGTGGTCGCGGTCAACAGCAGCCACGCCGCGCTGAAGGTGGAGCGAAGTCTGGTAACGCGAAACCCGCAGAAAAACCATCTCGCCGCCTCGGCGATGCCAAACCAGCAGGCGAACAACAACGTCGCCGCCGTCCGCGTAAACCTGCCGCTGCGCAGTAATATTTTATGCCGGGCTATGCCCGGCAGCAGACTGATGACAAAGTCCCAAAAGTGCCTAGACAGTCCCCTCTCCCTAAAAGGCTGAGGGGGAAAACCGTACCTGTTTTTGGCTATTAAGCCAGTTTGTCAGCAATCTTATGCCGGGCTATGCCCGGCATAAGATTGCTGACAATGATGTTTCTCCCGATGCGGGAAATCCCCGCATCCGGAAAACGTTATTGCGAGCCGCTTTCCAGAAACAGAAAAACCATTACCCCTGAAAACCGAAAAATGCCACAATATTGGCTGTTTATACAGTATTTCAGGTTTTCTCATGGCATTAACCGCCGCGCTTAAAGCGCAAATTGCCGCCTGGTATAAGGCGCTTCAGGAACAGATCCCCGACTTTATTCCCCGTGCGCCGCAGCGGCAGATGATTGCGGACGTCGCCAAAACGCTGGCCGGAGAAGAAGGGCGGCATCTGGCGATTGAAGCCCCCACCGGCGTTGGGAAAACGCTCTCCTATTTGATTCCTGGCATCGCCATTGCCCGCGAAGAGCAAAAAACGCTGGTGGTCAGTACCGCCAACGTGGCATTGCAGGATCAGATTTACAGCAAAGATTTACCGCTGCTGAAAAAGATCATTCCCGATCTTAAATTCACTGCCGCTTTTGGGCGTGGGCGCTACGTTTGCCCGCGCAATCTGACGGCGCTCGCCAGCACTGAACCCACGCAACAGGATCTGCTCGCTTTTCTTGACGACGAACTGACGCCTAATAATCAGGAAGAGCAAAAACGCTGTGCAAAGCTGAAGGGCGATCTCGACACTTATAAATGGGATGGCCTGCGCGATCATACGGATATCGCTATTGATGACGATCTCTGGCGCCGTTTGAGTACCGACAAAGCCAGTTGCCTGAACCGCAACTGTTACTACTACCGCGAATGCCCGTTTTTTGTGGCTCGTCGGGAGATTCAGGAAGCGGAAGTGGTGGTGGCAAACCATGCGCTGGTGATGGCGGCGATGGAAAGCGAAGCGGTATTGCCAGACCCGAAAAACTTGCTGCTGGTGCTGGATGAAGGGCATCACCTGCCGGACGTGGCGCGGGATGCGCTGGAGATGAGCGCCGAAATCACCGCGCCCTGGTATCGGCTGCAACTTGACTTGTTCACGAAACTGGTCGCCACCTGCATGGAGCAGTTTCGCCCGAAGACGATCCCGCCGCTGGCAATCCCTGAACGTTTGAATGCGCATTGTGAAGAGTTGTATGAGCTTATCGCCTCTTTAAACAACATTCTCAATCTCTATATGCCTGCCGGGCAGGAGGCTGAGCACCGGTTTGCGATGGGCGAACTGCCTGATGAAGTGCTGGAGATCTGCCAGCGGCTGGCGAAACTGACAGAGATGTTGCGTGGTCTGGCAGAACTATTCCTTAACGATTTAAGCGAGAAAACCGGCAGCCATGACATTGTGCGCCTGCATCGGCTTATTTTGCAGATGAACCGCGCGCTGGGGATGTTTGAGGCGCAAAGCAAACTCTGGCGGCTGGCCTCGCTGGCGCAATCTTCCGGTGCGCCAGTGACCAAATGGGCGACGCGGGAAGAGCGTGACGGGCAGCTACATCTCTGGTTTCACTGCGTGGGGATCCGCGTCAGCGATCAGCTGGAAAGGCTGCTGTGGCGCAGCATTCCGCACATTATTGTCACTTCCGCGACCTTGCGTTCGTTGAACAGTTTTTCGCGTTTGCAGGAGATGAGCGGGCTGAAAGAAAAAGCGGGCGATCGCTTCGTGGCGCTGGATTCACCGTTCAACCACTGCGAGCAGGGCAAAATTGTTATTCCCCGGATGTGCGTTGAGCCTTCTATCGACAGCGAAGAGCAGCATATTGCCGAAATGGCCGCTTTTTTCCGTGAGCAGGTGGAGAGCAAAAAGCATCTCGGCATGTTGGTGCTGTTTGCCAGCGGACGGGCGATGCAGAGGTTTCTCGACTATGTGACGGATTTACGTCTGATGCTGTTAGTGCAGGGAGATCAGCCGCGCTACCGCTTAGTTGAACTGCATCGCAAACGCGTCGCTAACGGTGAACGCAGTGTACTGGTAGGTTTACAGTCATTTGCCGAAGGGCTTGATTTGAAAGGCGATCTGCTCAGCCAGGTGCATATCCATAAAATCGCCTTTCCGCCTATCGACAGTCCAGTGGTGATTACCGAAGGCGAATGGCTAAAAAGTCTTAACCGCTACCCGTTTGAGGTGCAAAGCCTGCCGAGTGCTTCGTTTAATCTGATTCAGCAGGTTGGGCGTCTTATTCGAAGCCACAGTTGCTGGGGCGAGGTGGTTATCTACGACAAACGCTTGTTGACCAAAAATTATGGCAAGCGACTACTGGACGCATTACCGGTATTTCCGATAGAGCAACCGGAAGTCCCTGAAGGTATAGTTAAAAAGAAAGAAAAAGCGAAATCCCCACGCCGTCGGCGGCGTTAATGATGTGAGTCAGGTAAGGAGTCGTAAATGGACTATCGCAAAATCATCAAAGAGATCGGGCGCGGAAAAAACCACGCGCGCGATCTGGATCAGGATACGGCGCGCGGTCTGTATGCCCATATGCTCAATGGCGAAGTGCCTGACCTTGAGTTGGGTGGTGTATTGATTGCACTGCGTATCAAAGGGGAAGGGGAAGCAGAGATGCTCGGCTTTTACGAAGCCATGCAAAATCACACCATCAAGCTAACGCCCCCCGCCGGCAAGCCGATGCCGATTGTCATCCCCAGTTACAACGGTGCGCGTAAACAGGCCAACCTGACACCGTTGCTGGCGATTCTGCTGCATAAACTCGGTTTTCCGGTGGTGGTTCACGGCGTGAGTGAAGATCCGACTCGCGTGCTGACCGAAACCATTTTTCAACTGATGGGGATTGCGCCAACGCTACATGCCGGACAAGCACAGGCGAAGCTTGACGAGCACCAGCCGGTATTTATGCCCGTAGGCGCGTTTTGCCCGCCGCTGGAAAAACAACTGGCAATGCGCTGGCGGATGGGCGTGCGTAACAGTGCGCATACCCTGGCGAAACTGGCGACACCGTTTGCCGAAGGTGAGGCACTGCGTCTTTCCAGCGTCTCGCATCCGGAATACATCGGGCGAGTCGCGAAATTCTTTAGCGATATTGGCGGACGGGCGCTGTTAATGCACGGCACCGAAGGCGAAGTCTATGCTAATCCGCAACGCTGCCCGCAAATAAATCTTATTGACCGCGAAGGGATGCGGGTGCTGTATGAAAAACAGGACACTGCTGGCAACGAGCTACTGCCACAAGCAAAAGACCCGGAAACCACGGCGAAGTGGATTGAGCGTTGCCTGGCAGGCAACGAACCAATTCCTGAGTCACTGAACATCCAGATGGCTTGCTGTCTGGCGGCGGCGGGCGAAGTGGCAACCATTAGCGATGGTCTGGCGCGCATTAAACAATCCTTTTAATTTCTTCCTCAGCCGGATGATGACTGTCATCCGGTCTTTACTCCACTGCACCATGAAAGTGCAGCATCTTTATTGACCTTCCCGTGTGCGGCGCGCAGCATAAAAAAACAACAGGCATATAACATAAACAGGAGTTAACCATGGAAAGTGGTCATCGCTTTGATGCCCGGACGCTGCACAACTTTGTCCTGACTGTGTTTCGTCAGATGGGTAGCGAGGAACAGGAAGCAAAATTAGTAGCAGATCATTTAATCGCAGCAAATCTGGCAGGACATGATTCACATGGTATTGGCATGATCCCGAATTATGTGCGTTCCTGGCAGCAGGGCTATTTGCAGATCAACCATCACGCCAAAATTGTCAAAGATGCGGGGGCTGTGGTCACGCTTGATGGCGATCGTGCATGTGGTCAGGTCGCTGCATATGAGGCCATGGCTCTGGGGATTGAAAAAGCACGTCACCACGGCATTGCTGCCGTGGCGCTGCGTAACTCACATCATATCGGGCGCATTGGTTATTGGGCGGAACAGTGCGCGGCGGCGGGTTTTGTCTCTATCCACTTTGTCAGTGTGGTAGGGAGTAAGGCTGTCGCGCCGTTCCGTGGTCGTGACAGTCGCTTTGGCACAAATCCGTTCTGCGTGGTCTTTCCCCGAAAAGATAATTTCCCGTTGTTGCTTGATTACGCCACCAGCACCATTGCGTTTGGTAAAGCGCGTGTGGCCTGGCATAAAGGCGTGCCTGTACCACCTGGTTGCCTGATCGACGTTAATGGCGTGCCAACGACCGATCCGGCAGTCATGCTGGAGTCACCGTTAGGAGCGTTGCTGGCCTTTGCTGAACATAAAGGTTATGCCCTGGCAGTGATGTGCGAAATTCTCAGTGGTGCACTTTCTGGCGGCAAAACTACTTATCAGGAAACATTGCAGCACAGCCCCGATGCCGGTTTTAACTGCATGACGAGCATTATCATTAACCCGGAGCTGTTCGGTGCGCCAGATTGTGCAACGCAGTCCGAAGCCTTTGCCGAGTGGGTGAAAGCCTCGCCGCATGATGACGATAAACCGATTTTGCTGCCGGGTGAGTGGGAAGTGAACACGCGTCGCGAACGGCAGGAGATGGGGATCCCGTTGGATGCCGGAAGCTGGCAGGCAATTTGCGACGCAGCGCGGCAGATTGGTATATCAGAAGAGACGTTGCAGGCTTTCTGCCAGCAATCAGTCAGCTAAAAAAAGCCCGTCCAGTGACGGACGGGCAAACAAGGGTAACATAGGATCAATGAGGGTTGGAGCACATGCGTCTGTCGGCAAACAGACAGGGAAATACTTGTGCTGGACGTAGCGTAAACGCCTGATCCGTCCAACGGTTCGGATTTTGTAGGCCTGATAAGACGCGGTAGCGTCGCATCAGGCATCTGTTGCCGGATGCGGCGTAAACGCCTTATCCGTCCTACGAATTACTTATAAATTACCGCTGTACCGCTTAATTTATTGTTGTTGGTGGCGGAAGTAATGCTGTATCCACTAGCACCGGCTGCTGCCGCTTTCTCAGCCAGTTTTGCTTCCAGGGCATCGAGGGTGGATGCGCCATCGGCAGAAACCACGCCGATTTTATTCATGTTCTGTGCCTGGGATGCCGTGACCGGTTCCGCCGCGAACACGCCAAATGACAGAGTTGAAAGAGCCATAGCAGCAACAACAGTATTGATAGTTTTCATAATTAATCTCTCGCAGGTGATTTTTGTATAAGTGACGTTGTTTCGTCGATGTGATGAGTATCACGTTTTTTACGAGAGATAAAATCGAAGAGAATTGACCGCCTTGTTCAAATAAATTGATTGATATCTAACATGCTGATAATCCATTCATTTATCGTATGTATGAACCAATTTTGTAACATGTGGCAGTTACGGCTACGTTAAAGGCACGGAATGCCACGCAAAATACAAATTATACACGCTAAACATCCCGCCAGTTGTAGTTAACGTAACTGGCTGTCTTTCGAACCTCTGCGATTATATCCTGTATAAGATGTTTTTTGTAAATCTTTCTCCTGCTGACAATGAATGCATAAGCGCACGCCAGGAATGGCTTCCCGACGGGCCTGCGGGATGGGGGCACCGCACTCTTCACATTCATACAGGCTTTCGCCACGCGGAATTTCACCCCTGGCGCGGGCAATCGCATCTTCAATTGTACTGTTGATCTGTTCGTTGACGGCGTCATCGTTAGCCCAACCGGATGCCATATCGTCCTCCCCATATCAATGCTTGTACTGTTAAGTGTAGCTAATCTAGGGATGAACCTGGGCAGTTCAAGCGTCAGATCTCCGACCATTCCCGCAGCAGATTATGATAAAGATTGAGTAGCGACAGGATCTCTTCTCCTTCGCCGTAGCGGCTTTTGAGTGACTGAATATTGTTGTCCAGTTCGAACAGCATGGCGCGCTTTTTATCATCGCGGATCATTGATTGTATCCACATAAATGATGCCACCCGTACGCCGTGCGTTACGGGGGTCACACAGTGCAGGCTGCTGGAGGGATACAACACCAGATCGCCAGCCGGGAGTTTTACCCGATGTTGCCCGAAGGTGTCATTGACGACCAGTTCGCCGCCTTCGTAACTTTGCGGATCGCTCAAAAATAGCGTGGCGGAAAGATCGGTGCGCATCCAGCCGTTTTGTGGATGACTGCGTACTGCGCCATCCACATGAAAACCATAGGTTTCATTGTTCCGATAGCGATTAAACAGCGGCGTGGAAATGGTACGCGGCAAGGCAGCGGCAAAGAACAAAGCATGTTGGTTAACCGCGTTCAGCACTTCATTTTGTAATGCGGCATATAACGCGCTGCGGGTATCTACCTGTCGATTATTCTTGACCTGCGCGCCTTGTGCACCGGTGGTGACGCGTCCATCAATCCATTCGGCTTGTTCCAGTTGTGCACGAAAGCGGGCGACGTCTTGTGGCGATAACACGCCGGGAATGTGGTACATCATATAAGTTCTCCAAAAAGTGGGGGCTGAGCATCACACCGATTGTTGACAGAGTGCACTTAACTCATGCCGGATGCGGCGTTAACGCCTTATTCGGCCTACTAAATCATGTAAATTCAATGCATTGCACGAATTTTGTAGGCCTGATAAGCGCAGCGCATCAGGCACTCCTGTTCTCGTCATCAATCTTAGTGAACCCTGCGCCCCAAATCTGAATCAGAAATGCATATTGGCGGTGAGCAGGAAAGTTCTTGGCTCGCCCGGATGATAACGGTAGCCGCTCTTATTGATTGAGGCGACGTAATCGGTATCAAACAAGTTGTAGACGTTTAGCTGGAAGTCGAGATTGCGATTAACCCGATACCCCAGTTTGGCGTCGGCGACCCAATAACTTTCGGTAAATGCTGGCGTTCCCACCGCGCCGTCTGAACCTTTATGCATACTGCCGATATACCGTGCGCCCGCACCAACGGAGATATCATCGGTTGCCTGATACTGGCTCCATAGGGTAAAGGCGTGCTCCGGGGTATACGGCAGCGATGAGGAACCATCCTGGGCAACTTCTTTGCCGTTTTTGATGGTTGCTTTTTGCTGGGTATAGCCGCCAATCACCTGCCACGCGGGAGTGATATTCCCGGCCACGGATATCTCATAGCCTTCGACGCGTTTCTTACCGTATTGCGAATAAGTCCCGTCATCATTTTGCTCAACTTCATTTTCGATATCAGTACGGAACAGCGCGGCGGTGAGCAACAGGCGTTTATCCAGAACCTGCCATTTGGTGCCAATCTCGCTGGTGTTGGCTTTTTGCGGTTTAAAATCGGTGCGGTTGGCACTGTTACCGCTGCCAGACTGCGCAAGGGCGAAGTTGTTGCCGCCCGGCGGCTGCTGGGAAACGGCATAGTTAATATAGACATTGCCGTTTTCCGTCAGGTGATACAGCGCCCCGGCTTTCCAGTTCACCAGATTGCCCGACTTGGCGGTGTCGACGGTGGTGACCGGAGAACCTTTCGCTACGCCATCAGGGCAGGTGATGGCACCGCGTCCGCTGCCGCCGCAGGCGGTGGCACTGTCATATTCAGTATGATAATTGTCCAGCCGAACTCCGCCGTTTAGCTCAAAATCACGGGTGATTTGCAGCGTATCGAAGGCATAAATCGCGAAGGTATCCGTCTGACCATTAGCGTTTGCGCCATTGCGCGTCAGGCCGCCAGGATGAATGCTACTGTCAGGATGATAAATATTCACCGCCGGTAACGTCACCGGATTAACGCCGTAGTTGGTCTGCGTTTCGCGGGTAAATTCCACGCCGGTACTGACGTCATGACCAATTGAACCGGTATAAAATGCCGATGTCAGGTTAGTCTGGTTGGTGAGGATTTTATTGCTTACATCTTTGGTATTCGCCGTGCGTGACCATGTCCAGCTATCCACATTGCTGGTGGGCTGGGTAATATTTGACGCCCCTCCCATAATCGCCGTCATCAGATAATCCTGCTTCACGCGCGACCAACGTGTGGTATTGCGAATCGTGGTGTTATCGCTGATGTCGTGCTCAAAACGCATGGTGGCAGTATCGGTGGTCGAATCGTCGTAATCGGAATCCGTACCATAAAAGTTATGCGTATCAACTTTTCCGGAATGATTCAGCGCCGCCGTACCCGCAGAAGGTGCGGAATAGCCCGGTAAACCAATGGTCGGAATGCCGCCATCTGGCGTATTGTGCTGGGTAACGTGTAAATAGTTGAGATACAAACGATTCGATGTACCAAGACCAAATGCCACGGAAGGGGCGACGCCATAACGCTCATTTTTGACTTTATCGCGCCCGGCATCGTGCGTTTTTTCGCCCATCATATTAAGACGTACCGCAGTGGTATCGCCAATGACCTGATTAACGTCCAGAGTGCCGCGACGGAACCAGGCGCTGCCAATACTGGCGGAGGCGTCAATGCCGGAATCATTGCGCGGCTGTTTGCTGATCATATTGATCGAGCCTGTCGGTGCGCTGCGCCCGTAGTCGGTGCCGGACGGCCCTTTAATCACTTCGACCTGCTCGGTATTGAAGGTGTCGCGCGAGACGCTGCCGATATCGCGAATGCCATCAATATAAATACTGTTAGAGGTATCGGCACCACGCATATAAATGGCGTCGCCAGTGGTGGAGTTACCGTTCTCACCCGCAAAAAACGCACCCACGCCGGGGACGTTTTTGAGCGCGTCGGTAAGGTTGGTTGCGCCCTGATCTTTAATCACTTGTTCAGAAATCACCGTCATCGTGCGGGTAGTATCCGCTACCGGACGCGAGAATTTCGGATCGGCAGATTGTTGTGGCGCATAAAGCGAAGGCGTTGATGCTTCGACAACCAGCGTGTCATCCGCGTTAGTTTGCCCTTCGGCGGCGAGTGCCTGAGCCACAGGCGTGATGCCAATACAAAGACCGGCAAAGAACGTGAGCGAATGAAATTGTCTGGCAGGGAAATTGCGATTGTTTTCCATTTTGCAGGTGACTTTTTCTTATATGTTGAAATTTTCACTGTCACGAGAAAGCATCTCTGCGGATGCGATGCCACTGTTAATCCCGTAAAAGTGTTCGTGCAAGTGATAATAATTTTGATAAGCATTATCACTTGGCGCGATTTTCTATCACCCATTGCACGAAAAAGAAATACATTTATTTACATTGTGTTCATATTTGATGTTTTTTGATTACAAATTGGGCGAAAACTGCATCCAGAGGTGAATGCAGTTGCGTTGGTGGGGTTATTTGTAGATGGTTGCAGTACCGAACATCTGGTCATTTCCGCCTGCGGAATTAATGACATAACCTTTCGCGCCTTGTTCGCGCGCTTTTTCTGCCAGTTTATCCTCCAGATCGCTTAAGTTAGATGCGCCGGTCGCCGAAACGGTTCCGGCGGGTCGTAGTTGACCGCTGTCCTGGTTACTCAGTGGTTGCGCGGCATAAGCCGTGAAGGTGATTCCGCTCAGGACGGTGGCAATCAGTAGTGCGAGGCACTTTTTCATAATGACATCCTCATAAATACAACGAGTAGTGCATGATAAGTGTAGGTCTCCTGTGCGATGGAAATGACGCAAAAAATTGACAGAGATGTGCTTGTTTTTTGAACAAAATAATTTTACAAAACCAGACAAATCAATGACATGAAGAACACTGATTTTTATGATGAATTGATAAAAAATGAAGTCGGGTTAAGGTTTTGAAGCATGTTAAACGCAGCCAGATATTTACCCTGCTGCGTTATGCGGGTATCTTACGCCGCTGCTTAAAGGAGAATGCTATGTCCGCCCAGAAACCGGGGTTACACCCGCGCAATCGTCATCACAGTCGCTACGATCTCGCCACGCTTTGTCAGGTGAATCCTGAACTGGCGCAATTCCTTACGCTTACCCCTGCCGGTGAGCAAAGCGTTGACTTCGCCAATCCGCTGGCAGTGAAGGCGCTCAACAAGGCGCTGTTGGCACATTTTTATGCTGTGGCGAGCTGGGATATCCCTGACGGTTTTCTCTGCCCACCAGTGCCGGGGCGGGCAGATTATATTCATCATCTTGCCGATTTACTGGCTGAGGCAAGCGGAACAATTCCAGCCAATGCCAGTATTCTGGATATCGGTGTTGGTGCGAATTGTATTTATCCGCTGATTGGTGTGCATGAATATGGCTGGCGTTTTACCGGTACAGAAACTAACAGCCAGGCGTTAAGCAGTGCGCAGGCGATCATCAGCGCCAATCCGGGTCTTAACCGCGCTATCCGTCTGCGTCGGCAAAAGGATACCGGCGCCATTTTTAACGGCATCATCCACAAAAACGAGCAATACGACGCGACCTTGTGTAACCCGCCATTCCACGATTCCGCCGCTGCGGCACGGGCAGGTAGTGAGCGCAAACGGCGTAACCTGGGGCTGGACAGAGATAACGCGCTGAACTTTGGTGGTCAACAGCAGGAATTGTGGTGTGAAGGCGGCGAAGTGGCCTTTATCAAAAAGATGATTGAAGAGAGTAAAGGCTTCGCAAAGCAGGTGATGTGGTTTACCTCGCTGGTATCTCGTGGCGAAAACTTACCGCCTTTGTATCGTGCACTGACGGATGTTGGTGCGGTGAAAGTGGTCAAAAAAGAGATGGCCCAGGGGCAAAAGCAGAGTCGCTTTATTGCCTGGACCTTTATGAACGACGAACAGCGCCGTCGTTTTGTCAATCGCCAGCGTTAAAGCGTTGGCTCCCCCGATGGCAGTGGTGCTACCGGGGGCGTTCCCGGTGCAGGTAGCACCTGATAAGTTTGCACCGGCGAGCGAACACCCGCCAGGTCGAAATGCTTTTTCACCTGGCTGTCGAGGGCAAAGCGTACCGTCCACTGTTTGAGTGGCAGTGTGGTGAACGAAACACGCAACGTAAACGCGGTATTGCTTAAGCCGACAATGCCGGCAAAGTTCGGTTCACCAATAATCAGCCCGCGAATTTCTTCATTTTCCATCAATTCCGCTACCGCATCTTTCAGTGCCTGATTGGCTTTATCGGCATCTTCATGACGATCGACATCATAATTGGCGACCACCGAACCAATGCCACGGACGAAGTTAGCAAAGGTGGTTATCGAAGACCACGGAATAATGTGATATGCCCCGGTATCCTGACGCACGCCCACGGAGCGAATCGACATCCGTTCCACCGTGCCGGTCAACGGCCCGATGGTAACCAAATCTCCAGTGTTCATGCCGTTTTCAAACTGAATGAACACGCCGGTAATAATATCTTTTACCAGCGTTTGCGAACCAAACGAGATAGCCAGGCCTAATGCCCCGGCACCTGCCAGCAGTGGCGCGATATTGACGCCGATTTCCGACAACACAATCATGATGGTGATGGTACTGATGATTACCGCCAGCGCATTACGGAACAGCGTCAGCAGGGTGCGCGTGCGGGCGCTGGGCAGCGGGCGGCCATGAATATCCGAAGCCAGCCGGTTTTCGATCAAACTGGCGAGCACTGTCCAGCCAACCGCCGAGAAGAAAAGGATGAGCGCGATACGGATCAGGATATCCACGGTTTTCTGCCCCGCGCCGTTTTGCAGCCAGTTCCAGAAATCGAACAGCCCCCAGGCGCTGAGTAGCAGCATCACTGCCACGCATACCGTCAGAATACGCGCCGTTTTCAGCGCCGCTGATAGCCAGCCGTTCAGCCGTTTTTGCAGCTCCGGATAGTTACGCTGAGTATGTGGCGAGAGGGTGATGGTCTTCGCCAGCCAGCGGGAAAACATACCGGAAACAAACGCTGCGATACCAATAATCGCCAGGCTGCGCACCGTTGCACCCATCATAAATTTCAGGCTGTTGCCTGGATCGAACAACGAAAAGAAAAACAGCACAATAAAATAGGCGCTTGCCAGCCAGTGCCACACCAGCGCAAAAGCGCGAATAAACAGGCTGAAGAATGCCAGCGAGTGCTCCGCAAAGTTGAGCAGATGCTGGGTGATCTCTTTTTTATTACGAAAGATCAGATAGAGCGCCCAGACGGTCATGCACAGCATGATTATCACGTTGGCGAGCGCCCCGATTTGCACATTCACCTGATTAGAGATAATTGGCACTGCCACAATCAGTCCATAACCAATCAGACTGCTTAACCAGCTAAGGCGGCGGCACCAGTAGCGGGCGCTTTCATCCTGAATATTGAACGGGCGCAGCTCTGCCACGTTCGGGCAGAAAATCAGGCGTAAAACAGCTTTGAAAAACTCAATCAGAGCGAAAGCATTGAGAAACAGGCTTTGTTGAAAAGCAATGGTTTTACTACCGGCGTTCAGGTTGTCGCTTAATACCTGGCCGACAAATAACGTCAGTGCCAGCAACAGCAAATCGATAATAAACGCCCCGATAATCATCGCCGGAAGCTGTAACCAGTTGCTGCGCTCACGGTTTTTTTGCCGCGCCCACTGACCCATTTTGCGATATAACGGCAGCGCGCACAGGCGAATCAGCCAGTAAAAGCCAAACACCAGCACCGCTAGCATTGAAAAATGGGTCAGCGCGTTGTTGAAGGTTTGCGGGTTAAAGGGTTTATGCGGGGAGCCAGTGATATTACGGTAAAGTTGCCCGAAGCGCGCGGAGAGTGCTTCGCCATAATGGCGGCTGATTTCAGTCACCTTTTGCAGCACGGTTTGCTCTTCAACCAGCGTCGGCGGTACGATTTTCGGTACGGGGTCTGTGGGGGGCGTGGCGGCAACGGTGCGTAGCTGGTCGATCAACTCTTTGCGCGAGGTGTCATTATCCAGCACGTCCGCCAGTGCGCCATAGGCCGCTTTTTTTTGTTCGATATCCGGTTCTGAAACCGGTTCAGAGGTTGAATCTGTTGTTGCTGTGGTTGTTACGCCGGGTATGGACACCGCGTGGGCAGGTGCGCCCAGCAGGCAGATGAGGATGAACAGGATCCACCGCATGACTCCTCCAGTGAGAAAACAAAGCAAAAAGATAAGTATAGATGCTGGGGGAGGGGCGATTTGAAATGAGAGGAATCTGGAGTGCCTCCCTTTCAGGGGAAAGGGAGGCTGAGAAGTTAAGAGACGTGCTGTAAAAATTCCTGCAAACGCTGGCTCGGTGGGTTCTTGATCAACACCTGCGGATCGCCATCTTCCGCAATCCGGCCTTTGTCGATAAAGATCAGGCGCGAAGCTACTTTCTCGGCAAAACCGATTTCGTGGGTCACGATCACCATCGTCATCCCTTCTTCAGCCAGATCCTGCATAACCTTCAGCACTTCATGGCGCAGTTCAGGATCGAGAGCGGAAGTCGGTTCATCGAACAGCATCATTTTCGGCTTCACTGCCAGTGCACGGGCAATCGCCACACGCTGTTGCTGACCACCAGAAAGTTCGGAAGGGTAGTGATGCGCGCGTTCTGCCAGACCAACTTTCGCCAGCAACTCACGTGCCAGTTTTTCTGCCTCTTCTTTGTTTGCGCCACGCACGCGTAGAGGGCCAAACATCACGTTTTCCAGCGCCGTCAGATGCGGGAAGAGGTAAAACTGCTGGAACACCATGCCCGCTTCCTGGCGAATCAGACGCTCGTCAACTTTCGGATCGTTAACCTTCAGACCATCAACAATCAGATCGCCAGAGGTAATTTCTTCCAGTTTGTTGATGCAGCGCAGCAGGGTCGATTTACCGGAACCGGACGGCCCGATAATCACCACGACTTCGCCCTGAGCAATGTTCAAATCAATATTGTGCAGCACCTGGGTTGGACCAAAATGCTTGGAGACGTTTTTAAATTCAATCACAGGATTTTCATCCTTCTTTCCAGACGACGCAGAATAAAGCTCAGCACCAGGGTAATAATCAGATAGAACACCGCCACGGCGCTCCAGATCTCAAGGGCGCGGAAGTTGCCGGCAATAATTTCTTGCCCCTGACGAGTCAGTTCCGCCACGCCGATAACAATAAACAGCGAGGTGTCTTTAATGCTGATGATCCACTGGTTGCCCAGCGGCGGCAGCATACGGCGCAGTGCCAGCGGTAAAATGACGTAGCGAATGGTTTCCCAACGTGAAAGACCGAGCGCCAGTCCTGCTTCACGAAAACCTTTGTGAATAGACAGCACTGCGCCACGCGTGATTTCCGCAATGTACGCGCCGGAGTTGATCATGATGGTGACCACCGCCGCAGTAAACGGGTCGATGCGTAAGTCGTTAAACGCCATCGGCAGGGCGAAGTAGATAAACATCACCTGGACGACGATAGGTGTGCCGCGAATCACTTCAATAAAGACTAGCGCGACGTGGTTGGCTATCCAACCGCCAAAGGTGCGTGCAAAACCTGCCGCCAGTCCGATCACCAGGCCGCCAGCCAGACCGAGGATCGAAATCCACAGGGTCATTTTGGCGCCTTCAATCAGAAGCGGAATGGCAGGCCAGATGGCACTCCAGTCAAACTGCATATGTTGTTCCTGTTACCGTGGTGTAAATAATCAAATTCAGGGTAATTAATGGTGTTGGAGCAGGCCTGTGCCCCTCTCCCCTCTCCCCAGAGGGGAGAGGGGACTGTCCGTGCGCTTTACAGGCGTGGTGTTATTATTTCGGTTCAGTACCGAACCACTTTTTGTAGATTTCGTTGTAAGTTCCGTTTTCGCGCAGAGTTTTCAACGCGCCGTTAACTTTGTCACGCAGCTCGTCGCTACCTTTCGGGAAAGCAATACCGTATTGCTGTGCTTCCAGAGAGTCACCCACCGCTTTAAACTGGCCGTTACCAGCGGTTTTGATGAAGTAAAGAATGTTTGGTGTATCGTGCAGGACGGCGTCTGCGCGGTTAGTACCCAGTTCCATATAGGCGTTATCGATGTTCGGGAACTGTCGCAGATCTTTGGTTTTGATGTTCGTCTTCGCGTAATCAACGGAGCCAGTGCCGCTCTTCACTGCAACCACTTTACCGTCGAGATCTTTCACGCTTTTCACATCGTTGTTGTTCGCTTTCACCATCACTAACAGACCGCTTTTGTAGTAGCCGTCAGAGAAATCGATCGCTTTTTTACGCTCGTCGGTGATAGTGATGCCCGCCAGCGCCAGATCGACGTTTTTGGTTTGCAGCGCCGGAATGATACCGCTGAAATCCATCGGTTTCAGCTCGTAATCCAGCTTCAGTTCTTTGGCGATTGCCGCCCACAGATCGACATCAAAGCCCACGTATTTGTCGCCCTGTTTAAATTCAAACGGAACGAAAGCGGTATCTGTCGCGACAACTAATTTTTTATCTGCGGCATGGGAAGAAACCGCAAAAGCCAGGGTCAGTGCTGCCAGTGAAACTTTTAATACAGACTTCATAGCATTTCCTTTTTTCTATCCACGGGACGATCCCCTGCGTAACATTTACCTATATGAAAAAATCGTGCCAGTTTTGCAACTCGTTGATTTTTCGAGAGGCGATAAAAATGCATTGCACGATTTATGAGGCAACACCGTTAGATTGCACCATTATGGGGCGCCAAAGTGGTGCGCTAAAATAGTGCAGTCAACACAATGATTATTTAGCGTAAATCCTGATGAAAAAACAATCTTTATGTAACGATTGTGTGATGATGTTGATACAAAAAGTTTACTTTGTCAGGCTGGAAGGGGAATGGGATGCACTAAAAAAGTGCGTAGAGACAGGGCATCAAAAAAAACGGCCCCCTTTCAGGAAGCCGCTTTTATTGTTTGTTAACGTTTTGAACCATCAGCGTTGGTGTTATTCGATGTTAGATTCGATAAACCACAGGAATTTATCCAGGTCGCGGGAGGCGGCGGTCAGGATATCTGCAGTATCATCATCTTTTGCTTCACCAATGGCTTTACGTACATCATTGGCGACAATTGCATAACGATCCGCCAGCTCTTTCAGGTGATCCTGAACGTTGTGGATGTCCAGCGGGTAGCTTTTCAGCGGTGTTTTGCTATTGATAACTTGAGTGGTGCCAAGGGCAACGCCGCCCAGTTGTACCGCGCGTTCAGCCATGGTATCCAGATGATCGATCAGAGCGGTACGGAAGCCATCCAGCATTTCATGTACGGCAATGAAGTTGGCGCCGCGCATATTCCAGTGTGCCTGTTTGGTAATCAACGAAAGATCAATAAACTGGATAACCTGACGATTCAGCAACTCTACTGTCGCTTTTTTCTCGCTGTCAGAGACATCGTTGCGGGTATAAAGCAGATTGGTCGCTTTTGATTTAACTAATTTAGCGGTACTCATAATTTCATATCCTCTTGATGTTATGTCCCAGTAATTAACGAGACTAAGTATAGCACCGGCTATGTGTTCCGCTATTCTGGCTGTTCCTATCACACTAATAGTGGTAACAAACGTAAAAAATAAAACTGCATAAAATACAGTTGGTTATATATTATAGTAAGAATAATTCTTATTTATATATTCACCAGGAATTTTCGGAATAAATATGCTTTTGTATAGTCAGATATATAAGGATGTAGCAGGTGAAATTTAGCGAAATATTCTGCATGGTTATGCATAACCATGCAGAATTGTAAATTTAATTAATATCTATTTCTTCTATTTTGCTCTCTTTGCGTGCTGTCAGCGTGGAACCCATTGAAGCAGCGATGATTGCGCCGAGCGCCAGAATCTGTATTGGCGTCAGCATCTCACCGAGGAAAATCATCCCGGAAATGGCGGCCAGTGCTGGTTCCATGCTCATCAGCGTACCAAATGTCCGCGTCGGCAAACGGGTGAGGGCAATCATCTCCAGCGAGTAGGGCAGAGCGGTCGAGAGAATTGCGACAGCTAAACCTAATGGAACAACCGACCAATGCCAGAGAGCCTCTCCAGCCTGTAACGCACCGATTGGCACGAAAATTAATGCCGCAATCAGCGAACCGATCGCCACCGTCGCAGGGCCGTGTTCAGCACCAGCACGTTGCCCACTTAATATGTAGATAGCCCAACAAGCACCGGCACCGAGCGCCAGCGCACAGCCGGTTAAATCGACATGGGAAACATCTTGCCCCAGCGGCAGCAGGAACCACAGACCGAGCACTGCCAGCAAAACCCAAACGAAATCTACCGGGCGACGAGAGGAGAACAGCGCCACCGCCAGTGGCCCGGTGAACTCCAGCGCAACTGCAATTCCCAGAGGTACAGTCTGAATAGAGAGATAAAAGAGATAGTTCATCCCACCCAGAGATACACCGTAAAACAACAGCGGCAACCGTTGTTCTCTGGCAAAACGCAGCCGCCACGGTTTAAAGAAAGCGATAAGAATCAGTGTTCCCAGTGCAAGGCGCAGCGCAGTCACTCCAGGCGCGCCAACCAGTGGAAAAAGTGATTTTGCTAATGAAGCCCCACCCTGAATAGACGCCATGGCAACGAGCAATATGACTATTGGTAACCAGACCGGCATTTTACGTAATGACCCTGGCATCCTTTCTCCCATAAAGTTGTATAGCAAGGTAAAGCGTGGAGTGTACTGGATGTACCAGTGGGTGGTTGAGCATTTGTTGAAAAATTTTTTCCCCGTTTTGGCTAAAATGCGCCAGGATTGATGGATTCATCAGTTTGCTGATTAAGAATAATCTGGATGAGAGAGTGTGAATATATGCGTAATACTTACGCAGTTCACTGAAAAAATGATTTAAATTTAGATGGATAGCGGTGAATGGAAACGTTCTGTTACACGAAATGGCCCGTTAGACATCACAAATCGCGAAGAGTTTCCCATTAATTTTTGATATATTTAAAACTTAGGACTTATTTGAATCACATTTGAGGTGGTTATGAAAAAAATTGCATGTCTTTCAGCACTGGCCGCAGTTCTGGCTTTCACCGCAGGTACTTCTGTAGCTGCGACTTCTACCGTAACTGGTGGTTATGCACAGAGCGACGCTCAGGGCAAAATGAACAAAATGGGCGGTTTCAACCTGAAATACCGCTATGAAGAAGACAACAGCCCGCTGGGTGTGATCGGTTCTTTCACTTACACCGAGAAAAGCCGTACTGCAAGCTCTGGTGACTACAACAAAACCCAGTACTACGGCATCACTGCTGGTCCGGCTTACCGCATTAACGACTGGGCAAGCATCTACGGTGTAGTGGGTGTGGGCTATGGTAAATTCCAGACCACTGAATACCCGACCTACAAACACGACACCAGCGACTACGGCTTCTCCTACGGTGCGGGTCTGCAGTTCAACCCAATCGAAAACGTTGCTCTGGACTTCTCTTACGAGCAGAGCCGTATTCGTAACGTTGACGTAGGCACCTGGATTGCCGGTGTTGGTTACCGCTTCTAATCACTTCGGTGATATAAAAAATCCGCCTCTCGGGGCGGATTTTTTTATCTTAAGATTTGGGATCGAATATATCGGTTCCGAGATGGTTGTAATCAACCTTTTGTAACTGGAAGTTAGTGATGTATATCGGCCCTGCTTTCTTCTCAGAGATAAACGGATAATTGATGTTGATCTCCTTCGCTTTAATCCCTGTCCATTGAGAGAAAAAACCTAAGAAGTCATTGGCTGAACGGCGGGCTTTAATTATCCGGTGCGCTTTATCGTCGCTGGAAATGACCATAAAAGGCACCTGGAAATTTTGCTGATATTTATCGTCATGAGCCAGATATTGCACTTCTTTACCGCGTTCTTTAAAGGCCAGACCGTGGTCAGAAAAGTAAACCAGCGAGAAACTGCTACCGCTGTTGCGTAACTGGTCATAGAGTTTGCGCAGTAAATCGTCTGTTTGCGTCATGGTGTAGAGATAGCATGACGTCTCTTTCGATTGCACAAAGGTTTCGTATTTGCCTTGTGTCCGGTCGCAGGCCTGCGGATGTGAGCCCATCAGATGCAAAACAATCAGTTGCGGTTGCGAGTGTTCTTGCGCCAGCACCTGAGCGGTCATGTCCAGTAACGCTTCGTCTTTGGTGTTCTTATCTGCTTCAAAATTACCTTCTTTCAGGAAGTGCACTTCATCTGCACGTTTGGCAATGCTGGCGATGGCGGTATCGTACTCACCAATTTGTCCCTGATTGGAAAACCACCAGGTCTGAAAACCTGCGCGGTTGGCAAGGGTGACAAAGTTATCCTGAAATTGTGGTTTGCCATCGACGACGCGGTTAAGCGTTAAGCCGAGCGATTTTTGCGTGGAGCCGCTGGCGGCAATGTAATCAGCGAAGAGCAGACCGTTAACGCTGCTGGCAAACGGGGTGTTATTCCAGTGACCGCCAAAGGCACCGAGAGCGTCGCGACGTGCGCTTTCACCGATCACCACCACATAGGTCTGATATTTCGGTTTAACTGCAGTAACCGTCCAGGTATCTTTCATCCCGGAAAGTTTTGCCATCCGTTCTTGCTCTTCAATCACCTCGTTATTATTGACGATGACATCCTTAGCAAAACGAAATACCGGATAGCCAGTATCTTTCAGTTTAAATACGCCGCCCCAGGCCAGGTTTTGCACGGGAGCAACAAAAAATGTCGCCACACTGAATACCAGACACAGGCTGTCGAAGGTATTCCAGCGCGCTTTTTCACTCTCTTTTTTTCGCCTGATTGCTATTACGCCGAGCGCAAAAATAAATAAGCCGACCAGGTAGCTGTACCACGGAAAAATCGTCAGGATTTCAGTTGACTCTTCCATATTGGTGGAGTGCAGGGCCAGCAAGGTATTGAAGTTAGGCGCGCCGTAGGCCTGAGCAAAAGGGAAATAACAGGCTGCCACTAATGAACTGACGCCGACCAGGACTTTTTGCACGCGAGGCAATGTCCGCCATAGCAAAAGCAAAATAGCCGTAAACGCGGCGGTGTAGAGAAAACTGAAGGGATAGCCTAAGCCGAGATTAATTAATAGCGACTGTAAAAAGTAGAACGCAGTCCACGGGCTAAATACCCGGCTACGGGTAACAAGCGATTCTTTGAGGGTTAAATTCATATGCCACTATCGTAACAAACGCCATGTGCTTACCCTGGCGTCAAGGGTCAATACCTGCAAGAGTGCGTGAAGAGGGGAAAAGGGTCTGCATCCGCGAGCCGCAATATACGCAGGGCTGCAAGAAGATAGAGCGAGCCGCCGTTCAGGTCAACTACTGACGAACAAATCTTTTGCGAAGAAGATTGCAAATCTGACAAAAAGTGGGGGTTTTCAGGCAGTAAAGATTTATGCCTGCAATAAAGCAGGAGTGAAGCGGCGTACCGCGACGCCGCTATTTATTGGAGGGTTTATCCTGCTGCGGTTTATTGTTGACCATATCGCACAACATCGAGAGCAGCATTAACCGTACTTTAAAGGGAGAATGACTAAACACGCGCATACACCTCTTGAACTCATTCATAAGACCTCCTGACTTGCTAATCCCGTCACTCCTTGAGGGATGATTGCATTACATACAGATATAGCACAGGCTATATTATATAGCTATTGCTAAAACGTTAATTTTTTGTGCCTTCGCAACTCTGGTTTACAATGTGCGCACGAAATAAGAACGCTATATATGTGTCACCATAATGAGGAAGCACAATGAGTCGTCGCGCAGGTACGCCAACAGCAAAAAAAGTGACGCAGTTAGTGAACGTGGAAGAGCACGTTGAAGGGTTTCGCCAGGTAAGAGAAGCGCATCGCCGCGAACTTATTGACGATTATGTTGAGCTGATTTCTGACCTGATAAGAGAAGTGGGGGAAGCCCGTCAGGTGGACATGGCTGCTCGTCTGGGCGTTTCGCAACCGACGGTGGCTAAAATGCTTAAGCGGCTGGCAACCCTGGGGCTGATTGAAATGATCCCGTGGCGTGGCGTGTTTTTAACGGCGGAAGGAGAGAAGCTGGCGCAGGAAAGCCGCGAGCGCCATCAGATAGTCGAAAATTTCTTGTTGGTGTTGGGCGTCAGCCCGGAAATTGCCCGTCGCGACGCGGAAGGCATGGAACACCATGTCAGTGAAGAGACGCTGGACGCCTTTCGTTTGTTTACCCAGAAACACGGTGCCAAATGAGCCTGCCTTTTTTACGCACGCTGCAAGGCGATCGCTTTTTTCAGTTATTAATTCTCGTTGGTATCGGATTAAGTTTTTTTGTTCCCTTTGCGCCGAAATCCTGGCCTGGCGCTATCGACTGGCACACCATCATTACCTTAAGTGGCCTGATGCTGCTGACCAAAGGTGTTGAATTAAGCGGTTATTTTGATGTGCTTGGGCGCAAAATGGTGCGCCGTTTTGCTACTGAGCGTCGGCTGGCGATGTTTATGGTGCTGGCGGCGGCGCTGCTTTCTACCTTTCTAACCAACGATGTCGCGCTGTTTATTGTTGTCCCGCTGACCATCACGCTGAAAAGACTGTGTGAGATCCCGGTTAATCGGCTGATTATTTTTGAGGCACTGGCAGTGAATGCCGGATCGCTGCTGACGCCGATTGGTAATCCGCAAAATATCCTTATCTGGGGACGTTCGGGTCTTTCGTTTGCCGGTTTTATTGCACAGATGGCACCGTTGGCTGGCGCAATGATGCTGACATTGCTGCTGCTGTGCTGGTGTTGTTTCCCTGGAAAGGCGCTGCAATATCATACGGGGACGCAAACGCCGGAGTGGAAACCACGGCTGGTGTGGAGTTGTCTGGGACTGTATATCGTCTTCCTTACGGCGCTGGAGTTGAAACAAGAGCTGTGGGGGCTGGTGATTGTGGCAGTGGGGTTTACGCTGCTGGCGCGTCGCGTGGTGCTGAGTGTGGACTGGACGTTGCTGCTGGTGTTTATGGCGATGTTTATCGACGTCCATTTACTGACCCAGCTTCCGGCGTTGCAAGGCGTGTTGAGTAACGTGAGTCATTTATCCGAACCCGGATTATGGTTAACGGCGATTGGTTTATCGCAGGTGATCAGTAACGTGCCGAGCACGATTTTGCTGCTCAATTATGTACCATCGTCTTTATTACTGGCATGGGCGGTAAACGTAGGTGGTTTTGGCTTATTACCCGGATCGCTGGCAAATTTGATTGCGCTACGGATGGCGAACGATCGCCGGATCTGGTGGCGTTTCCATCTCTATTCGATACCGATGCTGTTGTGGGCGGCGCTGGTAGGATACGTTTTGTTAGTTATGTTCCCGGCAGTGTAAGAGCCGACAAATAAAAAAGGCGGATTATGAGTCCGCCTCTGATTGTTGGCAATGTGCGCTTTGTTCATGCCGGATGCGGCGTAAACGCCTTATCCGGCCTACAAAATCTTGCGGATTCAATATATTGCAGGTTCCGCGTAGGCCTGATAAGCGTAGCGCATCAGGCAATTATGTATTGCCATCAGCAGTCTAAGGCGGATTATGAGTCCGCCTTTGCTTTAAGTTTTAAAGATTAATTCAGACGAACCGGCATCCCGGAACGGTTTTGAATAGCCTGATCCAGAACAGCCTGATCGACATCCGGCTGACCAGTCACTGTCTGCACGCTCTTGGTTAGCGTAATTGGCACAATTTCCTGACCTTCAAATTGGGCTTCGGTGGTAGACAGCGGGTTATGGACTTCAATATAACGGCTGCCGTCCGGCTCGGTGGTCGCTTTTACCGGCTCATCAATAAACTGTACGCGAGTACCGACCGGCACTTTCTCGAACAGGAATTTGATGTCTTCGTTACGCAGGCGCACACAACCGTGGCTTACGCGCAGGCCGATACCAAAGTTGGCGTTGGTGCCGTGGATAGCGTACAGGCGACCGATATACAGTGCGTACAGCCCCATCGGGTTATCCGGGCCAGCCGGAACGACAGCCGGAAGCGGTTCGCCCGCAGCGCGGTATTCTGCATGCATTTTAGCGGTCGGCGTCCAGGTCGGGCCTGCTTTCTTACGCTCTACTTTGGTGGTCCAGTTGATAGGTGTGTCTTTGCCTAACTGACCAATGCCGATCGGCAGTACGATAACGGTGTTAGTTCCTTTCGGATAGTAATACAGACGCATCTCTGCGCTGTTAATCACAATGCCTTCATGAACAGTGTCCGGCAGGATCAGTTGCTGCGGAATATTCAGTACGGTGCCGCCTTTCGGCAGGAAGGTATCCACACCAGGGTTCGCTTCCATCATATTGGAAAGCCCCATCTGATACTCCGCCGCAAAGTACTCCAGCGGCTGAGTGTTACCTTCAGGGATAGTGATCACCTGATTCTGACCAACCAGGCGACTCCCGTCGGTTGGCAGAGGATAAGTTACCGCTGAAGCGGTACTGCAAAAGCCGACAACAGCGAAGGCCGCTGCGAATAACGTTTTCAATTTCATATTCATGTTAAGCGAGATTTCGTGCCTGGCAGGCCATTAGGTTGAGAATATTAGAGTATTGGAAGCGCATTATATGTTCATTCCAGCTAACAGTGAAATCAGATGTGTACTAAATCACATTTTTTGCCTTTGGGAAGAGTGTAGACCTTAAGCGGGAGACGGGATCTTCTTTCAGACTTATGGCATAATGCGCGGTTTGTCATATCTCTTTTCAGGATACGCCTGTGTTAGTTTCCAGTAACGTCACCATGCAGTTCGGCAGTAAGCCGTTGTTTGAAAACATTTCCGTCAAATTTGGCGGCGGCAACCGTTACGGCCTGATTGGCGCGAACGGTAGTGGTAAATCCACCTTTATGAAGATCCTCGGCGGCGACTTAGAGCCGACGCTGGGTAACGTTTCCCTCGATCCCAACGAGCGCATTGGTAAGCTACGTCAGGATCAATTTGCCTTTGAAGAGTTCACCGTGCTGGATACGGTGATCATGGGGCATAAAGAGTTGTGGGAAGTGAAGCAGGAGCGCGACCGCATCTATGCTTTGCCGGAAATGAGCGAAGAAGATGGCTATAAAGTTGCCGATCTGGAAGTGAAATACGGCGAAATGGACGGTTACTCTGCGGAAGCTCGCGCCGGTGAACTGTTGCTTGGTGTGGGAATTCCAGTGGAACAACACTACGGCCCGATGAGTGAAGTTGCTCCTGGCTGGAAGCTGCGTGTGCTGCTGGCGCAGGCGCTGTTTGCTGATCCAGACATTCTCCTGCTTGACGAACCGACCAACAACCTCGACATCGACACCATTCGCTGGCTGGAACAGGTGCTGAACGAGCGTGACAGCACCATGATCATCATCTCGCACGACCGTCACTTCCTTAACATGGTTTGTACCCACATGGCGGATCTGGATTACGGCGAGCTGCGCGTTTATCCGGGCAACTACGATGAGTACATGACGGCGGCGACCCAGGCGCGTGAGCGTCTGCTGGCTGATAACGCCAAGAAGAAAGCGCAGATTGCCGAGCTGCAATCCTTTGTCAGCCGCTTTAGCGCCAACGCCTCGAAATCTCGCCAGGCAACTTCGCGCGCGCGCCAGATTGATAAAATCAAACTGGAAGAGGTGAAAGCCTCCAGCCGTCAGAACCCGTTCATCCGTTTCGAGCAGGATAAGAAACTGTTCCGTAACGCGCTGGAAGTGGAAGGTCTGACCAAAGGGTTTGATAACGGTCCACTGTTTAAAAATCTCAACCTGCTGCTGGAAGTGGGTGAAAAGCTGGCGGTACTCGGCACCAACGGCGTCGGTAAATCGACTTTGCTGAAAACGTTGGTGGGTGATCTGGAACCGGATAGTGGCACCGTAAAATGGTCAGAGAACGCGCGCATTGGTTACTACGCGCAGGATCACGAATATGAGTTCGATAATGACCTGACCGTGTTTGAATGGATGAGCCAGTGGAAACAGGAAGGCGATGACGAGCAGGCGGTGCGCAGCATTCTCGGTCGTTTGTTGTTCAGCCAGGACGACATCAAAAAGCCTGCTAAAGTGCTTTCCGGTGGTGAAAAAGGCCGTATGCTGTTTGGTAAGTTAATGATGCAGAAACCGAACATTCTGATCATGGACGAACCGACCAACCACCTGGACATGGAATCCATCGAGTCGCTTAACATGGCGCTGGAACTGTATCAGGGCACGCTGATTTTTGTTTCTCACGACCGTGAGTTTGTAAGCTCCCTGGCGACCCGTATTCTGGAAATCACGCCGGAACGCGTGATTGACTTTAGCGGTAATTACGAAGATTACCTGCGTAGTAAAGGGATCGAGTAAGTTATAGTCAGTAGCCCTGGTTATGTCAGGGCTACTGATGACAAATACAAGATTGCTATCAGGCCTATGCAGTACCTGCAATATATTGAATATGAAGGACTTTGTAGGCAGGATAAGGCGTTAACGCCGCATCCGGCATGAACAAAGCGCACTTTGTCAGCAATCTGAGCAACATCGAACCTACTTTCTTAACCTCACATCAATTCACTTCCACTAATCCATCACTTCTCAAACATCCATGCCCAGCGCGCGTTTACCGTGAACGTTCAGATCTTCCAGTGTAAATCGGCCTTGCCAGTTTGTTTCATAATCTTCCCGTGGGAAGTCTCCCGGCGATGCACCTTTTTCCAGTGCTTTCCTGACATTGTGCGCATAAACCCGGTTTTTCTCGCACATCGGCGCGGCAGGAATATACATCACATTCCCCCAGCCCTGTTGATTGTCTACCGGTGCGACACAGTGGATCACATCGCAGTGCCACCAGACAGAATCCCCCGCTGTTATTGCCGGAATTGACGTTAGTGCTTTCATCAATAAGGGATGCCATTTCTCTGAAACAGGCAGAACTTTACCAGGCGCAACACCGCACAGCTCGTCGTCCGGTACGTCATCCAGCAACGGACGCAGCAGAACGTATGCCATCGCTTCCGGGATCGGCACCACGTGTAACAATCCCTGGCCTGGTAACATATCGGAAAGTGCCGTCCAGCCCTGGAACGTGCGGAACACCGAACATTTGGTGGTGTTATCGACGGTGTATTCTTCTACATCGGTACGGTGTGCAGCATCCCACGGATCGTAATCATCAAAATTACCGTTGAAAACATGGGCAAAAACGCGCTGATAAGCAGGTAATAACCAGCGTTCCAGTGCGCCAGAATCAGTGTGTGCCCCCAGACCTTTGGACGTCGTGCCCGGTGGGCGGCGGCGGATCCTGTCTGGATAGATCACGCTAACATCGGGATCAAACCATTGTTTGCCGTTGCTTTCAGACTTCCACAGACGGTTAAGGAAAGATTGCACCGCAGCCATATTGTCGCTCTGCCGCGCCTGCATCTGTGCCTGTGACCAGTAAATGGGATAGATTTCGGGGCGAGACGCCTCCAGCGAGCCGAAAAAGCTGTCACCGGGACCTTTATACACATCATCAAAGTGATTGGCATCAAGGTAGTTGAGCATTGCGCGATCCCACGCCAGCGCCTGCTCGCGGGGGAAATTGCCTTTTATTACCGCGCAACCGCGACGTTTTATCTCATTGCGCGTGGCTTCACTCACTGTACCTGCTGCAATGTCGCTATAAGGAACTTCCGGCCAAACCGGCAATCCTTGCGCTTTCAGTGCGTCTATTTCTGCTACACGCGCTTCGATTTTTGCAGAGAGTTTTTCGAAGACCTGTTGTACATCGCCGATCTGTTGTCGCAGCTTCGCTTTCATTTCACGGATAGCCGTTTTCGCATCTGTTGGCAGCGTCTCATAGGTAAAAGTCATATCAACCTCGCAACTTTCGTTCGAAAGTAAAAATAGTTACGATTGATACTTTAAGTTAAAAATAAGTTAACGCAAGATAAAAATCTTGAGTCAGTGCACAAAGTGAGCAAAAAAGAGAGATGCCGGAACGGTCGCTCCGGCCGGGAGAAGATTACTTATTGAAAGGAGCGGAGCTATCCAGCACCGCCTGAATCACATTCAGCGCGCCTTCATGATTATTATCATCGGTAGCGTAACGGGCGATTTGTTTAATGTTTTCCGCAGCATTGCCCATCGCAAAGGAATAATGCGCCATTTTAAGCATCTCTGCGTCGTTACCGCTGTCGCCAATCGCTACCACATTTTGCGGTGACAGACCCCAGCGTTTTAACAACCGCGAAATACCATTTGCTTTATGCAGGCCGGGAATAATCAGGTCGATAAAACCCGCGCCACTGGTGACAGGTTTCATAATGCCATCGAGCGCAACGTGCAGTTTGTCGACAACCAGCGGGATTTGTTCATCCGGCAGGTTGAGCGAAAACTTGAAAAGCACGTCATCAATCTCCTGGTAATCCTTCACAGGTTTCAGTCGATGGTAGTGTTTTTCCATCAGTGCGACGAATGCTTCCGGCGCATTTTCACTGATGTATGCGCTTTGCAGACCACAGGCGACAAAATTGAGTTGTTTATCTTTCAGCAGTTCCCCAATGACAATCCTGGATTCATGCCGGGTCAGTTCGCCGTGGAACAACTGCTTGCCATGTTCGTAGACCAGCGCGCCGTTTTCCGCGACAAAAGAGATCTCATCTTTTAGCTCAGGAAAGAAGGAAATAAGCTGGTAATACTGGTTACCACTGGCGACAACGAACTCAATATCGCGCTTTTTCAGTTCCTGATACTGCGCCATAAAACGTGACTGGTTGTACATTTTGGCGTCGTTAAGAAAAGTACCGTCCATATCGCAAACGATAACTTTTACAGTCATAAAAGTGCTCCCGGCAATGAATGCAAACGCCACAGTGTAATGACAATGTGATGCGGAGCACAAACTAATTTCGAATGAAAGCGAGAGTAAAATTGATTTCGTGAATGTTTTAGCCCGGCGGTGACGCCGGGCTGAGGGGATTACAGCATGTGTTCGGTGCGGGCGATGATATCGTCCTGAGCGTCTGGAGAGAGCGCGGTGAAGAAGGCGGAATAGCCCGCTACGCGCACGACCAGATCCCGGTACTGATCCGGATGTTTTTTCGCTTCCAGCAGCGTTTCGCGGGAAACAATGTTGTACTGAATATGCCAGCCTTTATGCACTTCGAAGAAGGTGCGTAGCAGGATCATCAGTTTCTGCTTGTCAGATTCGTTCTCCAGCGTCGCCGGGTTTAGTTTCTGGTTGAGCAATACACCGCCGAGAATCGCTGCGGTAGGCAGTTTACCCACCGAGCCAATGACCGCCGTTGGGCCGAGATGGTCAGTACCGGAAGCCGGGCTTGCGCCTTCCGCCAGCGGGGTATGTGCTTTACGTCCGTCCGGCGTTGCCATTGTTTGCGCGCCAAACGGTACGTTAGCGGAGATAGACGACGTACCTGCGTAATAGTTGCCGCCAACCGGACCACGACCGTAGCGCGGGTTGTGGTACTGCTTCAGTTCGTCAATATAGGTCTGATAGGCGCGAGCCAGCAGCGTATCGACGCTATCATCGTCGTTGCCATACTTCGGCGCGCCGTTAATCAGACGCTGACGCAGTTGCTCGTGAGTCAGGCCATCGAAGTCATCCGCCAGCGCGGCAGCCAGTTGTTGTTGACCAATCGCGCCCTGTTCAAATACCAGTTTCTTCACTGCCGCCAGGCTGTTGCCGAGGTTGGCAATGCCGACCTGCAGGCCAGAAACCCAGTCATATTTCGCGCCGCCTTGCTTGATACTTTTCGCTCGCTCAATGCAATCATCCACCAGCGCCGAGCAGAGAATATCGTGCACGTTCTCTTCCAGCATGGTGTCGACCACATATTCGATTTCGATCGATTTGCGGGTGTAGTAACGGATTTGCGTATCCCACGCGTCCATTACTTCATCGAAGTTGTTGAAGTTACCCGCTGACAACGCTTTTTCTTGCGGCAGGAACACGTTGCCGCTGGTGGCATCACGACCGCCTTCCAGCGCCGCCAGCATCACGCGGGCGAAGTTGATAAAGCTCATGCCGGTGCAGCGATAGCCCCATTTGCCGCCGACGGCGGTTTCGATACAACCAATCGCTGCGTAGTCGTAAGCGTCCTGCGGTTCAATACCGAGTTTAATAAATTCCGGGATCACGATTTCGTCGTTGTTGAACGCCGGCATCCCGAAGCCGCAGCGGATCACCTGTACGCAGGCGTCGAGGAAATCGTTACTCATTCCCGCATGGTAACGCACGCTGAGGTTAGGCTGAGTGGAGCGCAGACGACCGCAGGATTCCAGGATCGCGTAAGAGAGCGGATTCACTGCGTCCATCGGCTGACCATCAACCAGATTTTGCCCGCCAATGGTGACGTTCTGATACAGCGGACTTCCCGCAGAGGCTTTCGAGTGCGAGCCTGAGCGGATCTTGTTCACCTCCAGCAGTTTCAGCCAGCAGCTATGCAGCATCTCAATGGCGTGTTCGCGATCCAGCGTCTGGTTCAGTTCAACGTCGCGGCGATAGTATGGGTAGAGATACTGGTCCATACGACCAAACGACACCGAGTGACCGTTAGATTCGATCTGTAAAATCAACTGGATGAAGTAGCACAGTTGCAGCGCCTGCCAGAACGTCTGCGGCGGCTGGTGGGCGATAAGGTCGCAATTTTCTGCCATTGCCAGCAGTTCATCGCGACGGCTTTCGCGGGTTTCGGTGGCGGCCATTTCACGCGCCAGGGCAGTGAAACGTTCAATATGTTCACTGACTGCAACCAGCACGATATCAATCGCTTTCAGGAACTGCTCGCCGTGCAAATCTTCCAGCACAGTCAGGTTGATACGCGAGCGACGCTCCGCCACTTTCTCGCGCAGACCATCAAGCCCTTTTTCCAGCAACAGCGGAAAATTCACCGCCAGGTGTGCATCGCCGGAGGTCATATTGCCTTCTGCTTTGATAATACCGGTCGCCAGCAGGCCTTTTTGCTCATCGGTAAACATGCCGTAGCAGCGATCCTGTACGGTCTGACCGCGCCACCACGGGCACACTTCATGCAGAACGCGTTTGTTCTCTTCGCTCACCGCAAAACCCGCGCCGGGACGATCGGCCAGATCATCAATCTCTTTTTCGATCCACGACACGGTATATTCCGGGAAGATTGGCGCGGCGCGAACTTCGCTTGCCTGGTTGCCGATGATCAACTCATCGTGTTTGATCCAGATGGTGCGATTCGCCAGGTGATGCGCCAGCGCCAGCGCGCGACGAACCGGGATCGGCTTATCGAGATGTTGTTGATACATCTCGGTATAGTGCTGTGCGCGCTCGGTACAAACCGGCGGTTTCACAATATGCACCAGCGCATTTTTGTGCGCTTTAATGCGGTCGCTGAGCGTGTCCAGTTTCAGTGTTGTCATGGTTGTTATCCTCGTAAAGTCGCGGTTAACCCTTTCTGGCAGGCATACTGCTGGGCAAAGTCGAGCAGTTCTGGCGCATCAAGCGGTTTTTCCGGGGCGTCATAGGGCAGATTAAGTAAGTGATATTTGTTGATGCCCAGCGTGTGGTAGGGCAGGAAATGAATTTCGCCAACGTGCAGCTCGTCGGCGGCAAAATCGGTAATGGCTTTTACAGAGGTTTCGTCAGCATTAAAGCCCTGAATCAGCGGCACGCGGATAATGATTTTTTTCCCCGCTGCGGCGAGTTTTTTCAGGTTATCCAGCACTCTGGCGGCGTTACCGTCGGTCCACTGTTTAAACGGCACGTCGGCGACGTGTTTTAAATCGGCAAGAAACAGATCGATATAGGGCAGAGAAGGGGCGATATATTTCCACGGCACATGCAGGCAGGTTTCTACCGCAGTATGAATGCCGGCCTCGTGGCTGGCTTGCAGTAGCGCCGTCGCCATTTCCGGCTGCATAAAGGGTTCACCGCCAGAAAGCGTTAAGCCGCCGCCGCTGCGATCGTAAAACGGTTTATCGCGCAAAACGGTCGCCATGATCTCCTCAACGCTTTTCACTTCACCACACACGGTTAACGCCTGTGTCGGGCAGCAGTTGGTTAACGCCGTCAGATGCTCCGGGGTTAACTTTTCCCGATGAATAAGCAGGCCATTCAGCGTGCGCTCAATCACTTCCGGCACGGCCTTAGCACATAGCTCGCAGCCCTCCAGGCACAGACGTGCGTCATACAGTAGATCCTGCGTGCGGGCGCGGCTTTCAGGATTCTGACACCAGCGACAACCCAGCGAGCAACCTTTCAGAAAAACCACTGTGCGAATGCCGGGGCCGTCGTGGGTCGAGTAGCGTTGAATATTGAAGATCATAGATGCCTCTCTGTTTCGTTCAAACATTAAATTACTTTCGAATGAAAGTTATGTTGATGTGCGTCAACTGTTCAGAGAGTTTTCTCGTGGTAGTCTGGTTTCAGACAAAAAGTACATTTTGAGGATGGTTATGGAACTGTATCTGGATACTTCAGACGTTGTTGCGGTGAAGGCGCTGTCACGTATTTTTCCGCTGGCGGGTGTGACCACTAACCCAAGCATTATCGCAGCGGGTAAAAAACCGCTGGACGTTGTGCTTCCGCAACTTCACGAGGCGATGGGCGGTCAGGGGCGTCTGTTTGCCCAGGTAATGGCTACCACTGCTGAAGGGATGGTGAATGACGCACGTAAATTGCGTTCTATTATTGCGGATATCGTGGTGAAAGTCCCGGTGACCGCCGAGGGGCTGGCAGCTATTAAGATGTTAAAAGCGGAAGGGATTCCGACGCTGGGTACGGCGGTGTATGGCGCGGCACAAGGGCTGTTGTCGGCGCTGGCGGGCGCGGAATATGTTGCGCCTTATGTCAACCGTATTGATGCTCAGGGTGGTAGCGGTATTCAAACCGTGACCGATTTGCATCAGTTACTGAAAATGCATGCGCCACAGGCGAAAGTGTTAGCCGCGAGTTTCAAAACCCCGCGTCAGGCGCTGGACTGCTTACTGGCAGGATGTGAATCCATCACCCTGCCGCTGGATGTGGCACAACAGATGATTAGCTATCCGGCGGTTGACGCTGCCGTAGCGAAGTTTGAGCAGGACTGGCAGGGCGCGTTTGGCAGAACGTCGATTTAACGGGATGTTCTGCATCCTCATAAATTGCTTATAACGTGGCGGAGTGCACCGATGCCTGCCACGTCTTATCAGGCCTGGAAATCTGCGCCCGAACCGTAGGTCGGATAAGGCGTTTACGCCGTATCCGACACCCGGAGCACAATGCCCGATGCGACGCCTGGCGCGTCTTATCAGGCCTGGAGGCGACAATTACTGCCCGCAAACCTCACATCCCGGATTGCGCATCAGTTTCATTTCGCGGAACTGACAGGTCATCGCATCGTACATAACGATTTTTCCGCTGGCAGGTTTTCCATAGCCTGCCAGCAGTTTGATCGCTTCCATTGCCTGCAACGAACCAATTACGCCAATCAATGGCGCCATCACGCCTGCTTCCACGCAGGTTAACGCGTTTTCGCCAAACAAACGGCTAAGGCAGCGGTAGCAAGGCTCGCCGTCCTGATAAGTAAAGACGGTGATTTGACCTTCCATACGAATTGCCGCGCCGGAAACCAGCGGCACCTTCGCGGCAAAACAGCCTGCGTTCAGTTGATTACGTACCGCAACGTTATCCGTACAGTCGAGCACCAGATCGTGTTTAGCAATCAACGCAGCAAGCTCAGCATCATCAAGTAACGCATTCGCTGGTGTAATTGCGATATGTGGATTGATCCGTGCCAGTGCATCACGGGCAGATTCAACCTTCGGTTGCCCGACCGTAGCGTCACTGTGTAGCGTCTGGCGTTGCAGATTCGAGAGCGAAACCGTGTCGAAGTCGAGCAGCGTCAGGTTGCCGACACCGGCGCTTGCCAGATACTGCGAGGCTGCGCAACCGAGTCCACCGAGGCCGACGACCAGCACGCGAGAATCTTTCAACGCTTCCTGGCCGTCAAAATCAAAACCACGCAGGATGATTTGCCGGTTGTAGCGCAGCATCTCCTGATCGCTGAGTTCCGCCATTACAGGCCTCCGAACAACGCGTTAAACGGCTCGACTTCCACCCATTCGCCCGCTTCAACATTGCCGCGATCGCGTTCCAGCACGATAAAGCAGTTGCCGAGGCTAAAAGAGCTAAATATATGGGAACCCTGATGTCCGGTGGTCATCACTTCCAGTTCGCCGTCGGCATTGCGTTGCAGCACACCACGCTGGAAATCAAGACGACCAGGCGTTTTCTTGAGGCGAGAAGCCGTGCGTACACGCTGGCGCGTAGGCAGGCCGCTGGCGGTGTTGCCGCTTAATTTTGCCAGTAACGGCTGTACCAGTTGGTAGAATGTCAGCGTTGCTGAAACCGGATTACCCGGCAGGCCGCAGAACCAGCTATTGCCGAGTTTACCGAACGCGAACGGTTTACCCGGTTTAATCGCCAGCTTCCAGAAGGCGATTTCGCCCAGCTCTTCGAGAATGGTTTTGGTGTAATCCGCTTCACCAACCGAAACACCGCCAGAACTGATCACTACATCCGCCTGACTGTCGGCTTCAATAAATGCTGTGCGCAAGGCGTGGGGATCGTCGCGGATAATCCCTAAGTTGATCACCTCGCAACCCAGTTGTTCTAACATTAGGTGTACGGCGAGACGGTTGGTATCGTAGATTTGACCGTCGCCCAGTGGCTGACCTGGCAACTGGAGTTCATCACCGGTGGAAAACAGCGCCACACGCACTTTGCGAATCACCGGAACGTCGGCAATTCCCAGTGAAGCAATCACCGGCAGCTCTGCGGTAGTCAGGCGAGTCCCCGCCGGGAAAACAACCGCACCCGCAGAGATATCTTCACCGCGACGACGAATATTTTGCCCGCTACGCACTTCAGCGGTAAAACGCACTCCTGCATCCGTTTGTTCGGTCTGTTCCTGCATCACCACCGCTTCACAGCCTTCCGGCACCGGAGCACCGGTCATAATGCGAATACAGGTGCCAGCAGGCCATTCACCATGATACGGCTGCCCGGCAAACGATTTGCCAGCAACGGGCAGCGGTTGCCCGGAGGCGATATCGGCTAAACGAACCGCGTAGCCGTCCATTGCCGAGTTATCAAACCCAGGGACATCGAGCGGCGAAACCACATCGCTCGCCAGAATACGACCAAAACACTGAACCAGTGGCAGCGTTTCCTGAGCAGTCAAAGGGGTAACGCGAGAAAGCATCTCATTAAGCGCGGTGTCGAGCGACATCAAACCGGTGGTAAATTCCATGAAAACACTCCTGCGGGGCAAAATCGAATCCGCCTATTATGTCAGAAAAACGCCACGGACTGTATGCCACCTCGGTCGTAGAGCGGGCTCCTGCCTTTACATGCCATATACATCTTTCTATATTCAAAAATTGAATGAATAATTCATAAAAATTCTGATATTTATAGCAAAGTGGCGAGCCACCCTTAATGGACGAATACTATGGGCAAAGCAGTCATTGCAATTCACGGCGGCGCAGGCGCAATTAGCCGCGCACAGATGAGTCTGCAACAGGAATTACGCTACATTGAGGCACTGTCTGCCATTGTTGAAACCGGACAGAACATGCTCGAAGCGGGCGCAAGTGCGCTGGATGCAGTGACGGAAGCCGTGCGCTTGCTGGAAGAGTGCCCACTGTTTAACGCCGGAATTGGCGCTGTCTTTACGCGTGATGAAACCCATGAACTCGACGCCTGCGTGATGGATGGCAATACCCTGAAAGCCGGTGCAGTGGCGGGCGTCAGTCATCTGCGTAATCCGGTTCTTGCCGCCCGTCTGGTGATGGAACAAAGCCCGCATGTGATGATGATAGGTGATGGCGCAGAAAATTTTGCTTTTGCTCATGGCATGGAGCGCGTCTCGCCGGAGATTTTCTCCACGCCTTTGCGTTATGAACAATTACTGGCGGCGCGTGAGGAAGGGGAGATGCTCCTCGACCATAGCGGCGCACCGTTGGATGAAAAACAGAAAATGGGCACTGTGGGAGCCGTGGCGTTGGATCTCCATGGCAATCTGGCGGCTGCCACGTCCACGGGGGGAATGACCAATAAATTACCTGGTCGGGTCGGCGACAGCCCGCTGGTTGGCGCCGGGTGCTACGCCAATAACGCCAGCGTGGCAGTTTCTTGTACCGGCACGGGCGAAGTCTTCATTCGCGCGCTGGCGGCGTATGACATCGCCGCGTTGATGGATTACGGGGGCTTAAGCCTCGCACAAGCCTGCGAGCGGGTAGTGATGGAAAAACTCCCTGCGCTTGGCGGCAGTGGCGGACTAATCGCTATCGATCATGAAGGCAACGTCGCGCTACCTTTTAACACCGAGGGAATGTATCGCGCCTGGGGCTACGCAGGCGATACGCCAACCACCGGTATCTATCGTGAAAAAGGGGACACCGTTGCCACACAGTGATGAGCTTGAAGCCGATGATGTGCTGGCTGTTGATAATCTCAATATTGCCTTTATGCAGGACCAGCAAAAAGTGGCTGCGGTTCGCGGTCTCTCTTTTAGCCTGCGACGTGGTGAGACGCTGGCAATTGTTGGAGAGTCCGGTTCCGGCAAGTCAGTTACAGCACTGGCGTTGATGCGTCTGTTAGAACAGGCGGGGGGGCTGGTGCAGTGCGACAAAATGTTATTGCGGCGCCGCAGTCGTGAGGTGATTGAGCTTAGTGAGCAGCAGAGCTCCCGGCAAATGCAGCATATACGCGGTGCGGATATAGCGATGATTTTCCAGGAGCCAATGACGTCGCTAAATCCGGTATTTACCGTGGGCGAACAGATTGCCGAGTCTATCCGTCTGCATCAGAACGCCAGTCGTGAAGAAGCGATGTCGGAGGCGAAACGGATGCTGGATCAGGTTCGCATCCCGGAAGCACAAACCATTCTTTCGCGTTATCCGCATCAACTCTCCGGTGGGATGCGTCAGCGGGTGATGATTGCCATGGCGCTGTCATGTCGCCCGGCGGTGCTGATTGCCGATGAGCCGACGACTGCACTGGACGTCACCATTCAGGCGCAGATCCTGCAATTAATCAAAGTGTTGCAAAAAGAGATGTCGATGGGCGTCATCTTTATCACCCACGACATGGGCGTGGTGGCGGAGATTGCCGATCGGGTACTGGTGATGTATCAGGGCGAGGCGGTGGAAACGGGCAGCGTCGAACAGATTTTTCATGCGCCACAGCATCCTTATACCCGTGCGCTATTGGCTGCTGTTCCGCAGCTTGGCGCGATGAGAGGGCAAGATTATCCCCGACGTTTCCCGTTGATATCGCTTGAACATCCGACTCAACAGGAACGCCCTGTCGAGCAGAAAACGGTGGTTGATGGCGAACCTGTTTTACAGGTGCGTAATCTGGTCACCCGTTTCCCTTTGCGTAGTGGGTTGTTGAATCGCGTAACGCGGGAAGTGCACGCCGTTGAAAAGGTTAGTTTTGATCTCTGGCCGGGTGAAACGTTGTCGCTGGTGGGGGAGTCTGGCAGTGGTAAATCCACCACCGGACGGGCGTTGTTGCGCCTGGTTGAAAGTCAGGGCGGAGAAATTATCTTCAACGGCCAGCGAATCGATACTCTGTCACCCGGCAAACTTCAGGCATTGCGCCGCGATATTCAGTTTATTTTTCAGGATCCTTACGCCTCACTGGATCCACGCCAGACGATCGGTGATTCGATTATCGAACCGCTACGTGTTCATGGATTATTGCAGGGTAATGAAGCCGCTGCACGCGTTGCGTGGCTACTGGAACGCGTTGGTCTGTTACCCGAACATGCGTGGCGCTACCCGCATGAGTTTTCCGGCGGCCAGCGTCAGCGTATCTGTATTGCCCGTGCGCTGGCGTTGAATCCCAAAGTCATTATTGCCGATGAAGCCGTGTCGGCGCTGGATGTTTCTATTCGCGGGCAGATTATCAACTTGTTGCTCGATCTCCAGCGTGATTTCGGCATTGCATATCTGTTTATCTCTCACGATATGGCGGTCGTGGAGCGGATCAGCCATCGTGTAGCGGTGATGTATCTTGGACAAATTGTCGAAATAGGCCCCCGGCGCGCGGTCTTTGAAAATCCACAGCACCCTTATACGCGTAAATTACTGGCGGCAGTTCCGGTTGCTGAACCGTCCCGGCTGCGACCACAGCGCGTACTGCTATCGGACGATCTTCCCAGCAATATTCATCAGCGTGGCGAAGAGGTTGCAGCCGTCTCGTTGCAATGCGTCGGGCCGGGGCATTACGTCGCACAACCACAATCAGAATACGCATTCATGCGTAGATAACATTCAGGCGGAGAATCAAATGGCAAGAGCTGTACACCGTAGTGGGTTAGTGGCGCTGGGTATTGTCACAGCGTTGATGGCATCTTGTGCATTCGCTGCCAAAGATGTGGTTGTGGCGGTGGGATCGAACTTCACCACCCTCGACCCGTATGACGCGAATGACACGTTGTCACAGGCCGTGGCGAAATCGTTTTACCAGGGGCTGTTCGGTCTGGATAAAGATATGAAGCTGAAAAATGTGCTGGCGGCGAGTTATACCGTCTCCGGTGACGGCCTCACTTACACCGTGAAATTGCGTGAAGGGATTAAGTTCCAGGATGGCACCGACTTCAACGCGGCGGCGGTAAAAGCGAATCTGGATCGGGCCAGTGACCCAGCGAATCATCTTAAACGCTATAACTTGTATAAGAATATTGCCAAAACTGAAGCGGTCGATCCGACAACGGTGAAGATTACGCTTAAACAGCCGTTCTCCGCGTTTATTAATATTCTTGCCCATCCGGCGACAGCGATGATTTCTCCGGCGGCGCTGGAAAAATATGGCAAAGAGATTGGTTTTCATCCGGTGGGAACCGGGCCGTATGAACTGGACACCTGGAATCAGACCGATTTTGTGAAGGTTAAAAAATTCACCGGTTACTGGCAGTCAGGACTACCCAAACTGGACAGCATTACCTGGCGTCCGGTGGCGGATAACAACACTCGCGCGGCAATGTTGCAAACCGGTGAAGCGCAGTTTGCTTTCCCCATTCCCTACGAGCAGGCCGCGCTGCTGGAGAAAAACAAAAATATCGAGCTGATGGCCAGCCCGTCGATTATGCAGCGTTATATCAGTATGAATGTGACGCAAAAGCCGTTCGATAACCCGAAGGTACGGGAGGCGCTGAATTATGCCATCAACCGTCCGGCGCTGGTGAAAGTCGCGTTTGCGGGATATGCAACGCCCGCCACTGGCGTGGTGCCGCCGAGTATCGCCTACGCGCAAAGTTACCAACCGTGGCCTTACGATCCGGCAAAAGCGCGCGAATTACTTAAAGAGGCGGGATATCCCAACGGTTTCAGTACCACGCTGTGGTCGTCACATAACCACAGCACCGCGCAGAAAGTGCTGCAATTTACCCAGCAGCAGTTAGCGCAGGTAGGAATTAAAGCCCAGGTGACGGCGATGGATGCCGGACAGCGGGCGGCAGAAGTAGAAGGTAAAGGGCAAAAAGAGAGCGGCGTGCGACTGTTCTACACCGGCTGGTCGGCATCGACCGGCGAAGCTGACTGGGCGTTATCGCCGCTGTTTGCGTCACAGAACTGGCCACCGACGCTGTTTAATACTGCGTTTTACAGTAATAAACAGGTGGATGATTTCCTGGCTCAGGCACTGAAAACTAACGATCCGGCGGAAAAGACCCGCTTATATAAGGCGGCGCAGGATATCATCTGGCAAGAGTCGCCGTGGATCCCGCTGGTGGTCGAAAAACTGGTGTCGGCACACAGTAAAAATCTGACCGGTTTTTGGATCATGCCAGACACCGGCTTCAGCTTTGAAGATGCGGACTTGCAATAAGCAACGCAGGGAGTGGAATGCTTAATTACGTTATCAAACGCTTACTGGGGTTGATTCCGACGCTGTTTATCGTCTCGGTGCTGGTGTTTTTATTTGTCCATATGCTGCCCGGCGATCCGGCGCGATTGATTGCCGGCCCCGAAGCCGATGCTCAGGTCATCGAACTGGTGCGTCAGCAACTGGGTCTGGATCAGCCGCTGTATCACCAGTTCTGGCACTACATCAGCAACGCAGTGCAGGGAGATTTTGGCCTGTCGATGGTGTCGCGTCGTCCGGTTGCCGATGAGATTGCCAGCCGCTTCATGCCAACGCTGTGGCTGACCATAACCAGTATGGTCTGGGCGGTGATATTTGGTATGGCGGCAGGAATTATCGCCGCCGTCTGGCGTAACCGTTGGCCGGATCGATTGAGTATGACCATCGCGGTGTCGGGGATCTCCTTCCCGGCATTTGCCCTGGGGATGCTTTTGATACAGGTTTTCTCCGTTGAGCTGGGCTGGCTGCCTACCGTAGGTGCAGACAGTTGGCAGCACTACATTTTACCCTCCCTGACGCTCGGCGCGGCAGTGGCAGCCGTGATGGCGCGCTTTACCCGTGCGTCGTTTGTCGATGTCTTAAGCGAAGATTATATGCGTACCGCGAGGGCGAAAGGGGTGAGCGAAACCTGGGTTGTCCTCAAACATGGGCTACGCAACGCGATGATCCCGGTAGTGACCATGATGGGCTTACAGTTTGGCTTTTTGCTCGGAGGTTCCATCGTGGTGGAGAAGGTTTTCAACTGGCCCGGACTTGGGCGCTTACTCGTTGACTCCGTAGAAATGCGCGATTACCCGGTGATTCAGGCGGAAATTCTGCTTTTCTCGCTGGAATTTATTCTTATCAACTTAGTGGTGGATGTGCTTTACGCCGCCATTAACCCGGCTATCAGGTACAAGTAAGGATGCGATTATTTAACTGGCGTCGTCAGGCGGTGTTAAACGCCATGCCACTAGTAAAACCTGATCAGGTGCGTACTCCGTGGCATGAGTTCTGGCGACGTTTTCGCCGTCAGCATATGGCGATGACCGCCGCATTATTCGTCATTTTGTTGATTATGATGGCAATTTTTGCACGCTGGATCGTCCCCTATGACGCCGAAAATTATTTCGATTATGACAATCTGAATAACGGACCTTCTTTGCAGCACTGGTTTGGCGTCGATTCACTGGGGCGCGACATTTTCAGCCGTGTCCTGGTTGGTGCACAAATCTCGCTGGCGGCGGGCGTGTTTGCGGTGTTTATCGGTGCGGCGATTGGGACGTTGCTGGGTTTGCTGGCTGGATATTACGAAGGCTGGTGGGATCGGCTGATCATGCGTATTTGCGATGTGCTGTTTGCTTTCCCTGGCATTTTGCTGGCTATTGCTGTTGTCGCGGTGCTGGGAAGCGGCATTGCTAACGTGATTATCGCCGTCGCTATCTTTTCTATTCCTGCGTTTGCCCGACTGGTGCGCGGCAACACGCTGGTGTTAAAACAGCAAACCTTTATTGAATCAGCGCGCAGTATTGGGGCCAGCGATATGACCATTTTGTTGCGCCACATCTTACCGGGGACAGTCTCTTCCATCGTCGTGTTCTTTACCATGCGCATTGGCACCTCAATTATCTCCGCCGCCAGTCTGTCGTTTCTCGGCCTGGGAGCGCAGCCGCCGACCCCGGAGTGGGGAGCGATGCTCAACGAAGCGAGAGCGGATATGGTTATCGCGCCGCATGTGGCGGTTTTTCCGGCACTGGCTATTTTCCTGACCGTGCTGGCGTTCAACTTGCTGGGTGATGGTTTGCGTGATGCGCTGGACCCCAAAATTAAAGGATAGTCACGGTTGAATATTGCTTGAAAGGGTAATGACCTCAGAGGAAATTATTGCCTTAAGCAAGTGTTGTAACTTTCTTCTAATTTTGTAGAATCGAGTAATTTGGTTAAAAAGCCGCTGTGAGGGACTATTTATGCAGCGGCACAGCGTACTGACAGTTATTTTGTTAAATGTATTAACATGCTGAGTTTATACGAAAAGATAAAGATCAGGCTGATAATTTTATTTTTATTGGCTGCGCTGTCATTTATTGTTCTTTTTTTCATCATTAACTATCAGCTGGTATCGGAGCGTGCGGTAAAACGTGCTGATAGCCGCTTTGAACTTATTCAAAAAAACGTTGGCTATTTCTTTAAAGATATTGAACGTTCCGCTCTGACGTTAAAGGACTCACTTTATTTATTGAAAAACAGTGAGGAGATTAAACGAGCTGTCATCCTGAAAATGGAAATGATGCCATTTTTAGACTCAGTGGGGCTGGTACTGGATAATGATAAATATTATCTATTTTCGCGGCGGGCGAATGATAAAATCTTTATTTATCATCAGGAAAAGGTAAATGGTCCCCTTGTTGATGAGGCAGGACGCGTCATCTTTGCCGATTTTAATCCGTCGCAGCGCCCGTGGTCAGTAGCTTCGGATGGCTCTGACAGTAGCTGGAATCCGGCATATAATTGCTTTGATCGTCCGGGGAAAAAATGTATTTCTTTTACACTACGAATTAACGGCAAAGACCGTGATTTGCTGGCTATTGATAAAATTCATGTCGATTTAAACTGGCGATACCTGAACGAATACCTTGATCAAATCAGCGCAACTGATGAAGTGTTGTTTCTGAAACAAGGTTATGAAATCATTGCCAAGAACCAACTCGCCCGTGAAAAATTGATTATTTATAATAGCGAAGATAATTATAATATTATTGATTCTGTCGATACAGAGTATATAGCAAAAACATCGCGCGTACCCAATAACTCGCTATTCGAAATCTATTTTTATTATCCTACGGGGAAACTATTTAACGCGTCAGATAAACTTTTTTATTTACCGTTTGCTTTCATTATTGTCGTATTGCTGGCGGTTTACTTAATGACGACCCGTGTGTTCCGTCGGCAATTTTCAGAAATGACAACGCTGGTCAATACGCTGGAGTTTTTACCTGACTCTGCGGATCAAATGCAGGCACTGAAAATTCGTGACGGCGATGCGAAAGAGATTATCAGCATCAAAAATTCGATCGCGGAAATGAAAGATGCTGAAGTTGAGCGTTCAAATAAATTGCTCTCGCTGATCTCCTACGATCAGGAAAGCGGTTTTATCAAAAATATGGCGATTATTGAGTCAAACAATAATCAGTATCTGGCCGCCGGGATCATCAAACTGTGCGGACTGGAAGCCGTCGAAGCCGTGTTTGGTGTCGAGGAACGCAACAAAATCGTCAGGAGGCTGTGTCAGCGAATTGCCGAGAAATATGCACAATGCTGCGATATCGTGACATTTAATGCCGATCTCTATTTATTATTGTGTCGGGAAAATATACAGACTTTTACCCGTAAGATCGCGATGATAAACGATTTCGACAGTAGCTTTGGCTATCGCAATCTGCGTATACACAAATCTGCCATTTGTGAACCTCTGAAGGGCGAAAATGCCTGGAGCTACGCAGAAAAACTGAAGCTGGCGATTTCCAGCATCCGTGACCATATGTTCTCTGAGTTTATTTTCTGTGATGATGCGAAACTCAGCGAAATTGAAGAGAATATCTGGATTGCGCGCAATATCCGTCATGCAATGGAAAAAGGCGAGCTATTCCTGGTTTATCAACCGATTGTTGATATTAACACCCGTGAAATTCTGGGGGCTGAGGCACTGTGCCGCTGGGTTTCTGCGGAGCGGGGGATCATCTCGCCGCTGAAGTTTATTGCTATCGCGGAAGATATCGCTTTTATCAATGAACTGGGTTACCAAATTATTAAAACGGCGATGGCTGAATTCCGCCATTTTAGCCAGCGTGCGCTCCTGAAACAGGATTTCTTACTGCATATAAATGTTTCGCCCTGGCAATTAAACGAACCACATTTTCATGAGCGTTTTATCGCCATCATGAAAGAACATGAACTGATGGCGAAAAGTCTCTGTATTGAGATCACTGAAACTGTGATTGAGCGAATTAGTGAACATTTTTATCTCAATATTGAACAACTGCGTAAACAAGGGGTACGAATATCGATTGATGACTTTGGTACGGGTTTGTCAAACCTGAAACGTTTTTATGAAATTAATCCTGATAGCATAAAAGTGGACTCGCAATTTACCGGCGATATTTTCGGCACTGCGGGTAAAATTTTGCGCATTATCTTCGACCTGGCACGCTATAACCGGATCCCGGTGATTGCAGAAGGTGTTGAGAGCGAAGAGGTTGCGCGTGAATTAATCAAATTAGGGTGTGTTCAGGCCCAGGGGTATCTGTACCAGAAGCCGTTGCCATTCTCTGCCTGGGACAAAAGTGGAAAGTTAGTAAAAGAGTAGTTTAGGTATGTCCAGAATCAATAAATTCGTACTTACAGTCAGTCTGCTGATTTTTATCATGATTTCAGCAGTTGCCTGCGGGATCTATACCCAGATGGTAAAAGAACGGGTGTATGGCCTGAAACAGTCCGTTATTGATACTGCTTTTACGGTGGCAAATATTGCTGAATATCGGCGTAGTGTGGCAATTGATCTCATTAACACGCTTAACCCGACTGAAGAAGAATTGCTGGCTGGCTTGCGCACAGCTTACGCTGACTCGGTTTCACCTTCTTATTTGTATGATGTTGGTCCTTATCTGATTTCCAGTGATGAGTGTATTCAGGTTAAGGAGTATGAAAATAATTATTGTGCAGATATTATGCAAGTTGTTAAGTATCGGCATGTTAAAAATACGGGGTTCATCTCTTTTGACGGCAAAACCTTCGTCTATTATCTCTATCCGGTTACTCACAATCGCAGTTTGATATTTTTGCTTGGGCTGGAGCGATTTTCGTTACTGTCAAAGTCACTGGCAATGGATAGCGAGAACCTGATGTTCTCACTGTTTAAGAACGGCAAGCCAGTTACCGGTGATGAATATAATGCCAAAAACGCCATCTTCACCGTTTCGGAAGCGATGGAACATTTCTCCTATTTGCCGACCGGATTGTACGTATTTGCTTATAAAAAAGACGTTTATTTGCAGGTATGTACGCTGATTATTTTCTTTGCTGCCTTGGTGGCAGTTATTTCAGGCACAAGTTGCCTCTATCTGATACGCAGAGTGATTAATCGTGGCATTGTTGAGAAAGAAGCCATTATTAATAACCATTTTGATCGCGTGCTGGACGGTGGGCTTTTCTTTTCGGCGGCGGATGTCAAAAAACTCTACAGCATGTATAACTCGGCGTTTCTTGACGATCTGACAAAAGCAATGGGCAGAAAATCCTTTGACGAAGATTTAAAAACCTTACCGGAAAAAGGCGGTTATTTATGCCTGTTTGACGTCGATAAATTCAAAAATATTAACGATACCTTCGGTCATTTGTTGGGCGATGAAGTGTTGATGAAGGTCGTGAAAATCCTTAAATCACAAATTCCGGTGGATAAAGGCAAAGTCTACCGCTTTGGCGGCGACGAATTTGCGGTGATTTATACTGGCGGAACCCTGGATGAGTTGCTATCGATTTTAAAAGATATCGTCAATTTCCAGGTGGGGAGTATTAATTTAAGCACCAGTATCGGCGTGGCGCATTCAAATGAATGTACTACCGTTGAACGGTTAAAAATGCTGGCGGATGAGCGGCTGTATAAAAGTAAGAAAAACGGCAGGGCACAGATTAGCTGGCAGTAATTTTTATTAACGAACCGGGCAAATGATTTTGCCCGGCCTGAATTAATTAAACCCGACTACCCCACAAATCGTACTCGTCGGCGTGCTCGACTTTCACACGCAGGATATCGCCCGGCTTAACGTTGGTTTCACCGTTGAGATAAACCGCGCCGTCGATTTCCGGTGCATCTGCCATGCTGCGGCCAATCGCGCCTTCTTCGTCTACTTCGTCGACGATCACCAGAATTTCACGGCCCACTTTTTCTTGCAGGCGCTCGGCGGAAATCTGCTGCTGCAGTTGCATGAAGCGATTCCAGCGTTCTTCTTTCACTTCTTCCGGAACCTGGTCAGGCAGGGCATTGGCGTCTGCGCCTTCAACCGGGCTGTATTTAAAGCAGCCAACGCGATCCAGACGTGCTTCTTTCAGGAAGCCGAGCAGCATCTGGAAATCTTCTTCCGTCTCGCCAGGGAAGCCGACAATAAAGGTTGAACGCAGGGTCAGTTCCGGGCAGATTTCGCGCCACTGTTTGATGCGTGCCAGTTGGCGATCTACAGAACCCGGGCGCTTCATTAGTTTGAGAATGCGCGGGCTGGCGTGCTGTAACGGAATATCCAGATACGGCAGGATTTTGCCTTCAGCCATCAGCGGGATAACGTCATCTACATGCGGGTAAGGGTAAACGTAGTGCAGACGTGTCCAGATCCCCAGTTTTGATAACTGTTCGCACAGGCTGACCATACTGGTTTTTACCGGCTCGCCGTTGTAAAAGCCTGTACGGTGTTTAACATCAACGCCATACGCGGAAGTATCCTGGGAGATCACCAGAATCTCTTTAACGCCCGCATCTACCAGGCGTTTCGCTTCGCTTAACACTTCGCCAATCGGACGGCTCACCAAATCGCCGCGCATAGACGGAATAATGCAGAAGGTGCAGCGATGGTTACAGCCTTCGGATATCTTCAGATAAGCGTAATGACGTGGCGTCAGCTTAACGCCTTGCTCAGGCACCAGGCTCAGAAATGGGTTGTGTTTCGGTTTTGGCACGTAGTGATGAACGTGCTCCAGAACCTGCTCATAGCTATGAGGGCCGGTGATTTCCAGCACTTTCGGGTGGACTTCGCGGATCTGATCTTCTTTCGCCCCCAGACAACCGGTCACTATTACCTTGCCGTTTTCATTCAACGCTTCGCCAATGGCTTCCAGTGATTCTTGCACCGCACTGTCAATAAAACCGCAGGTGTTGACGATTACCATGTCTGCGTCGTCGTAGCTCGGTACTACGTCATAACCTTCAGTGCGCAATTCGGTCAGAATACGCTCTGAATCGACGAGGTTTTTCGGACAGCCGAGGGAAACAAAGCCGATTTTCGGCTGGGGAGTTACTTTGCTCATAGCTTAAAAAATATTCAGTTACAGGAAAGGTCAGGGCAGGGATTCTACAGAGTTCTGGATAAAATTTGTATCGTAATCTGGTCAACAGGCGAGGAAAACGCCCCAAATATCGGGGCGCAAATGGTTATCAGGCTACAGGGTTTTCAGTTAGCGCCTCGACTGGCTGGCTGCTGGATTTGTCCCGCAGCGTAAAGACCGAAATAAGCGTGAAGCAACCGGCAATCGCCCCCAGGATGAGATAGGTTTCAGCAAAGCCAATGGTGTCATACAGATAGCCGGCAATAGGTGAATAGATTGCCGTGGCGATGGATGCCACAAAAAGCACCAGCAGGTAGACCGTCGAAGAGAGTTTATGATCAAAGTTAGCTGCGATAAATTTAAACACAGATACCAGGATCAGTGGTTTTTCGATGGCGTGCATCATTTTAACGGCTGCAATCCACACTGGTCCCAGTTGGATTGCAGAACCGGCAATGCGCAACGACATAATGGTTCCGGCAATCACTAATGCCCATTTTGCGCCAGTGCGGTTAACAAACCACGGCATCAGACAGAGAAATAGGGTTTCTCCACAGACCTGGACAGAAGCCAGAATCCCGTACCAGCGATTGCCTTCTTCTGGTGTCGGAAATTGCAGCGAAAAATATTGTGCGAATTGTTGATCGTAGGTGTCATAAATTTGCGTTACGAACAGAGTGAACATCAATAAAAACCAGAACTGACTATTTTTCGCCAGTTCAAGCGCATGGATAGCTTTCAGCGAATTGGTTTTTTCAATTTCCGCCTCGGTCAGTTCGATTTTGGTAAACATAAAGCAGATTGCGGCGACCACAATGGCACAGCTTGCCAGCCAGAAAGAGAGATTAGGGCTGGTATCAATGTATTTACCCACAATCCACGCGGCGGCGGCCCATCCCAGAGAGCCCCACATTCTTACGCGACCATATTCAAAATGATAACGACGCGAAACTTTATCTATCCAGGAATCCAGAACGCCACAGCCAGAATTAAAAATGATCCCCAGGTAAACGCCACCCAAAACAGCGCCCAGCCAGAAGTTATGAACCAGAAGCGGGGCGTACACATAAATAAAGAATGGGCCTACGGGAAGTAATAATGCGACGAGGAGCCAGATGAGTTGTTTCTTAAGACCAAATTTATCGGAGATGAAACCGAAGAACGGTTGCATTAATAACGCAATGAAAGCATTAACGGAATAAAGTAATCCTGTGCGTGTGGCGGTAATTTCCAGATGCTGTGTCGTCCATATGACAAAAAATGCCATCGTTGCCGACCAGGCAAAGAGGTACAGGAAATCGAAAATACTGAGCAAAATATAATTACGTTTACCGGGCAATAACATAGCCATATCCTCAATCACTGGCGTTGGGTCATTTACCGTTGGCACAGGCATTCGCTGTGCTTACTGGTTATTGTTTTGGTATGCATCTCCGGAAAATGTCATACGTTAACAATTTCATTTTTACTCTGACCCTGACCGCGATGATTAGGCAATGTGTTAAATGAATGTTTGCGATTTGCATCACAATTATTGCTGGTAATAAAAAAGATTTAGCGAAATAGATCACTAAATCTTTTTATGGGAACGTATTACTTTTATGCCTTGCGTGTTAGCTCATCCGCCAGTGTGCGAAGGTGTTCAGCAATATTCATCAGATCTGTCTGTGGTGAGTGCAGAGGGCCAGCAGAGTTACGCACGACCAGGCGGCTGGGAAGGATGGTTGAAGAGCGGAGCATCGCATGTTCATCGTCCGGCTGTAAAATCTGTTGAACGGCAATTTTCCCTTGTAAATCAAAGTCGATTGCGACGGTCGTTAGCGAAGGTTCAAAAAACGCACTCTCATAGGTGTCGTCATAGCCAATGACAGAAATATCTTGCGGGATTTTACGTTTTTGTTGATGTAAGGCGCTTAACGCCCCCAATGCCATCTGATCATTGGCGATCAGAAGAGCGGTCGCCTGTGGCGTTTCACGTAGCATCTGTAACGTCGCCAGATAGCCGCTTTGAGCGTCCCAACTACCGTAATGAATGGCCAGCGGCGTCAGTTGGAGTGAGGAGAGGGTATCGCGCCAGATATTGAGTCGTAGCCGCGCTGGTACTGAATTTTCTGGGCCAGAGACCAGGCAAAATTGACGATGCCCCAAATCGTAAAGATATTTCACGCTGGCGCGTGCACCTTCTGCGGGATTAAAGGTGACGTTAAACACCGGGCTATAAGGATCCACGTCGAGAAACAGACACAATACATCGCTGTTTTCAGCAACCAGAGTTTCAGCCAATGCCGTTTCCAGTGGTGCGTTGATAATAATCTTTGTTACCCGTTGTGCTTTTAAGTCATTAATTGCAGCCTGAATACCTTTAATATCAACATCATCAATCATGGATATCAGCACCTGATATCCCTGTTCTCCGGCATATTTTTTCACTGCTGCCGCAATTTGCGAGGGGGCATGTAGGGCGAGCGAAGTTGTAACCAGCCCGACCGTTTTGCTCTCTTTCCCTACCAACTGTTGAGCTACGCGATTTGGAACGTATTTAAGTTCGGCAATGGCTTGTTCAATTTTTTGACGTGTTTTGGCAGACACGTTCGCTGAATTGTTAAGCACCCGCGACACTGTCTGATAAGAAACATTGGCATGACGAGCAACATCGGCAAGGGTTGCAGCTTTGGTTTTCATATTCGCCCCGGCTAAAAAATTTGTCACAGTATACCGCAGTGAATGTCATACGTATCACGCTCACCTGTCTCAGTGCTGGTAAGCTGAACCGACGAACCTGTTTGAAGGGAAAAAACGCGTACTTGATCACATTCTTGCCGGACATTCCTTGCATAGCGAAGCAATTAATTACTAGATGATATCGTTGTGAACGAATAACATTTTTTGTCTGTTTAAAACAATTCAGGAGTCAGCATGGACAAGCACCCACCGATCATCCCCAGGGCCCCATGGTTACTTCATGGTGCTGATTACAATCCGGAGCAATGGTTACATGTCCCTGGGATTCTGGAGAAAGATATCGCCATGATGCAACAGGCTGGTTGTAACACCATGTCGGTGGGCATTTTTAGCTGGTCAATGCTGGAACCCACAGAGGGTGAGTATCGCTTTGACTGGCTGGATGAAGTGCTGGATAAACTTCATGCTGGCGGGATTTCTGTCTTCCTCGCAACACCAAGCGGAGCAAAACCCGCCTGGCTTGCAGCTCGTTATCCAGAGGTTCTGAGAGTTAGCGCCTCACGCGAGAAAATGCTTCACGGAGGTCGCCATAATCATTGCCTTTCTTCGTCAGTGTATAAAGATAAAGTGACGCAAATTAACCGTAAGCTGGCGCAGCGATACGCCAATCATCCGGCGGTTCTGGGGTGGCATATCAGTAATGAATATGGCGGAGAGTGTCATTGTAAGGGATGCCAACAGGCGTTTCGCCGTTGGTTGCAGACTCGTTACACCACTCTTGAGGCGCTTAATCAGGCATGGTGGACTGGCTTCTGGAGCCATACATACAGTGACTGGTCACAAATTGAATCGCCTTCCCCATTAGGTGAGATGTCTAACCACGGTTTGAATCTTGACTGGCGGCGCTTTGTCACATCGCAGGTAAAAGAGTTCTACCAAATGGAGATCGCGCCGTTAAAAGCTGAACGCCCAGATTTACCTGCGACGACCAATTTTATGTGGTATTTCAATGACTACAACTACTGGGCATTAGCCGAAGTGGTTGATTTTGTGAGTTGGGATAGCTATCCCATGTGGCATAAACAGGAAGATGAACGCGCCGTTGCCTGTAAAACAGCGATGTATCACGACCTGATGCGTACCTTGAAAAATAAACCGTTTATTCTGATGGAATCCACGCCCAGCCAGACAAGCTGGCAGCCAACCAGCAAATTGAAAAAGCCGGGAATGAATATTCTTTCTTCCTTACAGGCCGTCGCTCACGGCGCAGACGGCGTGCACTATTTTCAGTGGCGTAAGAGTCGTGGCGCCGTGGAGAAGTTTCATGGTGCGGTAGTTGATCATGTCGGTCATCTGGAGACGCGTACCGGGCGCGAAGTCATACAACTGGGGCAACGGCTGGCTCATCTTAACCAATTGGTTGGGACGAAAACGCAGGCAAAAGTTGCCATTATTTTCGACTGGGAAAACCGCTGGGCGGTCAATGATGCTGCCGGGCCGCGCAATTGCGGTATCCACTACGAGCAAACGGTAGTGGAGCATTACCGACCTTTCTGGGAGCAGGGCGTGGCGGTCGATATTATCAATGCTGATTGTGATCTTACGGGTTATCAGTTAGTTATTGCCCCAATGCTCTATATGGTTCGCGATGGATTTGCTGCTCGTGCTCGCGCCTATGTTGACGCTGGTGGCAATTTTGTCACCACTTACTGGTCCGGGATAGTCAATGAAACCGATTTATGTCACCTGGGTGGGTTCCCTGGCCCGTTGCGTGACCTGATGGGTGTGTGGGCTGAAGAGATTGATAGCCTTAATGATTATCAGCATAACGAAGTTATCTGTGAGCCGAATGCGTATGGACTGCAGGGGCAATGGCAGGCACGGGAATTATGTGCGGTTATTCACGCCGAAGGTGCACAGGTTCTGGCGCGCTATGGCGAGGATTTTTATGCGGGTACGCCTGCGTTAACGGTAAATCACGTCGGACAAGGTCGAGCTTTCTATGTGGCTTCGCGTAATGATGCGTCATTTCATCAAGCGTTTGCCGCGATGTTGATCAACACACTTCATCTCCCAAAAGCACTTGCTACTGAACTTCCTGCTGGCGTTATTGCAACGCGTCGGACAGACGGCGATCAGGAATGGGTTTTTGTACAAAACTACACTGCTCATGTACAAAATATTGTGCTTCCTGGAGCGTGGCGAGTGGCGGAAACAGGTAAAGCTTGTTCACAAGACTTAGAACTGGCGCCGTGGGGATGCGAGGTGCTGGAAAGAGAAATAATGTAAATTCTTATTAATAAAATGTGAAGTATTGATCCCTGACAGCATTTTGTACAAAAAGCAGCCATACTATTTAATTGCACAAAGGCTGCAAAGAGGAGGATCGAAGTATGTTCGTTGACAGACAGCGAAGCGATCTACTTAACCGGTTGATCGATGCAAGAGTTGACCTCGCCGCATATGTGCAACTGAGGAAGGCCAAAGGATACATGTCCGTCAGCGAAAGCAATCATCTACGAGATAACTTTTTTAAACTGAATCGCGAACTGCACGATAAATCGCTGCGGTTGAATCTTCATCTGGATCAGGAAGAGTGGAGTGCTCTTCATCATGCTGAAGAAGCATTAGCGACAGCCGCAGTATGTTTGATGAGTGGGCATCATGATTGCCCGACTGTTATTACCGTCAACGCCGATAAGCTTGAAAATTGTCTGATGAGCTTAACGCTGAGTATCCAGAGCCTTGAAAAGCACACCATGCTTGCGCAGGCCTGAAAACTAAGGGGGAGAAAGCGTCTCCCCCTTCATGTTTAAGTTTTTGTAAAAATGAATTTGTCATCTCCTCCACTGACTACGCTTTAAGCCAGAGTCAATCCGGAGGCGTTATGCATCGACAATCCCTTTTCCTTGTGCCCTTTCTCTGTGTTTCTTCCGCTCTCTGGGCGGCTCCCGCGCCGGTAAATGTCGAAGTACTGCAAGACAAACTCGACCATCCGTGGGCGCTGGCCTTTTTACCTGATAATCACGGCATGTTAATCACCCTGCGCGGTGGCGAGTTGCGTCACTGGCAAGCAGGAAAAGGATTATCTGCGCCGCTTGTCGGTGTGCCGGAAGTCTGGGCGCGCGGGCAGGGCGGCCTGCTGGATGTGGCATTAGCGCCTGATTTTGCCCAGTCGCGCCGCATCTGGTTAAGTTATTCCGAAGTTGGCGATGATGGCAAAGCCGGAACTGCCGTGGGGTATGGCCGCTTAAGTGATGATCTCTCAAAAGTGACCGACTTCCGCACCGTTTTTCGCCAGACACCAAAACTTTCTACCGGCAACCATTTTGGCGGGCGGCTGGTCTTCGACGGTAACGGTTATCTTTTTATTGCTCTGGGCGAAAACAATCAGCGTCTGACGGCGCAAGATCTGGATAAATTACAGGGCAAACTGGTGCGTCTGACCGAACAGGGCGAGATCCCGGATGATAATCCCTTTGTAAACGAATCCGGTGCGCGAGCCGGGATCTGGTCTTATGGCATTCGTAACCCGCAAGGGATGGCGATGAATCCGTGGAGTAATGCGCTGTGGCTGAATGAACATGGCCCGCGCGGTGGTGATGAAATTAATATCCCGCAAAAAGGCAAAAACTACGGTTGGCCGCTGGCAACCTGGGGCATTAATTACTCAGGTTTTAAAATACCGGAAGCAAAAGGGGAAATCGTCGCCGGAACCGAGCAACCGGTTTTTTACTGGAAAGATTCGCCCGCCGTGAGCGGTATGGCCTTCTATAACAGTGACAAATTCCCCCAGTGGCAGCAAAAATTATTTATTGGCGCGCTGAAAGATAAAGATGTCATCGTGATGAGCGTCAAAGGCGACAAAGTGACGGAAGATGGCCGCATATTAACGGACAGGGGGCAGCGAATTCGTGACGTTCGCACAGAACCCGACGGTTATTTATACGTTCTCACCGACGAGCCCAACGGGGAATTACTCAAAGTTAGCCCACGCAATTAGCTAACGGGGATCATCACCACTTTGCGCACAGCGGGGCGTTCGGTGAGTTGCTGATACCAGCGTTGCAGATTCGGACGCGGTGTCCAGGTCAGGCCAACGTTAAACAAATTGTAAATAAACGGTGCGATAGCGATATCGCCCACACCAAACTCGTCGCCAGAAAACCATTTTACTTTTGCCAGCTCCGCATCGAGTAGGGCAAACAGGGCATCGCACTCTTTGCAGCTGGCATCAATGGCGGCCTGATTACGTTCTTCTGGTGGCGTTCTGACTAATCCCATCAGGATCCCACGATGGGCATTGCTGAGCGTCTGGTTTGCCCAGTCCATCCACTTTTCGGCTTCTGCGCGACGTGCCGGTGAGTCGATCCACAGACGTTCTTGCCCGTACTGTGCAGCCAGATAGCGGACAATGGCGTTTGATTCCCAAAGAATTAAACCACTTTCGTCATCACGCAACAGCGGCACCAGCCCGTTAGGGTTCATCGCCAGAAAATCGGCGTCATGGTTTACCCCAAACTCACGACCCGCCAAAATTTGCTCATAAGGCAGTTCCAGTTCTTCGAGCGTCAGCAACACTTTTTTAACGTTGGTTGAATTATTCCGACCCCACAACGTAATCATACTCACCCCTTTTCCGACAGGCAGCCACAGGCTGAACAGGACTCCGATGGTGAAGTAAAGTTAACTTTTAAGCAACAGCGAGTAAAAAAATGACGCCAGAAGCAGCGAAGCTGCAGGATATTGCATAAACTTTAAAAACTTTACCAACTTACGGTTTCTTTAAACTTGTGTGTGCGTTATTAATCACCGAACTTATCATACGGCGATATAACGTATTTTTTTTGAATGGATACTCGGGTGGCATTTATGACGCAATACTCCTCTTTCCTTCGTGGTCTTGCAGCGGGTTCTGCATTTTTATTCCTTTTTGCCCCAACGGCATTCGCGGCAGAACAAACCGTTGAAGCGCCGAGCGTGGATGCGCGTGCATGGATTTTAATGGATTACGCCAGCGGTAAAGTGCTGGCAGAAGGCAATGCGGATGAGAAACTGGATCCCGCGAGTCTGACTAAAATCATGACCAGCTATGTGGTTGGGCAGGTGCTTAAGGCCGATAAGATCAAACTCACCGATATGGTGACGGTCGGTAAAGATGCCTGGGCGACGGGAAACCCGGCACTGCGCGGTTCGTCGGTAATGTTCCTCAAACCGGGCGATCAGGTTTCGGTGGCGGATTTGAACAAAGGTGTGATTATCCAGTCCGGTAATGACGCCTGTATTGCGTTGGCCGATTACGTTGCCGGGAGTCAGGAGTCATTTATTGGTTTGATGAATGGTTATGCCAAAAAACTGGGCCTGACCAACACCACCTTCCAGACGGTGCACGGTCTGGATGCGCCGGGGCAATTCAGTACCGCGCGCGATATGGCATTGCTGGGTAAAGCATTAATCCACGATGTGCCGGAAGAGTACGCTATTCATAAAGAGAAAGAGTTTACCTTTAACAAAATTCGTCAGCCTAACCGTAATCGTCTGCTGTGGAGCAGCAATCTGAATGTTGATGGCATGAAGACCGGAACCACGGCAGGTGCGGGATATAATCTGGTTGCTTCGGCTACCCAGGGTGATATGCGTTTAATCTCCGTAGTGCTGGGGGCAAAAACTGACCGCATCCGTTTTAATGAGTCTGAGAAATTACTGACCTGGGGCTTTCGCTTTTTTGAAACCGTGACGCCAATTAAACCTGATGCCACCTTTGTGACTCAGCGCGTCTGGTTCGGTGATAAGAGCGAAGTGAATCTCGGCGCAGGCGAAGGGGGATCAGTGACCATCCCACGCGGGCAACTGAAAAACCTGAAAGCGAGTTATACGTTAACGGAACCGCAGCTCACCGCGCCGCTGAAAAAAGGTCAGGTTGTCGGCACCATTGATTTCCAGCTTAACGGTAAATCTATTGAACAGCGTCCGCTGATCGTGATGGAAAATGTGGAAGAGGGTGGGTTCTTTGGTCGGATGTGGGACTTCGTGATGATGAAATTCCATCAGTGGTTCGGCAGCTGGTTCTCTTAATCTTCTGATGACCGGATGGCGCGGAAACGTCATCCGGTTATGCGTCATTAATACATCAACTTAATACGCTGCGTCTGCGCGTACTTCACATACTCATCTTCCGGGCAACAATCGCTTACCACAATATCAAAGCGTTTCAGCTCGCCCATGCGCGCCGGACGTACCTTGCCAAACTTACTGTGGTCGACAACCAGCACGTGCTTTTGTGCCATTGACATAGCCCAGTGTTTTACCGGCAACTCTTCAAGATTAAAACAGGTTGCGCCTTTACTGACATGTACGCCAGCTGCGGAATAAAAAGCGATATCCGGGCAAAAATTATTCAGTGTTTGCTGAAAATCAATGGGTTTGAAAATGGCGTTGCTGGCGTGAAATTCACCACCGCAAAGAAACGCGCGGCAATGGGGTTTCTCTTTCAGCGCCAGAAAGGTATTTAGCGAATAACAAACGGCGGTGAAAGGGATTTCATTATCTATCGCTTCAATAATCCACGGCGTGGTGGTGCCGCAGTCAAAAAAGAGGGTCTGATCGGGTTCAACCAGCGTCGCGGCCAGTTTTGCCGCCCGGCGTTTTTCTTCCACCAGGCGGGATTTTTGATCGCTTAACAGGTAATGGCTGGCACTACGCGGTTCCAGAACAATATAGCCGCCGAGTAGTACGACGGGGGCACTGTTGTTATTCAAATCGCGACGAATCGTCATCTCTGAAACCCCAAGCAGGGCGGCGGCATCCTTCAGGTGTAACTTATCGCTGCGTTTTAATTCTTGTAGTAACTGCCCTATACGCTCTTCGCGACGTGTTTCCATATTCCCTCTGAATAGTTATTGAAGCGAGCCGCCTGATATTACACTTTTTATCCGAAATCAGCCACGCACCCAGCCTTTACGTATAGGTAAGGCGAAACAGAAGCGATACCATAATTGCAGCTTCTGGTAGAGCATTGCCCCCACAGCCTGCCAGATAATCTGGGCGCTAAGGCAACCAATCATTCCTGCCAATAATCCACCGAGCATGTCCAGCGGCCAGTGAACACCGAGATAAACACGTGACCAGGCAATGACCACCGCCAGCGTCATGAGGATTGCGCCTGACCACAGGCGATGCCAGCATAAAAATGCCAGCGCAAAGGTAAATATCACCGTGCCGTGATCGCTTGGGAAAGAGTCATCCGCCGCATGATGCAGGAAGTTATAGCCGATATGATCAACAAACGGACGGTTGTGCGGAAATAAGTGCCCCATCGTCCAGGAAACAAACAGGCCGACCGCCAGCGCGATAGCGATTTTTATCACCAGTTGCCGTTGCGCTGTAAACCCCCATAGCCAAAGCACCGTAGCCAGCAGCGGTACTACAGTAATTAAATCTTTGGCAATAAAAATCGCTAACGAAATCATCCATGCGGATGAGTCTGGCGTCGCGTTAATAAGAGAGAATAATGAGTAATTCAGATTTTCCAGCATAACTTTCAGACTCAAAAGGTGATTATTGGGGAGCCATCAGGCAAGTCGATGAGCATAAAGTGCATGTTAAACAGGGTAAAGCGGCATCGTCTTATTTCACTTTCGGATTGGTTTACAACAGGGAATAGTAACGAGAAGGAATTAAATAAAGCTTAAAGAAAGAGTAGCTATACTCGGAATAATGTAAGAATGTGCTTAAGCGTGGTTTCACCTACAAAATTTGCTTTCTCGTTTGCCGCGCTTTTATTAAACTTTGCGCGATTATTATTGGCGAAGAAATTGCATGCAAAATAGATTAGCTTCCGGTGCCCGGCTTGGACGTCAGGCGTTACTTTTTCCTCTCTGTCTGGTGCTCTACGAATTCTCGACCTATATCGGCAATGATATGATTCAACCCGGTATGCTCGCTGTAGTGGAAGAGTATCAGGCGGGTATTGACTGGGTTCCTACTTCGATGACCGCTTACCTGGCGGGCGGGATGTTTTTACAGTGGCTCCTGGGACCGCTGTCGGATCGTATTGGCCGCCGTCCGGTGATGCTGGCGGGCGTGGTGTGGTTTATCGTCACCTGTCTGGCAATATTGTTGGCGCAAAACATTGAACAATTCACGCTATTACGCTTCCTGCAAGGGATAAGCCTTTGTTTCATTGGCGCTGTCGGATACGCCGCGATTCAGGAATCCTTCGAAGAGGCGGTTTGTATCAAGATCACCGCGCTGATGGCGAACGTGGCGCTGATTGCTCCGCTACTCGGTCCGCTGGTGGGCGCCGCATGGATTCATGTGCTGCCCTGGGAGGGGATGTTTGTCTTGTTTGCCGTATTGGCAGCGATCTCCTTTTTCGGTCTGCAACGCGCTATGCCGGAAACCGCCACGCGTATTGGTGAGAAACTGTCCCTGAAAGAGCTTGGGCATGACTACAAGCTGGTGCTGAAGAACGGTCGCTTTGCTGCCGGAGCTCTGGCGCTGGGGTTCGTCAGCCTGCCGTTGCTGGCGTGGATCGCCCAGTCACCAATTATCATTATCACTGGCGAAAAGTTGAGCAGCTATGAATATGGTTTGCTGCAAGTGCCAGTTTTCGGGGCGTTAATTGCGGGTAACTTGCTGTTAGCGCGTTTGACCTCGCGCCGCACCGTTCGCGCATTGATCATCATGGGCGGTTGGCCGATTATGATTGGCCTGTTAGTCGCCGCTGCCGCAACGGTTATCTCATCGCACGCGTATTTATGGATGACCGCCGGGTTAAGTATTTATGCTTTTGGTATTGGCCTGGCGAATGCGGGGCTGGTGCGATTAACCCTGTTTGCCAGCGATATGAGTAAAGGTACGGTTTCTGCGGCGATGGGGATGTTACAAATGCTGATCTTTACCGTCGGTATCGAAATCAGTAAACATGCCTGGCTGAACGGGGGCAACGGCCTGTTTAATCTCTTTAACCTTGCCAACGGAATTTTGTGGCTGCTGCTGATGTTTATCTTTTTAAAAGATAAACAAACAGGAAATTCAAACGACGGATAAGAAAATGCCTGGTTGCTTTGCACAATCAGGCATTCATGGATTAATGGTGATGGTCGTCGATTTGATGTTCGATAACCATCCCTTCGCCTACGCTGGCAAGGTGACGAACATACGGATGTGGGCGGTAAGCCGGAGCTGGAGTAGGCGCCACATAGACAGTTTGCGGTACAGTCGCGACGCTGACCGCTTGTGGAACGCTGACTGAATCGGGGACTACCACCACTTTGTATCCGCTCGGCACATCAACGGTGACACTTTGCGCCATTGCCACACCAGTAAAACTCAACAGAAACGCGCCCAGCAGTACACAATTTTTCATCATCATTTCGCCTGAAATAATCCAGAAGGGGAATTTCCGCGAATTATGCATCCTTCATTCAGGCATTGTGTTGCCGGGCGTGCTGCCGTTTTATTGATTAAATGGCGCTTCGTGCTTAAGAACTTTATCGATCACATCCAGTACGCCTTCACGGTTATTGGAGCCAGCGCGGTATTTCGCCGCAGCTACGACCGCGTTGCCGGCATTTTCCATCGCAAAGCTAAAGTCAGCCTGGCGCAGCATTTCGATATCGTTACCGCCATCGCCAAAGACCACCACTTCACTGTCGTCTATTCCCCATAACTTCTGGAGTTGCCGCAGGCCATTGGCTTTATGTACGCCGGGGATAATCAGATCGATGCTACCGTTGCCGGTGTGAACCGGCACCATAATATCGCCAATCGAATCATGTAACTCTTTTTGCACTTGCGGAATGAGTTCGTCAGAGAGGTTTAACCCAAATTTGAAGAAAATATCGTCGATATTGTCAAAGTTATCGACATATTCCAGACGGTGATAATACATTTCCGCCACCGTTTTCATGGCATCGTCATATTTTTTGAGGGTATAGGCGCTATTTTTTCCGCAGGCAATAATTTCCACTTCCGGGCGCGTCAGTAAATGTTCCACTACAGTGGTAAATGCATTTTTCGACAGCTTGCCATTAAAAACATCTTTGCCTTCGCTCACTACCCAACCGCCGTTTTCTGCCACAAAGGCAATTTCATCGGCAATTTCGGGGAAGAAAGAGATCAACTGATAATATTGATTCCCGCTGGCGACCACAAAGCGAATCCCTTGTGCTTTCATTTGCTGATATTGAGCCATAAACCGCTCGCGGTTATAGGTTTTTTGATCGCTTAAGAAAGTACCATCCATGTCTACCGCAATTAATTTAATGCTCATCAACTATTCTCCATCGCCGTTTGCGTTTTGGTATCGGGTTTGGCGACGGCCTTCGCGACAATAGCCGCGAGAATAACCAGCGCCAGTACAACCAGCATTGCACTACGTAATCCATAATGTTCGCCGAGATAGCCCAGCAGCGGCGGCCCGACGAGGAAAGCCAGATAACCGGTTGTTGCTACCACGCTGACGCGGGTCGGCGCATCGGGGCCGGTATCACTGGCGGCAGAAATGGTCAGTGGGAAGCCCAGAGAAGCTCCCAACCCCCAAAGGACAACAGACACCCCCGCGACCCAGGCGCTATCGACAAAAATAATCAGCCCAATACCCAATGCCCCCATTAGTGCACTGGCACGAACCACGGTAACGCGACTGTAACGGTCGATGAACCAACCGCCGGTAAAGCGTCCAATAGTCATCCCCAGGGTAAAACCGGCATAAATCAGCGAGCCGGAAGTAGGGCTAAAACCGTGACCGTCAACCATTAATAAGGGTAACCAGTCGTTGGCAGAACCTTCGGCAAAGGCCATCGCCAGCACTACAACACCAATCAGCAGCAACTGGATATCGCGATAAAAAGGTACGCCTTTTTCACCATGCTGGGTGCCATCGGCAGCATTTTTGCCCGTACCGTCAGGGATTGCCTGAATGGCGATATAAATAGGCGCGATGCCTACCAGCGCCGCCAATAAAATGTGCACCGTTGCCGGAACGCCAAAGGCCGTCAGCGCCATCCCGACACCAGCACCTGCCAGCGTGCCCAGGCTATAAAAGCCGTGCATCATCGGCAAAACCGTTTTATTCATTTCTCGCTCAACGGCGGCACCTTCAACGTTTATCGCCACTTCCGCAGAACCAAAACTGGCTCCAAAGACGCCAAGACCCACGGCAAAGAGCACGGGCGATGTCAGCCAGAGCGCCAGACTTAATATCATCATCCCGATCAACGCGCAGGACATCGTGACCAGGATGACATTACGCGTCCCAAAACGTTTCACTAACCACGCCGAGCAGAGAATTCCGCTCATCGAACCGATCGACAAGCCAAAGAGTACACCGCCCATTTCAGCGATCGAAACAGAAAGAATATCGCGGATAGCAGGCGTACGGGTTGCCCAGGATGCCATTAACAGGCCTGGCAAAAAGAAGAACATAAACAGCGCCCAGGTTCGGCGTTTCAAGGCATTACGTGAAGAATTTACGGTCATAGATCACGTCAAAAAAAGAAGAGGGAAGACAACATTAGCAAGGTTGTGTACATTTGTACACAATTGCAAAGAGAGGAAATGACATGCGTCGCGCTAACGATCCGCAACGGCGAGAAAAAATCATCCAGGCCACGCTGGAGGCGGTGAAACTTTACGGAATACATGCCGTTACACACCGCAAAATCGCTACCCTTGCCGGAGTGCCGTTGGGGTCGATGACCTACTATTTTTCAGGAATTGATGAGCTGCTGCTGGAGGCGTTCAGCAGTTTTACAGAGATAATGTCTAAGCAATATCAGGCATTTTTTAGCGATGTTAGTGATGCATCAGGCGCCTGCCAGGCCATAACTGACATGATCTACAGCTCGCAGGTTGCAACGCCGGATAACATGGAACTGATGTATCAACTCTACGCATTGGCCAGCCGAAAACCGCTATTAAAAACGGTGATGCAAAACTGGATGCAGCGCAGTCAGCAAACGCTCGAACAATGGTTTGAACCCGGAACCGCCCGCGCGCTGGATGCGTTTATTGAAGGGATGACACTGCATTTTGTCACTGACCGTAAGCCGCTATCGCGCGAGGATATTTTGCAGATGGTGGCGCAATTGGCAGGGCAGGAGATAAAATTCAGGCAACAAAAAACCCACCAACCTTGAACCGAAATGGCGGGGTTGATGGGCTCCACAAAATGGGGACATCAAAGAAAAGCAGTGGCACTAATTAAGACTGATGCCCCGAGGAAAAGTTCTGCGGTTGTGCAAAAAAATTTCATTTTTGGGGCAACTTCAGTTTTATCCGAGTCCTGGCCATACCATTACGATGATTGTCCCTGCCAACGTCAGCAGCACGTTAGCTATTGCATAAGTGCCCGCATAACCTAATGCCGGAATGTTGCTGCGCGCAGTGTCGCTGATGATCTCCATTGCTGGAGCACAAGTACGCGCACCCATCATTGCACCGAATAACAGCGCGCGGTTCATGCGCAGCACATAAGCGCCAAACAGGAAGCAAATCACAACGGGCACCAGGCTGACAATTAACCCGGCAATCAACATCTGACCGCCAATCGCGCCCAGGCCGTTATTGATGCCGCTGCCGGCACTTAAACCAACGCCCGCCATAAATACCATCAAACCGAACTCTTTCACCATGCTTAACGCGCCCTGGGGAATATAGCCGAAGGTTGGGTGGTTCGCTCGCATAAAGCCCAGCATAATACCAGCGAATAACAACCCGGCAGCGTTACCCATGCCGAAGCTGAATGTGCTGAACTGGAAGGTGATCATCCCGATCATCAGACCGATGACAAAGAACGCGCAGAATGCCAGTAGATCAGTAACCTGGCTGTGAATCGAGATAAAGCCGATGCGATCGGCGATGGTTTTCACGCGACGGGCATCGCCGCTCACCTGCAATACATCGCCTTTATTAAGCACCACGTTATCGTCGATCGGCATTTCGATCTGGCTGCGAATGACGCGGTTAAGGAAACAACCGTGATCGGTCAGCTTCAGTTGTGCCAGACGTTTACCGACAGCGTTATGGTTTTTGACGACCACCTCTTCAGTGACGATACGCATGTCGAGAAGGTCTCGATCAAAAACTTCTTTACCATTACGGAAGCTGGGATCGAGTCGGGCGTGGGCGTCGGGATAGCCTACCAACGCTATTTCATCGCCCATCTGTAGCACGGCGTCACCATCCGGATTTGCCAGAATCCCGTTACGACGAATACGTTCAATGTAGCAACCTGTTTGTCGATAAATACCCAGTTCACGCAAGTTTTTGCCGTCGGCCCAGGCGACCAGTTCCGGGCCGACGCGGTAGGCGCGAATTACCGGCAGATAGACTTTACGGCTGGCGTCGGTGTCCAGACCTCGCTCACGAGCGATTTGCTGGGCGCTGGTCTGTAAGTCCTGATGCTGCAACTTAGGCAAGTAACGCGCACCGACAATCAAACTCACCAGGCCAATCAAATAGGTTAATGCATACCCGAGGCTTAAATTATCCAGTGCCGCAGAGAGTTGCCTGCTTTCTATTCCAGAGTGGCGTAAGGTATCGCCCGCACCAACCAAAACCGGTGTTGATGTCATTGAGCCAGCCAACATACCAGCCGTCAGGCCGATGTCCCAGCCAAACAACTTACCCAGCCCTAAGGCGATCAGCAGTGCACTACCGACCATTACCAGGGCTAACATTAGGTAATTTTTACCATCGCGGAAAAAAATGGAAAAAAAGTTGGGTCCGGCTTCGACCCCGACGCAGAAAATAAACAGCATAAAGCCAAGATTAAGCGCGTCGGTGTTAATACTGAAATGTTGTTGCCCTAATAACAGTGATACGACTAAAACGCCAATGGAATTACCCAGTTGGATTGAACCAAGTCGTAATTTTCCGAGACATAGTCCAAGCGCGAGGACCACGAATAATAACAGAATGTAATTCCCATTTAACAATTCGGCGACGTTTATATTCACGGAGACTAACTTCTTGTTTACGAGTAAGCTGTTGAAAGAAATGGTAATTTAAGATAATGTTTTTACCTGAATTCAGAGCGCAGATTCATTCAGCGCACTTAATCAATAGTAAAGTAACAATATATTTTACTAGTGTAATCACATTAGATACCAACGGCTATAAGAATTGTGTTGGCCTATATTAGCATGGAATGCGAAGCGGCTTTATCTTACTGAGCGCCACACCGGCGAAAAATGTGTTCGATAGAGGCAGTGTCAGGAGGAACATGTGAAACATAAACAACATTGGGCGGGGGCAATTTGCTGTTTTGTCCTCTTTATTGTGGTGTGCCTTTTTCTGGCGACACATATGAAGGGAGCTTTTCGGGCTGCCGGGCACCCTGAAATCGGCTTACTGTTTTTCATTCTTCCTGGGGCTGTAGCCAGCTTTTTTTCGCGGCGTAGAGAAGTCCTTAAACCACTGTTTGGCGCAATGCTGGCAGCACCCTGTTCTATGTTAATTATGCGTCTGTTTTTTTCACCATCACGCTCATTCTGGCAGGAGCTGGCGTGGTTGTTGAGTGCCGTCTTCTGGTGTGCGCTGGGCGCGTTATGTTTTTTGTTTATTAGTAGCTTGTTCAGGCCACAACACAGAAAAAATCAATAAAGCCCTCAAACAGAGAGGGCTTATCCGGTAATCAGGCGTCAAGATTCTCTTTCACCCAGGCAGCAAAATCGGTATAGCCACCGATGTGTTGCTGATCGACAAAAATCTGCGGTACGGTTTCTACCGGCTTGCCAGCTTTCTGTTGCAGATCCTCTTTAGTGATCCCTTCAGCACGAATATCCACATACTGATAGTGAAAATCATCGTGTTCATTACTTAACTTTTCTGCCAAATCTTTGGCACGCACGCAGTAAGGGCAACCCGGACGACCGAAAATAACGGTTTGCATTGGCTTTCTCCATTTATCTGTCATGTGTGCATGATCACGCCAAATCTTATTCGCTGAAAGTAGGTTTAACCTGTTGCATTGATTGCTTAAAGCTATAACTGTTAAGCACAACGCGGCGAAAGGTTTTAAACTGGCAGCTCACTTTGCAGAGGGAAGTTTATGCGCGCGATCGGTAAATTGCCTAAAAGCGTGTTGATACTGGAATTTATTGGAATGATGTTACTGGCGGCGGCGCTGTTGTCGATAAGTGACAACTTTTCGCTTCCAGCGCCGTTTTCTACGCCAGAAGCGCAAATTCTGATGATTTTTCTCGGTGTTTTGCTCATGCTTCCCGCTGCGGTGGTGGTTATTCTTCAGGTGGCAAAACGGCTGGCCCCGCAACTGATGAATCATCCACTGGAATCTTCACGTTCAGAAAGAGAAAAAGATAATGACGCCAACCATTGAACTTATTTGTGGTCACCGCTCCATTCGCCATTTCACTGATGAACCTATCTCCGCTGAACAGCGTGAGGCGATTATCAACAGCGCCCGTGCGACCTCCAGTTCCAGCTTTTTGCAGTGTAGTAGCATTATTCGCATTACCGCCCCCGCATTGCGTGAAGCCCTGGTGCCGCTGACCGGCGGGCAAAAACATGTTGCGCAAGCGGCGGAGTTTTGGGTGTTTTGCGCCGACTTTAACCGTCATTTGCAGATCTGCCCGGATGCTCAACTCGGCCTGGCTGAACAGTTGTTGCTCGGTGTTGTTGATACGGCGATGATGGCACAAAACGTCTTAACCGCAGCGGAATCGTTGGGGTTAGGCGGTGTATATATTGGCGGCCTGCGCAATAACATTGAAGCGGTGACGGAGCTGCTGAAATTACCAAAGCATGTTCTGCCGCTGTTTGGCTTGTGTCTCGGCTGGCCTGCGGATAACCCGGATCTCAAGCCGCGTTTACCGGCTTCCATTTTGGTGCATGAAAACAGCTACCAACCGCTGGATAAAGATGCTCTGGCACAGTATGACGAGCAACTGGCGGAATATTATCTTACCCGTGGCAGTAATAATCGCCGGGATACCTGGAGCGATCATATTCGCCGGACGATTATCAAAGAAAGCCGTCCTTTTATTCTCGATTATTTGCATAAACAAGGTTGGGCGACGCGCTAAAACCGTTACGGCGATGTATTATACGCGGGCTTTTGACCAGGTCTGACAGAGAGGTGCAGGGTGAAAATTGCCATATTGTCCCGGGATGGAACGCTCTATTCGTGTAAGCGGTTGCGTGAAGCCGCCATACAGCGTGGTCACCTGGTTGAAATTCTCGATCCGCTTTCTTGCTACATGAACATAAATCCTGCGGCGTCTTCCATTCACTACAAAGGCCGTAAGTTACCCCATTTTGACGCAGTGATCCCACGCATTGGCACTGCTATAACCTTTTATGGGACGGCGGCGCTGCGCCAGTTCGAAATGCTGGGCAGTTACCCGCTGAACGAATCGGTCGCGATTGCCCGGGCGCGTGACAAATTGCGTTCCATGCAACTGCTGGCGCGTCAGGGCATTGACCTGCCTGTCACGGGGATTGCGCATTCGCCGGATGATACCAGCGACTTAATCGATATGGTCGGTGGTGCGCCACTGGTGGTTAAGCTGGTCGAAGGCACGCAGGGAATTGGTGTGGTGCTGGCGGAAACGCGCCAGGCGGCAGAAAGCGTGATTGATGCTTTTCGCGGCCTGAACGCTCATATTCTGGTGCAGGAATATATCAAAGAGGCGCAAGGGTGCGATATCCGCTGTCTGGTCGTCGGTGATGAAGTTGTCGCGGCGATTGAACGGCGGGCGAAAGAGGGCGATTTTCGCTCCAATTTGCATCGTGGCGGCGCGGCAAGCATCGCCAGTATCACGCCGAAGGAGCGTGAAATCGCCATCAAAGCTGCGCGAACGATGGCGCTGGATGTTGCCGGTGTGGATATTCTGCGTGCCAATCGCGGGCCGTTGGTGATGGAGGTGAATGCGTCGCCGGGGCTGGAAGGAATAGAAAAAACCACCGGTATCGACATTGCGGGTAAAATGATCCGCTGGATCGAACGCCACGCCACGGCAGAATATTGCCTGAAAACGGGTGGTTAGTCGCAATCACATTACTGATCATGGTTTTGCCTGCGCTTTTTGCGTAAGCTGTGCCAGTCTTTTTATCGGAAGAGGTTGTACAAAATTATGACATCGCTGGTCGTTCCTGGTCTGGATACGTTGCGTCAATGGCTCGATGACCTGGGGATGAGTTTTTTTGAATGTGATAACTGTCAGGCTTTGCATCTGCCCCATATGCAGAATTTCGACGGTGTCTTTGATGCCAAAATCGACCTGATTGATAACACAATCCTGTTTTCTGCCATGGCGGAAGTCAGGCCTTCAGCCGTGTTGCCGCTGGCGGCGGATTTATCAGCCATCAATGCCAGCTCACTGACCGTGAAAGCATTTCTCGATATGCAGGATGATAATCTGCCAAAGCTGGTGGTTTGCCAGTCTTTATCTGTTATGCAGGGTGTAACCTATGAACAGTTTGCATGGTTTGTACGCCAGAGCGAAGAGCAGATTTCAATGGTCATCCTCGAAGCTAATGCCCATCAGCTGCTGTTGCCGACTGACGATGAAGGGCAAAACAACGTTACCGAAAACTATTTCCTTCACTGATAACTTTTTTCGAGCACGCAGTCGCTGCCGCAGTGACTGCGCGCCGTAATATTTCCTGCTGATTTTAACCTTTCATTAAAGATTATTTCACTTCCATTGTGCCAGATTTGCTTTATCACATAGAGCAAATGCGCATAAAAATTTGTTAAATACCGTTTTTTAATTACAGCTATAGTTTCAAACCCTGGCTAAAGTTATTCTTGCGAGGCTTTTATATAGCGAGCAATGCTGGCCGGGAGAGAGTTCTCTTTTCTTGCACCGCGCCGATAAAAAATATGCACGTTTATTGCATATCTTTTAGTGTGACAACTTTTGTTCGTTTGTTAACGAACTTTCAGAAGGAAAGAGATATGACCGCCTTAAATAAAAAATGGCTATCGGGTCTGATTGCGGGTGCTCTGATGGCCGTCTCTGTCGGCACGCTCGCGGCTGAACAAAAAACACTCCACATCTATAACTGGTCTGATTATATCGCCCCGGATACGGTGGCAAATTTTGAAAAAGAGACCGGTATTAAAGTCGTCTACGATGTTTTTGATTCCAACGAAGTGCTGGAAGGCAAATTAATGGCGGGGAGTACCGGTTTTGACCTGGTCGTGCCGTCAGCCAGCTTTCTGGAGCGCCAGTTGACTGCGGGAGTATTCCAGCCGCTGGATAAAAGCAAATTGCCGGAGTGGAAGAATCTCGATCCAGAACTGCTGAAGCTGGTGGCAAAACACGATCCCGACAATAAATTTGCTATGCCGTATATGTGGGCGACTACCGGGATTGGGTATAACGTCGATAAAGTCAAAGCAGTGCTGGGCGAAAACGCGCCGGTCGATAGCTGGGACTTGATCCTCAAACCAGAAAATCTGGAAAAACTGAAAAGCTGTGGTGTCTCTTTCCTCGATGCGCCGGAAGAAGTTTTTGCCACTGTGTTGAATTATCTTGGTAAAGATCCGAACAGCACCAAAGCGGATGATTACACCGGACCAGCGACTGACCTGCTATTGAAACTGCGCCCGAATATTCGTTATTTCCATTCATCTCAATATATTAACGACCTGGCTAATGGCGACATCTGCGTGGCGATTGGCTGGGCGGGCGATGTCTGGCAGGCCTCCAACCGCGCGAAGGAGGCGAAGAATGGCGTGAATGTCTCTTTCTCGATTCCGAAAGAAGGGGCGATGGCATTCTTTGATGTCTTTGCCATGCCTGCCGATGCCAAAAATAAAGACGAAGCGTATCAGTTCCTGAATTATCTGCTGCGCCCGGATGTAGTAGCACATATCTCTGACCATGTGTTCTATGCCAACGCCAATAAAGCAGCTACGCCGCTGGTGAGTGCGGAAGTGCGTGATAATCCAGGGATTTATCCTCCGGCGGACGTTCGCGCCAAAATGTTCACCCTGCAAGTGCAGGATCCGAAAATCGATCGTGTGCGCACCCGCGCGTGGACAAAAGTGAAGAGCGGAAAATAATCCGCTGCCGTAGATGCCGGACGGGCGCACCACTCCCGCCGGCAATTCGCACCATCCTGGTGCGCTTGCACACATTAAATGCCGGAGAGCAGCCGTGAATGACGCTATCCCTCGCCCGCAGGCGAAAAGTCGTAAGTCGCTGACACCACTATTAGAAATCCGCAATTTGACCAAATCTTACGATGGTCAACACGCGGTCGATGATGTCAGTCTGACCATTTATAAAGGCGAAATCTTTGCACTGCTGGGCGCATCCGGCTGTGGCAAGTCCACGCTGCTGCGTATGTTAGCAGGTTTCGAACAACCTTCTGCCGGGCAAATTATGCTTGATGGTGTCGATTTGTCACAGGTTCCGCCTTATCTGCGCCCCATCAACATGATGTTCCAGTCCTACGCGCTATTCCCCCATATGACCGTGGAGCAAAACATTGCCTTTGGTCTGAAACAAGACAAGTTACCAAAAGCGGAAATTGCCAGTCGGGTCAATGAAATGCTGGGGCTGGTGCATATGCAGGAGTTTGCCAAACGCAAACCGCATCAGCTTTCCGGTGGCCAACGTCAGCGAGTGGCGCTGGCCCGAAGCCTCGCCAAACGCCCGAAACTATTACTGCTCGATGAACCGATGGGCGCGCTGGATAAAAAACTGCGCGACCGGATGCAGCTTGAAGTGGTGGATATTCTGGAGCGTGTCGGCGTGACCTGTGTGATGGTAACGCACGATCAGGAAGAGGCGATGACCATGGCGGGGCGCATCGCGATTATGAATCGCGGTAAATTTGTTCAGATTGGCGAGCCGGAGGAAATTTATGAGCACCCGACGACACGATATAGCGCCGAGTTCATTGGATCGGTCAATGTTTTCGAAGGGCTGCTAAAGGAACGCCAGGAAGATGGCCTGTTGCTTTATTCGCCTGGGCTGGTGCATCCGTTGAAAGTCGATCCCGATGCGTCTGTGGTGGATAACGTGCCGGTGCATGTGGCGCTGCGTCCGGAAAAAATCATGCTCTGTGACGAACCGCCTGCTGATGGCTGCAATTTTGCAGTGGGAGAGGTGACACATATTGCCTATCTCGGTGATTTGTCTGTTTATCATGTCCGCCTGAAAAGCGGGCAGATGATCAGCGCCCAGTTACAAAACGCCCATCGTTTTCGCAAAGGGTTACCGACCTGGGGCGATGAAGTTCGTTTGTGCTGGGAATCAGACAGTTGTGTGGTGCTGACGGTTTAAGGAGCAAAGATGAGTACACTTGAACCTGCTGCCCAGCCGGGCGGATTAAAGCAGTGGCTTACACAGTGGCAAATGAAGCACGGTCGCAAACTGGTGATTGCGCTGCCGTATATCTGGTTGATTTTGTTGTTTCTGCTGCCATTTCTTATCGTCTTTAAAATAAGCCTGGCTGAGATGGCGCGCGCCATTCCGCCTTATACCGAACTGATGGCGTGGGCTGACGGGCAACTGTCTGTCACCCTCAATCTCGGCAATTTCCTGCAACTGACTGACGATCCGCTCTATTTCGATGCTTATCTCCAGTCGTTACAGGTGGCGGCGATTTCGACCGTTTGTTGCTTATTGCTCGGCTACCCACTGGCGTGGGCAGTGGCGCACAGTAAACCTTCGACCCGCAATATCTTATTGCTGCTGGTGATCCTGCCTTCGTGGACCTCATTTTTGATCCGCGTTTACGCCTGGATGGGGATACTAAAAAACAATGGCGTGCTGAATAATTTCCTGCTGTGGCTGGGGGTTATCGATCAGCCGCTGACCATTCTGCATACCAATCTGGCCGTTTATATCGGCATTGTTTACGCCTATGTGCCGTTTATGGTGTTGCCTATCTACACCGCGTTAACTCGCATTGATTATTCGCTGGTGGAAGCTGCGCTTGATCTCGGCGCGCGTCCGCTGAAGACTTTCTTTACGGTGATAGTGCCGCTTACCAAAGGTGGGATTATCGCCGGATCGATGCTGGTTTTCATTCCGGCGGTGGGTGAGTTTGTGATCCCGGAACTGCTCGGCGGCCCGGACAGCATCATGATCGGGCGCGTTCTGTGGCAGGAGTTTTTCAATAACCGTGACTGGCCGGTGGCCTCAGCGGTGGCAATCGTTATGTTATTGCTGCTGATTGTGCCAATTATGTGGTTCCACAAATATCAGCAAAAAAGCGTGGGGGAACACGGATGAATAATTTACCGGTCGTTCGTTCGCCCTGGCGAATGGTGATTTTGTTGCTGGGCTTCACCTTTCTCTATGCGCCGATGCTGATGCTGGTCATCTATTCATTTAACAGTTCGAAGCTGGTGACGGTGTGGGCCGGTTGGTCAACGCGCTGGTACGGCGAGTTATTGCGTGATGATGCGATGATGAGTGCGGTCGGCTTAAGTCTGACGATTGCCGCCTGTGCGGCGACGGCGGCGGCAATTCTTGGAACTATCGCGGCGGTTGTGCTGGTACGCTTTGGGCGGTTTCGTGGATCAAATGGCTTTGCCTTTATGATCACCGCGCCGCTAGTCATGCCGGATGTGATTACTGGCCTGTCGCTGTTGTTATTGTTCGTTGCTCTTGCTCATGCGATCGGCTGGCCTGCCGATCGCGGTATGTTAACTATCTGGCTGGCGCACGTCACTTTCTGTACAGCTTATGTGGCAGTCGTTATTTCTTCGCGTCTGCGGGAACTGGATCGCTCCATTGAAGAAGCGGCGATGGATCTCGGCGCGACGCCGCTGAAGGTGTTTTTCGTCATTACACTACCGATGATCATGCCGGCGATCATTTCTGGCTGGTTACTGGCTTTTACTCTGTCGCTTGATGATCTGGTGATCGCCAGCTTTGTTTCCGGGCCGGGAGCCACCACCTTACCAATGCTGGTCTTCTCCAGCGTGCGGATGGGGGTGAATCCGGAAATCAACGCCCTGGCAACATTGATTCTCGGCGCGGTAGGAATTGTCGGATTTATCGCCTGGTATTTAATGGCGCGCGCAGAAAAGCAGCGGATACGCGATATCCAGCGTGCAAGACGTGGCTGAAGACACTAAAATTTGCCAACCTGGCTACATAATGCCGCGCATGTCGCGGCATTGTTTTCATGGAAGACGAAACGTTGGGATTTTTTAAGAAAACATCTTCATCACATGCTCGCCTGAATGTGCCTGCACTGGTGCAGGTGGCGGCGCTCGCCATTATTATGATCCGTGGCCTCGACGTGCTGATGATTTTCAATACGCTGGGCGTGCGCGGTATCGGCGAGTTCATACATCGCAGCGTACAAACCTGGAGTTTAACGCTGGTCTTTCTAAGCAGCCTTGCGCTGGTTTTTATTGAAATCTGGTGTGCGTTTTCGCTAGTGAAAGGGCGTCGCCTGGCGCGCTGGCTGTATCTGCTGACGCAAATCACGGCCGCCAGTTATCTGTGGGCAGCTTCGCTCGGTTATGGTTACCCTGAGCTGTTCAGCATTCCTGGTGAATCGAAACGCGAAATCTTCCATAGCCTGATGTTACAAAAGCTGCCGGACATGCTCATCTTATTGCTGCTGTTTGTTCCCGCCACCAGTAGGCGGTTCTTCCAGTTGCAATAATGTGTATAATCCTCGCCCCTGATGATGTGAAGGTCAATGTATGCAGTGCGCACTTTACGACGCGGGTCGCTGCCGCTCCTGTCAGTGGATAACGCAGCCGATTCCAGAGCAACTCTCCGCTAAAACCACCGATCTTAAAAATCTGTTGGCCGATTTTCCGGTCGCGGAATGGTGCGCGCCGGTGTCTGGCCCGGAACAAGGGTTTCGCAATAAAGCCAAAATGGTGGTGAGTGGTAGCGTTGAAAAACCACTGCTCGGAATGCTACACCGCGACGGTACGCCAGAAGATCTTTGCGACTGTCCGCTTTACCCTGCCTCATTTGCGCCTGTTTTTGCGGCGCTAAAACCGTTTATCGCCCGTGCGGGGCTGACGCCCTACAACGTGGCGCGCAAGCGTGGCGAACTGAAATATATTCTGCTGACTGAAAGCCAGATGGATGGCGGTATGATGCTGCGCTTTGTACTGCGCTCTGAAACCAAGCTGGCGCAACTGCGTAAGGCGCTGCCGTGGTTACAGGCGCAACTGCCGCAGCTAAAAGTCATTACCGTCAATATTCAGCCAGTGCATATGGCGATAATGGAAGGGGAGACGGAGATCTACCTGACCGAACAGCAGGCGCTGGCAGAGCGTTTTAATGACGTGCCGCTGTGGATCCGCCCGCAAAGTTTCTTCCAGACTAATCCGGCGGTCGCCAGCCAGCTGTACGCCACCGCGCGTGACTGGGTGCGGCAATTGCCGGTAAATCATATGTGGGATCTGTTCTGCGGCGTTGGTGGTTTTGGTTTGCATTGCGCAACGCCAGAAATGCAGCTAACGGGGATTGAAATTGCGCCAGAAGCGATAGCCTGTGCGAAACAATCTGCTGCTGAACTGGCTCTAACGCGTCTGCAATTTCAGGCGCTGGACTCCACTCAGTTTGCCACTGCTCAGGGTGAAGTGCCGGAGCTGGTGCTGGTTAATCCACCGCGTCGCGGCATTGGTAAACCGCTGTGTGATTATCTTTCGACGATGGCACCGCGTTTTATTATCTACTCAAGCTGTAACGCCCAAACGATGGCGAAAGATATCCGCGAACTACCAGGATATCGCATTGAGCGGGTACAGCTTTTCGATATGTTCCCCCACACCGCACATTATGAAGTGCTGACGCTGCTGGTGAAGCAATAAAAAAGCCGCATCTGCGGCTTCAGATCGCAGACCTGGTGCGCTTTGTTCATGCCGGATGCGGCGTGAACGCCTTATCCGGCCTACAAATCGTGCTCAATCAATACATTGCAGAGTCGATGTTGGCCTGATAAGCGTAGCGCATCAGGCATCTTACTTTCGTCTCAGTCTCAATTACTGCGGGAACCACTGATCGCTGATTTTCTGATATGTACCGTCTGCTTTAACGGCTGCCAGTGCGTTATTCAGTTTCTCCAGCAGAGCTTTGTTATCCGGACGTACAGCGATGCCCAGACCGGTGCCGAAGTACTGCGGATCGGTTACTTTCTCAGTCGCAACGCCCAGTTGCGGATTGGTTTTCAGCCACTCATTAACTACCGCTGTATCACCAAATACCCCATCAATACGACCATTTTTCAGGTCGATAAATGCATTCTGATAACTGTCATAAGAGACGGTTTTCACTTCCGGATGCTGATCCTGAATATATTTCTGGTGGGTAGTGCCGTTTTCCATACCAATACGTTTACCTTTCAGGTCGGCAAAAGTCTTATAGGTATCTTTTTTGGCAATCACAACGGCTGAGTTTTCGTAATAGGGGGTGGTAAAGGCGACCTGTTTGCTACGTTCCGGTGTGATGTCCATCCCGGAAATCACTGCGTCATATTTTCTGAATTTCAGTGACGGGATCAGGCTGTCGAAAGCGTGATTAGTAAAAGTACATTCTGCCTGCATTTGTTTGCATAACGCTTTTGCCAGATCGATATCAAAGCCGACGATCTGGTTATTTGCATCCATCGATTCGAATGGCGGATAAGTGGCAGAGACGCCGAAATTGATTTTCTCTGCGGCAGAAGCGCCGAATGCACAGGATGCAAGTAATGCGGCAAGAACTAGCTTTTTCATGATGGAACTCCCGTCTGTCAATCTTATGATTATTAGCCGTGTCTGCGGCATGGATTTACAATGCCATCAAATGAATTTATATGCAATAAATATGATTAAATAGTTTGCGAGAGATAAAAAAAGACGGACAACTTAGTGGGTTGTCCGTCTTCATTATAAGGATTTATGCACTATGTGGGCCGGGTAAGGCGTTTACTCCGCATCCGGCACAGGCACCGTGCAGGTGTCTGATGCGACGCTGGCGCGTCTTCTCAGACCTACAAAACCCCCCGGCGAATGTGTACGCAGTCACATTAATTCCGACGTTCAAATGCCAGTGCTTTACGCTCAATCAGACGCATCATCAGCGTCAGCAGGCCGTTGACGACGAGGTAAATAATCCCCGCCGCGCCAAACACCATTACGTCGTAGGTGCGTCCGTACAGTAACTGGCTGTAGCCCATCACTTCCATTAGCGTAATGGTGTATGCCAGAGAGGTACTTTTGAACACCAGCACCACTTCGTTGGAATAAGACGAGAGCGAGCGTTTAAAGGCATACGGCAGAAGGATCGCCAGCGTATCTTTTTTGCTCATTCCCAGCGCGCTACAGGACTGCCATTGACCTTCCGGGATCGCGCGAATCGCCCCGTAAAACAGCTGCGTGGTATACGCTGCACTGTTCAGCGACAATGCAATTAGCGCACACAGCCACGGTTCCGACAGCAAATGCCACAGCGCCGGATACTCCTGCAACGTCGGGAACTGACCTGGTCCGTAGTAAATCAGGAAGATTTGCACCAGCAGCGGTGTACCGGTAAACAGCGTGATATAACCACGCACCAGCCACACCAGCACCGGCGTTTTTAGCGTCAGGATGATGGTAAAAATCAACGCCAGAATCAGCGCCACAATCAGCGAGGCAACCGTCAGGGTCAGGCTGGTATGCAGCCCTTTCATCAGTTCGGGTAAATACTCAAGCATCAGCCAGGTCTCCGCTCAAAACGTGTCGCGCGCAGGTCAATGCGTTTGAGAATGTACTGGCTCAACAGGGTAATCACCAGGTAAATCGCCGCCGCCACAATGTACCAGGTAAACGGTTCCTGGGTACGGGTGGCGATGCTTTTGGTTTGCAGCATTAAATCATTCACACTAATCAAACTGACCAGCGCGGTATCTTTCAGCAGTACCAGCCACTGGTTGCCGAGACCAGGCAGCGCATGACGCCACATCTGCGGCATCACCAGACGGAAAAAGATAGCCGATTTCGACAGCCCCAGCGCCTGACCCGATTCCCACTGCCCCACCGGCACCGCTTTCAGTGCGCCACGCAGAGTTTGCGAAGCATAAGCGGCATACAGCAGTGACAGAGCGATAACCCCGCAAAGGAACGGGCTAACGTCGAAGTTCTCAATGTCCATCTGCACCGGGATCTGCACGAATCCAAGATTGATGGTGAAGCCATCCGCAAGCGTCAGCAGTAACTGCGAGGAGCCAAAATAGATAAACAGCACCACCAGAATTTCTGGCAGGCCGCGCAGAATCGTCACCAGCGCCGAACCTGCCCACGCAACAGGGCGCCATTTTGCTGACTCCCATACTGCAAAGAACATCGCCAGCGCCAGTCCGACAATCAATGCACAAACGGCAAGGCCGACGGTCATCCCGGCGGCGCTTGCTAAAGGAAAAAATTCATTCATCAGGGATTACTTCTGGAACCATTTGTTGTAGATGGTTTCGTAAGTGCCATCTTTCTTCACTTTTTCCAGCGCAGTATTAAATTTCTGCTGCAGTTCAGTGTTGCCCTGACGTACTGCGATGCCGAGGCCAGTACCGAAGTAATCTTTATCGGTCACTTTGTCGCCCACTGCCGCCAGTTTCGGGTTATCTTTCAGCCATTCGGTTACTACTGCGGTGTCACCGAATACACCGTCGATACGACCGTTTTGCAGATCCAGTTTTGCGTTCTGGTAGCTGTCATACGGAACTGTGGTGATTTCCGGATGTTTATCCATAATGAATTTCTGGTGTGTCGTCCCGTTCTGCACACCGACTTTCTTGCCTTTCAGCTGATCAACGCTGGTGTATTTACCTTGCTGACCCACAAACAGGGCGGAGTTGTCATAGTACGGGGTGGTGAACAGCACCTGTTTTTCGCGCTCTGGAGTGATATCCATACCCGCCATAACGGCGTCCACACGGCGGAATTTCAGACTCGGGATCAGGCTGTCAAATGCCTGGTTGGAGAAAGTACAGGTTGCATCAATCTCTTTACACAGCGCCTGTGCGAGGTCAACGTCAAAACCGACGATCTGGTTATTCGCGTCTATAGATTCAAACGGAGGATAGGAGGCTTCGGTAGCAAAACGAATGGTTTCGGCAGCTGTGGCGGAAAGACTAAAACCTGCAATTAACGCGGCAATCAGAACTTTTTTCATTGTCGTTATCCCGAATCTTTAGTGAGAGAGATAGTTTTTAAATGCTTCGGTTTGCGGCTCGGTAAAGCAGCGCGCGTCGCCTTGTTCAACGATGTGACCGTTTTCCATATACACCACACGGCTGGCGGTTTTACGCGCCACTTCAACTTCGTGGGTGACGATCACCTGGGTAATATTGGTCTCCGCCAGCTCACGAATGATGCTGACGATTTGTGCCGTAATTTCCGGATCCAGCGCGGCAGTCGGTTCATCAAACAGCAGTACCTGCGGCTCCATCATCAGCGCACGGGCAATAGCGACACGTTGTTGCTGACCACCAGAAAGGTGCAGTGGGTAACGATCGCTATAAGGTTTGAGACGCAGACGCTCAAGCAGTTTTTCTGCGCGAGCCAGCGCCTGATCTTTACTCAAGCCGAGTACGCGGCAGGGCGCTTCGATCAGGTTTTGCTGCACGGTGAGATGCGGCCACAGATTGTATTGCTGAAACACCATGCCGACGTTGCGACGCAGGTCGCGAATCGCTTTGTCTGACGGTGTTTTGGTGAAATCGAAATGGTTGCCTGCAATGTTGAGCGTACCGGAGCGCGGCATCTCAAGCAGATTGAGTACACGCAGCAGCGAGCTTTTCCCCGCGCCGCTGGGGCCAAGTAACACCAGCGTTTCGCCCTGCGGGCAATCCAGCGTGATATCGAACAGCGCCTGATGTGCGCCGTAGAAGCAATTAATGCCGTTTAATTGAATACTCATTGACACTCGTATACTGGCAGTCTGATAGCTATTGAGGTCGAAGATAGTACCTTTGACAGAATAATTATGCAATATTTCTGCTTTAAAAGTTAAAAGCAAAGCGCATTATTCAATAAACATAGCACAAAATAACGGGGGCGTTGTTCGGCGAGCATAAATGTCGGCATTCCTCTCAGAATGCCGGACAATTTATGGGGGTTATAATCTAATCAAGGGATTAACGATTCTCAATGGACTGGCGTAATGTCCCCGCTTTGGCGTGAACGCTGCCACCTAAATAGCGCACATCGTCGATGACCCAACACTGGCCTTCCTGAATCATCAGCACCTCATCCTGCCAGCTCTGGTCGCCTTGTTTCAGATCCACGCGCAGCGGAATATTACGTGCATCGCGATTCGGGATGGTAGAAGCACTGGCGACGCGGGCGCTGTCTGGCAAGGTGGTACGACTGGAGAAGGGATCGCTGCTTAACAATTCGCGTTGGTTGTTATCGCGGCTGGCATCACTGAGCAGTGCCGCCAGTTTGTCACTCAAGTACGGACGCAGAGCGGTAATGTCGTTACTGCGATGCTGAATACGGTAATCATAGAATTGCTGAGCCACGCTGTCAGGGCCGCCCTGGACGCAAGAACCTGTGCGGGAGCCGTTGTCTTTATAGGCTGGCGTGACGGTGGTGCAAGCACTGAGTAACAGTGCGCAAGGGATAAGCATGGTCAATTTGCTGTAGCGCATAATGATTTCCTTATAAGCGAACACCTTGAAAGCGTTCTACGATAATAATGATATCCTTTCAATAATAGCGTATCAGTCCGATAATGCTTTTGAGATCGAAGGCTTAGCAAACAAGGAGATCGATCATGCAATTTTCCACAACCCCAACACTTGAAGGTCAGACCATCGTTGAATATTGCGGTGTGGTGACGGGCGAAGCGATTTTAGGCGCCAATATTTTTCGTGATTTCTTTGCCGGTATCCGCGATATCGTCGGCGGTCGTTCAGGGGCTTACGAAAAGGAACTGCGCAAAGCCCGGGAGATTGCGTTTGAAGAATTAGGCTCCCAGGCACGGGCGCTGGGAGCGGACGCAGTGGTTGGCATTGATATCGACTACGAAACTGTCGGGCAAAACGGCAGTATGCTGATGGTCAGCGTCAGCGGAACGGCGGTGAAAACACGTCGATGAGAAGCGTTTTCTGGCTGGTTGCGGCGATCCTGTTACTGGCAGGGTGCGCAGGCGAAAAAGGCATTGTCGAGAAAGAGGGATACCAACTCGATACCCGACGCCAGGCGCAGGCGGCATATCCCCGTATTAAAGTGCTGGTGATCCACTACACGGCGGATGATTTCGACACGTCGCTGGCGACGCTGACCGATAAAAAAGTCAGCTCGCACTACCTAGTGCCAGCTGTGCCGCCGCGTTTCAACGGCAAACCGCGTATCTGGCAACTGGTGCCGGAGCAAGAACTGGCCTGGCACGCGGGGATCAGCGCCTGGCGCGGGGCGACGCGGATTAACGATACCTCTATTGGCATTGAGCTGGAAAATCGCGGCTGGCAGAAATCAGCGGGGGTGAAATATTTTACGCCGTTTGAACCAGCGCAAATTCAGGCGCTCATTCCACTGGCGAAAGATATTATCGCCCGCTATCACATCAAACCAGAAAACGTAGTGGCACATGCGGATATTGCCCCACAGCGCAAAGACGATCCTGGTCCACTGTTCCCGTGGCAGCAACTGGCGCAGCAGGGGATTGGTGCCTGGCCGGATGCATCGCGCGTTAGCTTTTATCTGGCCGGGCGCGCGCCCCACACGCCGGTAGAAACCGCATCGTTGCTTGAGCTTTTGGCACGCTACGGCTATGACGTAAAACCTGAAATGACGCCGCGCGAACAGCAGCGAGTGATTATGGCGTTTCAGATGCACTTCCGCCCGACGTTATATAACGGCGAAGCGGATGCAGAAACTCAGGCGATTGCCGAAGCGTTACTGGAGAAATACGGTCAGGATTAGCGCGGCAGTTTTCCGTGGTCGCGCAGCCAGGCGGCAGTTTGCTCAATACCTTCATTTAACGTGATGATCGGCTGATAACCTAACTCTTCCTGCGCACGCGTAATATCCAGCGTAAAGTCAAAATTCAACTTGGAGACGCCGTAATGGGTCAGCGGCGGCTCTTTTGCTGACTTGCGTCCTAAACGCTCCATACTGCGGGCAATCATATCCAGCATCGGGTAAGGCACCGACCGGATACGGCAATCAATGTTCAGTTCGTCGATCAGTTTCTGCACGATGCTGCGCAGAGTGCGATGTTCGCCGTTGGTAATGTTGTATGTACGACCAGAAGGCAACTTATCGCACGCTTCCTGACTCGCCAGCCACATAGCGTGCACGGCATTTTCATAGTAGGTCATATCGACCAGCGCGCTGCCACCGTGGGGTAACAGGATGCTGCCGTAGTGGTGCATCATATGCGCCAGACGGGGAATAAAAACTTTATCGTGCGGGCCGAACAGACTTTGTGGGCGCAGAATAGTAAAGCGCGTTTGTGGGTTGGTCTGCGAAAGCATATTGATCACCTCTTCGCTGGCGGCTTTGCTGCGGGCAAATTCGTTGGCGAAGCGGTGAGGGCGAAAATCTTCTTTGATATCGCGATGGTGGTGATAGTCGAAGTACAGGGAGGGTGAAGAGATATGAATAAAGTTACGTACACCCCAGGCGACAGCCCATTCGCCCAGGCGGCGAGTGGCACGAACGTTTGCCAGATCGAAAGCCTGCTGCGTTCCCCATGGCGAGGTAAAGCTGGAACAGTGCCACAGTGTATCAATGCCTGCGAGCATCACCTTCGCCTGCGATGAGACCAGCTCAGTCAGATCCGCATGGACAAACTCTGCACCTATTTTTTCCAGCAATTTGCCCATCGCTTCGTTGCGACCGGTTGCTCTCACACTGATGCCTTTCCGGCATAAAAACTCAACCGCGTTTCGACCTAAACCGCTGGTGGCGCCGGTAACCAGTACCTTCATATCATTCCACTGTTGTTGATAAAACGACGAGCGCATTCTTCCGTGATTTTCTCCTTGATGCAATGGGAAACGTGAAAGAATAACGCAGGTTTTTTTCGATTAATCTGTGCTTTGTTCTGCAAGTCTGGCGATTCGTTTTGCCATGCCGCGAAAAATAAACAGATGCGCTGGGATCATCAGTAGCCAGTAAAACAACCCTGGCATACCGTGAGGATGCCAGAAGGCGCGTACATCAATAGTGCGATAGTCGCCTTTATCTTCCAGAGTAAAACACAGTCTTCCCAGCCCCGGCGCTTTCATGCCAAATAACAGGGTAAGTTGTTTTTCCGGTTCGACGATAATCACTTTCCAGCTATCCACCGCATCGCCTGTTTGCAGATATTCCCGTGCGGGGCGACCTTTCGCCAGTTTGTGACCTATCGCGCGATCCATTAGCGCCCGGGTCTGCCACAAAATATTGCCAAAGAAATAACGCTCTTTACCGCCGATTTGATTCACCACCTGCCATAAAGCCTGAAGGCTGGCGGAAGTTTTAACGGTAAACCCCGCCTGTTTGGCGAAATAACCGTATTCTGGTCGCCAGCGGGCAAAAGCCTGAGCGTCGTATCCCCAGTCGCTGGAGTTGACCAGTTTTTCTTCCTCTTTCAACGTGCTACGTACCGCATCATCGAAAGCGATCAGCGGTTGTGGAATGAGTGCACGTAACGCGGTGTCATCTGCTAACAGATCGTGTTTCAGCCCCTGAATCAACGCTTTGGCGGTGGTGGGCGGTACGGAAGTAATCACATTGAGAAACCATACCGAAATCCAGCGGGTGGGAAAGGGGATGGGGATCAACCAGCGGCGCTTACCGCTTGCGGTCATAAAATGTTCAAATTGTTGTTGATAACTGAGCACCTCTGGTCCGGCAGCTTCGAAGATGCGGTGTTCGCTGGCCGGATGATCTAACAGCGCCACCAGATAGTGCAGCAGGTTTTCCAGCGCGATGGGTGTGGTGCGTGAACGAACCCAGCGCGGCGGGGTTAGCACCGGCAGGTTGTATACCATATCGCGCATGACTTCGAACGCCGCTGAACCTGCGCCAACGATAATTCCGGCACGCAATTCGGTCACCGGGACACCCGCTTCACGAAGAATGTCCGCCGTAGCCTGACGGGCGCGCAGATGGTCTGACTGCTCATGTGGCGGGGCTTGCAGTGAACTGAGGAAGATTAATTGCTTAACCGGCACTTTGCGCAGCGCATCGCGGACGTTGAGAGCCACCTGGCGCTCCTGCGCGATAAAATCGCCGCCTTCGCCCATGCTGTGCACCAGAAAATAGACGGTATCGATATCCTGCAATAGTGCCGGTAGGTTATCCGGCCAGCTAAGATCGACTTTATGGCAACTGACATTAGCCAGTTGCAGCTTTGCAAGCCTGTCGACGTGACGTGCCGCTGCCAGGATCTGATGCCCCTGCTGACTGAGTGTGCGCACCAGATGCTGACCAATGTAGCCACTGGCACCGAGAACTAAAATGCGTTGCGGCACGTCTCTCTCCTTAACGCGTCAGGAAAGCGCGCCAGTGGGCGGCGACTTCCGCCAGTTGTTCGCGCGAGACGTCAAGATGCGTCACCAGGCGGACAATCGGCGAGGCGTTGATCAGTACGTTTCGCGCTTTCATGTATTCACCTAACGCGGCAGCTTTTTCTTCCCCGACGCGGACAAACAGCATATTAGTGTCCTGACGCATCACATCCGCGCCTGCTTCACACAACTGCTCCGCCATCCAGGCGGCGTTGTCGTGGTCTTCCTGCAACCGTGCAACGTTGTTTTTCAGCGCATACATCCCGGCGGCAGCCAGAATGCCGGACTGGCGCATCCCGCCGCCGGTCATTTTCCGCCAGCGGATGGCGCGTTTAATATAATCACGATTGCCGACCAGTAACGAACCGACTGGCGTACCAAGACCTTTCGACAGACAAATGGTGAACGAGTCACAATATTGCGTGATCTCTTTTAGTTCGCAGCCGTAAGCTACTACGGCATTAAAGATGCGCGCGCCGTCAACGTGCAGCGCCAGATTGCGCTCGCGGGTAAATTCCCATGCTTCTTTCAGGTATTCACGCGGCAGCACTTTGCCGTTGTGGGTGTTTTCCAGACTGAGTAATTTGGTGCGGGCGAAGTGGATATCGTCAGGTTTGATTTTCATCGCCACTTTATCCAGTGGCAGCGTGCCGTTGGCGTCTGCGTCGATAGGTTGCGGCTGAATACTGCCCAGCACCGCCGCACCACCAGCTTCAAACAGATAATTATGCGCGGCCTGACCGACAATATACTCTTCGCCGCGTTCGCAGTGACTGAGCAGAGCGACCAGGTTAGCCTGGGTGCCGGTCGGCAGAAAAATGGCAGCTTCTTTACCGGAAAGCTTTGCCGCGTAGTCCTGCAGAGCATTAACGGTAGGGTCGTCTCCGTAAACGTCGTCCCCAACCGGGGCGGCCATCATCGCTTCGAGCATGGCGCGGCTCGGTCGGGTTACGGTATCACTGCGTAAATCAATCATGGCATGTCCTTATTTATGACGGGAAATGCCACCCTTTTTACCTTAGCCAGTTCGTTTTCGCCAGTTCGATCACTTCATCACCGCGTCCGCTGATGATCGCCCGCAGCATATACAGGCTAAATCCTTTGGCCTGTTCAAGTTTGATTTGCGGCGGAATGGCTAACTCTTCTTTGGCAACCACCACATCCACCAGCACCGGGCCGTCGATGGAGAAGGCGCGTTGCAGTGCTTCATCGACTTCAGAGGCTTTTTCTACGCGAATACCCGTAATGCCGCACGCTTCGGCAATGCGGGCAAAGTTGGTGTCGTGCAGTTCGGTGCCGTCAGTCAGGTAGCCTCCGGCTTTCATCTCCATCGCCACAAAGCCCAGTACGCTGTTATTAAAGACGATAATTTTCACCGGCAGTTTCATCTGCACGACTGACAGGAAATCGCCCATCAACATGCTAAAACCGCCATCTCCGCACATGGCGACCACCTGACGTTCCGGCTCGCTCGCCCGCGCCCCCAGCGCCTGCGGCATGGCGTTGGCCATCGAACCGTGGTTAAACGAACCTAACAGGCGACGCTTGCCGTTCATTTTCAGATAACGCGCTGCCCATACTGTTGGCGTGCCGACGTCACAGGTAAAGATGGCGTCATCGGCAGCAAAATGGCTAATTTGCTGCGCCAGATATTGTGGATGAATGGCTTTCTCGCTCGGTTTAGCTAAATCGTCCAGCCCTTTTCGGGCATCGCGGTAATCTTCCAGCGCCTTATCGAGGAACTTGCGATCGGTTTTTTCTTCCACCAGCGGCAGCAATGCACGCAGAGTCGATTTGATATCGCCGACCAGTGCCATATCCACCTTGCTGTGTGCGCCAATGCTCGCTGGGTTGATATCAATCTGAATAATTTTGGCATCGGTCGGGTAGAACGCGCGGTAGGGGAACTGGGTGCCGAGCAGCACTAACGTGTCGGCGTTCATCATGGTATGAAAACCTGACGAGAAGCCGATTAATCCCGTCATTCCGACATCATACGGATTGTCGTATTCGACATGTTCTTTACCGCGCAGGGCATGGACGATTGGCGCTTTAATTTTTCCGGCAAACTCGACTAACTCTTTATGCGCCCCCGCACAGCCGCTGCCGCACATCAGGGCGATATTGCTGGAGTAACGCAGCAGTTGCGCCAGTTTGCGTAACTCTTCTTCTTCCGGTGTGACTACCGGCTGTGGCGCATGATACCAGTGCGAGGTCGCCCCTTCTGGCGCAGGTTTTAACGCCATGTCGCCCGGTAAAACGACAACGGAAACGCCACGGTTAAGCACCGCTTTGCGCATGGCAATCGCCAGCACTTGTGGGATCTGCTCCGGGCTGGAAACCAGCTCGCAATAGTGACTACATTCGCGGAATAACTCTTGCGGGTGGGTCTCCTGGAAATAGCCGCTGCCAATTTCGCTGGAAGGGATGTGGGCGGCAATCGCCAGTACCGGAACGTGATTACGATGACAATCGAACAGGCCGTTGATTAAGTGAAGGTTGCCGGGGCCGCACGATCCGGCACAGACCGCCAGTTCTCCCGAAAGCTGGGCTTCAGCGCCAGCGGCAAAGGCCGCGACTTCTTCATGGCGGGTCGGCATCCACTCGATAGTGCCCATGCGATTAAGACTGTCGCTAAGACCGTTCAGAGAGTCACCCGTGACTCCCCAGATGCGTTTCACGCCTGCCGATTCGAGTGTTTTGGCGATATAAGCTGCAACCGTTTGTTTCATGGTTCTCCGTCTCCTGAATGTGATAACGGTAACAAGTTTAGTAGATGCTGCCTGTTGCGCTGGCTGAATACTGATATTTCTGTTGCTTTTAATCCGGGAATCGCCAAGGCTGATGCGAATGGCATTTTTACGATAAAAGGAGTTAATTCAGATGGTTACACCAATGTTAAATGCAGTGAACCGGATGCTGACGCATGAGGATTTTGGCAAATTATTGTTACGCCTGGCGGTGGGAGGATTGATGCTTTTCCACGGGATACATAAGTTATTTGCCGGAATTGACGGTATTAGTGGAATGCTGGTTGCAAAAGGTTTTCCTGGCTTTATTGCCTACGGCGTACTGATTGGGGAAGTGGTTGCGCCGATATTGATTATATTCGGTATTTTGACGCGACCTGCCGCATTGGTTATCGCCCTGACAATGGTCGTGGCGTGGTTGATGGTGGGAATGGGAAAAACAGGGATGCTGGATAAAACCGGAGCCTGGGCGATTGAAAGCCTGGTTTATTTCTTTATTGCAGCTCTCGCCGTCGCTTTTCTTGGTGCCGGACGTTATGCCGTGGCGGGTAATTCTGCCTGGCGATAATTCCTTAAAAAATGCCCGGCTAAGTTTGCCGGGCATTAAACTTTAGGCGAGCACCATATCCCCCTGCGGATGACATGAACACGCCAGTACGTAACCTTCAGCGATTTCGGCGTCGGTCAGCGTCATGGTGCTGCTCACCGTATATTCACCGGATACCACTTTTGTCTTACAGCAGCCGCAAACACCCGCACGGCAGGCGGCGACAACCGGAACTTTGTTGCTTTCCAGCGCCTCCAGCAGCGTGGTGCCAACCGGTGCGTAAAATTCTTGCGCCGGTTGCAGTTTGGTGAATTTCAGACCGCTGGTCGCCGCTTCCGCCACTGGCGTAAAGAATTTCTCTTTAAAGAAACGTGTCACGCCAAGCGTCTTCACTTCCTGTTCCACCCAATCCATATACGGCGCCGGGCCACAGGTCATCACAGTACGCGAAGCCAGGTCAGGAACGCTTGCCAACAGTTCGCGAGTGAGACGCCCAGCGATAAAGCCCTCACTGACGTTATTTTCTGCCACCAGCGTCACCGGATAATTACGCCACTCATCGGCGAAAATGACGTCCTGCGGCGTACGCACGTTGTAGATCATCTGTACATCTGCCTGCGGACGATTTTTCGCCAGCCAGCGACGCATCGACATAATCGGCGTGACGCCGCAGCCGGCCGCCAGTAACAGGAATTTATCTTCAGATTTATCGTCGCAGGTAAATTCCCCCATCGCGTCCGAAAGCCAGAGATAGTCACCGCGTTTCACTTCGCGGGTCAGCCACTGGGAACCGACACCGTCATCAATCCGCCGCACGGTCAGGGTGATGTATTCACTCACACCAGGTGTGGAGGAGATGGTATAAGCACGCAGCGTTTCGGCTGAGTTTCGCACGCTGACCAGCGCATATTGCCCGGCGCGATACGGATAGTAATCGTGGCAAATCAGGGAAATCGTCCACACATCCGGCGTTTCTTGCTTAATGTGATGAACCTGCATCCGCCACGGGCATTGATTCGTTGGCATCGTCATCGACAAACTCCTTACGCGCTCAACAGTTGCTTCATGTCTTCTTCAACAGTGGTGATAGAACGCAGGCCGAATTTCTCATTCAGCACCGCCAGCAGGTCTGGGGTCAGGAAGCCAGGTGCAGTCGGGCCGGTGACGATATTTTTCACGCCCAGAGAAAGCAGCGTCAGCAGAATGACAATCGCTTTCTGTTCAAACCAGGAGAGCACCAGCGACAACGGCAGATCGTTGACACCGCAGCCCAGTTTTTCTGCCAGCGTTACCGCCAGAATAATCGCTGAGTATGCATCGTTACACTGACCGGCATCCACCAGACGCGGCAGACCTTCGATATCGCCAAACTCAAGTTTGTTAAAGCGATATTTACCACAGGCGAGGGTCAGGATCAGGCAGTCATCCGGCACGCTGGTGGCGAAATCGGTGAAGTAGTGACGTTCGCCGCGCGCGCCGTCACAGCCGCCAAGCAGGAAGATATGACGCAGTTTTTCGCGGCTGACCAGATCAATCAGCGTATCCGCCGCGCCAAGCAGCGTCTGACGACCAAAGCCCACAGTGATCAGGTGCGGAATTTCGCTGTACGGGAAGCCCGCCATTTGTTGCGCCTGGGCGATAACCGCAGAGAAATCTTCGCCATCCAGATGACGCACGCCCGGCCAGCCAACAATACTGCGGGTCCAGATACGATCGTCATAAGCACCCACGGTTGGGTCGATGATGCAGTTAGAGGTCATCACGATGGGACCAGGGAAGCGAGCGAACTCAACTTGTTGATTCTGCCAGCCGCTGCCGTAGTTACCGACCAGATGTTTGAATTTACGCAGTTCCGGATAGCCATGCGCTGGCAGCATTTCGCCGTGGGTGTAGACGTTAACGCCCGTGCCTTCGGTCTGTTCCAGCAGGTTGTAGAGATCTTTGAGATCGTGACCGGAAATCAGGATGCATTTACCCGCCGTCGCTTTCACGTTGACCTGAGTTGGCGTCGGGTGACCATATTTACCGGTTTCGCCTGCATCCAGAATGCTCATCACTTTGAAGTTCATCTGACCGATTTCCATTGAACATTCGAGAAGTGCGTTCATATCGGAAGGCCAGGTTCCCAGCCATGCCATGATTTTATGGTACTGGGCGTAAATATCGTTGTCGTATTGACCGAGAACGTGTGCGTGTTCCATATAGGCCGCCGCACCTTTCAGGCCATACAGGCAGAGCAGACGCAGGCCGAGAATGTTTTCGCCAATCGCCGCTTTATCTTTGTTCGGAGTAAATTCTGCTGCCTGACGTTGCAGTTCGCCGAGATCGTCGCTCGCCAGTTGTAAGTCCGCCATCGGGTTATCGACGTGGGCGTTGGCATCTACAGCCAGGCATTGCGCTTTCAGCGCCTCGCGCAGGGCAATCGCTTCACGAGCGTAGCCGACAATACGCGGAGAATCGAAGTTAACGTTGGTCAGGGTTGAGAAAAATGCGCGTGGCGCAAAGCTGTCTACATCGTGGTTGATGATGCCGTATTCACGCGCTTTTACCGCCCAAGCCGAAAGCCCTTGCAGCGCCGCGATGAGTAAATCCTGAAGGTCAGAGGTTTCCGCCGTTTTACCACACATCCCCTGCGCGTATGAGCAGCCGTTTCCTGCCGGAGTACGGATAGTTTGTTCACATTGCACACAAAACATGATCACACCTTTTAAAGTTATATTTAATATACATGTTTAAGGTTAAGACTCTTCAAGACGGGATAAAAGGGGTTTTTCATGCAACTTTAAGGGAGATTGATTTAGCGCAATTTTGGCGGCAGGGATCTACCGCCAGAGAGGTATTACGCAGAGAAAAGGGCGATCAGAATTGGCACTAACAGACTAAGAATAAAACCGTGAACAATCGCCGCTGGAACCATCTCCAGCCCGCCTGTCCGCTGAAGCACGGGCAGGGTGAAATCCATTGATGTGGCACCGCACAAACCCAATGCTGTTGAGCGACTGCGACGGATAAGACCGGGGATGAGCATAATGGCGATTAGCTCACGAGCCAGATCATTAAAAAACGCCGCGCTTCCGATTACCGGCCCAAAAGATTCGGTCAACAAAATACCGGAAAGAGAATACCAGCCGAAACCGGAGGCCATTGCCAGCGCGGTATTGATGGGGAGATCAAGAATAAAGGCGTTAATTAAGCCACCAATTAAAGAACTGGCAACCACCACTACAGCGACAATCATTCCCCGGCGATTAAGGACAATCTGCTTTAAGGTCATGCCATTATTGCGTAGCTGAATACCGACGAGAAAAAGTAACAGAATTAAGGTGTATTCGCTGGCTTCAGTGGCGTGTTGTAAGAAACCTAATCCGCTAAGGCCAATGGCAAAACCAATTACGACTACGCCGCACAGTTTTAGCGACTCCAGCGCCATCGCAATACGTGACGGAAGTTTTTCTTGCTGATGGTGGTTGCGCCACGGCAGACCGCGCTCCAGCCACATAAGGGCGGCAATATTACACAGTAAAATAACGGTAATACTGACGGCAGAATAATGCAGAATCGCCAACAGGTTACTGGCGAGGTTATCGAGAAACGCCAGACTGATACCCATAAAAAAGAGAATGAGATAGACCATCCAGCTTAATAGCTGATTAATGCGTTTTAACGCAGCTTTTTGGCGAAGTGGAATGAGGTAACCCACAATCAGGGGAACCAGAATGATTAACAGCCCAGAAAACATGAAAACTCAGTCCTTGCAAAGAAGAAGTCGAAATGCGCGATGACACACTACTGAAAGCAGAAGGATGAGTAAAGTTGCAATTAAAAGGAAATGTTATGCACAAGAAGGGGACTGCGTTGAGCTTAAAGATCTCGTCATTCTATTTGAGAGCTTAACATTGTTGCACTCCTTTCATGTGCAATGCCATATAAAGCCACTGGTGCAAGGAGCGCGCAGGGGGCGGCCAGTCGCCGCCGCCCCCTGCACCCCCGGGCTCTGGCGAACAAAATCGCCGCTGCGCGGTGCCTTCAGCTTATCCCCTTCGGCTACCGGGTCGGGCGCGAGGTAACGTCCCTGTAAGACGCGCCCTCAGCCCACATCCATGTGGGCTGCCCCGGCCTTCGGGGAACGCTTCAGCGATTTTGACGCCACCAACACCCGTGCGGTTTGTAACGTCGAAGATAAAACAATCAGGGCAGATAAAATGCCAATGCTAATTAATCACGTTTTTCCAGCAGAGTACGGTAAATCAGACCACCGATAATACCGCCGACAATTGGCACCACCCAGAAGAACCACAGTTGTTCTAATGCCCAACCGCCCTGGAAGATAGCAACCGCAGTACTGCGCGCCGGGTTAACGGAAGTGTTAGTCACCGGAATACTGATTAAGTGAATCAGTGTTAATGCCAGACCAATGGCAATGGGTGCAAAACCCGCCGGAGCGTATTTGTCGGTTGCGCCGTGGATCACCAGCAGGAAACCCGCACTCAGTACCAGTTCAACCACCAGTGCAGAAAGCATGGAATAACCGCCCGGTGAATGCTCGCCATAACCGTTAGAAGCAAAACCGCTGGCTGCCGCGTCAAATCCAGCTTTGCCGCTGGCAATTAAATACAGCAATGCCGCCGCCACAATACCGCCGACAACCTGGGCAATCACATAGCCAACGACTTCTTTTGCCGGGAAACGACCGCCTGCCCATAAACCAATAGTGACCGCCGGGTTAAAATGACCACCAGAAATATGACCGACAGCGAAGGCCATGGTCAGTACGGTCAGACCAAAAGCCAGCGCGACACCAGCAAAACCAATGCCTAATTCCGGGAACGCTGCTGCCAGCACTGCGCTACCGCAGCCACCAAATACAAGCCAGAAAGTACCAAAACATTCAGCTGCTAATTTTCTGAACATATCCACCTCAATTAAAAATTGACCCTGTGAAAAATATGGTCGTTTTATAGGGTCGTCGTAAAAAAGTGACGACAGAAATAATGCGTGGGTATTTTAAAAACGAAGGCGAGTCATTCGCCAGATAAATAAATCCAGTAATTTTGATTTAGGGCAATAGTCAGTTCCCTCATATAGTCATTTGCCTGATTGACATTGTAGTGCAAACAACTGAATTAAGCCTTTGGTGGTAACAAAAATAATTCATAAGCTAATTATTTGATTTTGTTGTTTTTTCAGGGGGATCGTTAAGAGGGTATATAACACAATTATTCGCTCATTTTTCAGTCATTTGCCATGCTTAATTGTGCTGTCATCACGTATTGTCACCGTCTTTCTCGTTATACTGCCGGAGTAGAAGATAAATAACATATTTCTGGAGGGGATATGATTCTTGAGCGCGTTGAAATTGTGGGTTTTCGCGGTATCAACCGTTTATCGTTGATGCTGGAACAAAACAATGTCCTGATTGGGGAGAACGCGTGGGGTAAATCCAGCTTGCTGGACGCTTTAACCCTGCTGTTATCGCCAGAGTCAGATCTCTACCATTTTGAGCGCGACGATTTCTGGTTTCCGACGGGAGATATCAATGGGCGGGAACATCATCTGCATATCATTTTGACCTTCCGCGAATCGCTGCCAGGCCGGCATCGGGTGCGCCGCTATCGTCCGCTGGAAGCGTGCTGGACGCCGTGCGCCGATGGCTATCACCGTATTTTTTATCGCCTAGAAGGGGAGAGTGCGGAAGACGGCAGTGTGATGACACTCCGCAGTTTTCTCGATAAAGACGGACATCCGATTGATGTCGAGGATATTAACGATCAGGCACGCCATCTGGTGCGTTTAATGCCGGTGCTGCGCTTGCGTGATGCCCGTTTTATGCGCCGTATTCGTAGTGGCACGGTGCCAAATGTCCCCAATGTGGAAGTCACCGCACGCCAGCTCGATTTCCTCGCCCGTGAGTTATCCTCGCATCCACAAAATCTCTCTGATGGGCAGATTCGTCAGGGACTTTCGGCAATGGTGCAACTGCTTGAGCATTATTTCTCTGAGCAGGGCGCCGGACAGGCGAGATATCGTTTAATGCGGCGGCGAGCCAGCAATGAGCAACGAAGCTGGCGATATCTGGATATCATCAACCGGATGATTGACCGGCCTGGAGGTCGCTCGTATAGGGTTATTTTGCTCGGCCTGTTTGCCACTTTATTGCAGGCAAAAGGGACATTACGGCTGGATAAAGACGCCCGTCCATTATTGCTGATAGAAGATCCAGAAACCCGTTTACACCCCATTATGCTTTCCGTTGCCTGGCATCTGCTGAATCTTCTGCCATTGCAACGTATTGCTACAACCAACTCTGGCGAGCTGCTTTCGTTAACACCGGTAGAGCATGTTTGCCGTCTGGTGCGTGAATCTTCTCGCGTTGCCGCCTGGCGTCTGGGGCCGAGTGGCTTGAGTACTGAAGATAGCCGACGCATATCCTTTCATATTCGTTTTAATCGTCCGTCATCGCTGTTTGCTCGCTGCTGGTTGCTGGTGGAAGGGGAAACAGAAACCTGGGTTATCAATGAACTGGCGCGCCAGTGTGGACACCATTTCGATGCCGAAGGGATCAAGGTCATTGAATTTGCCCAGTCCGGGCTAAAGCCACTGGTTAAATTTGCCCGGCGAATGGGGATTGAATGGCATGTACTGGTCGATGGCGATGAAGCAGGGAAGAAATATGCCGCTACGGTACGCAGCCTGTTGAATAACGATCGGGAAGCTGAACGAGAACATTTAACGGCGTTACCGGCGCTGGATATGGAACATTTTATGTATCGCCAGGGATTTTCCGATGTGTTCCACCGCGTGGCGCAGATCCCGGAAAATGTGCCGATGAATCTGCGCAAAATTATCTCGAAGGCGATCCATCGCTCTTCCAAACCCGATCTTGCCATTGAAGTGGCAATGGAGGCCGGCCGTCGTGGTGTGGAATCCGTACCGACGCTGCTGAAAAAAATGTTCTCACGCGTGCTGTGGCTGGCGCGCGGTCGGGCAGATTAACCGCGAAACATCGTTGCCATCTGTGGCTGAATGGCGTCGAGCATCTCATAGCGCCGACGGTATTCAGCTCGTTTTTTACTGGCGATTTCGGCAACTTCTTTTCGTGCTATCAGTGCCGGAAGGCGGTAATGGCGTTCAGCATCACATACGCCGCCAACCGATTCCCAGAAAGCGTTGTAATCTGCATGGATCTTGCCTTCTTTATCGCGATAACGCAGGCTGCGGTAAATATGCGTTTCATTACTGACGGCAATGATTTGCTCTACCTGTAAACGTTGGGCAAACAGGCAGGCCGCTTCCATCACGAGGCGTTTTGGAAATAGCCCGTGGCAGGCTTTCGTCGCATTCTGAATTTCCTGATGCGGAATTTCCCATTTCGCACCTTGCAGTCCACCAATAAACATCGTTCTTTTCCCCTGATATTCACACAGGGTAAAAGTGATCTCTGCCAGAGGAATACCTTCACTGTTGCGGAACAGGATTGTGCTGTCACCTTCTTTATCCATTGAGATCATCATGGTCAGCTCAAGCGTGAACGGCTCACCATTTTTACCTTCCAGCTTCGCCAGTTGCAGGCCGGGGGTATTCAAATATAAGCTGAATTCTTCTGCCGACATACACGCACGCAGCAATGCATAATGGTAACGTAGCGCCTCGAGTAATTGCTTACGGCTAAGATTGGCGGCAAGGTAAGGGCGATGCAGACGAACAGGCAGTCGCGGCTGGCGTGTTAACAGCGTATTGAGATTAGGCCAGTGGGATAGTTCGTTCATCCATTCAACGCTTAAGCGCGGCATAATCAACGAGCGCAGCAAAAATTTCTGACGAAAGCTACGTCGGTGCCAGAATTTACCTGGTCGACACTGTCCACGTGCCAGACTAAGAAAAAGAGACAGGCTGCTGAGAGATTCAGATGGCGTAAAGGACCGTTCAGTTAGCTGCGACATATTCATGAAATCAATGGTTGTACATGACGCCGATTTCACCATTGCGTATCTTAACCAAACATCAATAGTGTGATTACTAACGTAAATTTTAGGGTTTTGTTGATATTTCGTTGAAGTTGATGACCCGGATTGGCATATGGAGTATTCAGAATATTTATGAAAAATCGGAGAACCGTGAAGAAACGTTACGTTATTGCGCTGGTGATAGTCATCGCCGGGCTGATTGCGTTATGGAGAATTCTCAACGCGCCCGTGCCGACTTATCAGACACTGATTGTTCGCCCCGGTGATTTGCAGCAAAGCGTACTGGCGACCGGAAAGCTGGACGCGCTGCGTAAGGTTGACGTGGGCGCGCAGGTTAGCGGTCAGTTGAAAACGCTGTCGGTGGCGATTGGCGATAAAGTTAAAAAAGATCAGCTTTTAGGGGTTATTGATCCTGAGCAGGCTGAAAACCAGATCAAGGAAGTGGAAGCAACACTGATGGAGCTGCGCGCGCAGCGGCAACAGGCGGAAGCGGAGTTGAAACTGGCGCGGGTGACGTATTCACGTCAACAACGTCTGGCGCAAACGCAGGCGGTTTCACAACAGGATCTCGACACCGCCGCGACGGAGATGGCTGTGAAACAGGCGCAAATCGGCACTATTGACGCGCAAATCAAGCGCAATCAGGCCTCTCTCGACACCGCTAAAACCAATCTTGATTACACCCGCATCGTTGCCCCGATGGCTGGGGAAGTCACGCAAATCACCACTCTGCAAGGTCAGACGGTGATTGCCGCACAACAAGCACCGAACATTCTGACGCTGGCGGATATGAGCACCATGCTGGTAAAAGCGCAGGTTTCTGAAGCGGACGTCATCCACCTGAAGCCGGGGCAAAAAGCCTGGTTTACGGTGCTTGGCGATCCGCTGACGCGCTACGAAGGGCAGATTAAAGACGTGCTACCGACGCCGGAAAAGGTTAACGACGCCATTTTCTACTATGCCCGTTTTGAAGTCCCAAACCCCAATGGTTTGCTGCGACTGGATATGACCGCACAGGTTCATATTCAGCTCACCGATGTGAAAAACGTGCTGACGATCCCTCTGTCAGCGTTAGGCGATCCGGTTGGTGATAATCGTTATAAGGTTAAATTGTTGCGTAATGGTGAAACACGCGAGCGTGAAGTGACGATTGGCGCACGTAACGATACCGATGTTGAGATTGTCAAAGGGCTGGAAGCGGGCGATGAAGTGGTGATTGGTGAGGCCAAGCCAGGAGCTGCGCAATGACGCCTTTGCTCGAATTGAAGGATATTCGCCGCAGCTATCCCGCTGGGGATGAGCAGGTCGAGGTGCTGAAGGGCATCAGCCTTGATATTTATGCCGGTGAGATGGTGGCGATTGTCGGCGCTTCGGGGTCTGGTAAATCGACCCTGATGAATATTCTCGGCTGCCTGGATAAAGCCACCAGCGGCACCTATCGCGTTGCCGGTCAGGATGTTGCCACACTGGACGCCGATGCGCTGGCGCAACTGCGCCGCGAGCATTTTGGCTTTATTTTCCAGCGTTACCATTTGCTTTCGCATTTAACCGCCGAGCAGAACGTTGAAGTACCCGCCGTCTATGCCGGTCTTGAGAGGAAACAGCGACTGCTGCGCGCCCAGGAGTTACTGCAACGACTGGGGCTGGAAGACCGCACAGAATATTACCCTGCGCAGCTTTCCGGCGGTCAGCAACAGCGCGTCAGTATCGCGCGGGCATTGATGAACGGCGGGCAGGTGATCCTTGCCGATGAACCGACCGGCGCACTGGACAGCCATTCTGGCGAAGAGGTCATGGCGATCCTGCATCAGTTACGCGATCGCGGGCACACGGTGATTATTGTCACCCACGATCCGCAGGTCGCTGCTCAGGCCGAGCGGGTGATCGAAATTCGCGACGGCGAAATCGTGCGCAATCCGCCCGCTATTGAAAAGGAGAATGTTGCTGGCGGGACGGAGCCTGTAGTCAAAACGGCGTCTGGCTGGCGGCAGTTTGTCAGCGGTTTTAACGAGGCGCTGACGATGGCGTGGCGGGCGCTGGCAGCGAATAAAATGCGTACTTTACTGACCATGCTGGGGATTATTATCGGTATTGCGTCGGTGGTTTCTATTGTCGTGGTGGGCGACGCCGCCAAACAAATGGTGCTGGCGGATATTCGTTCTATTGGTACGAATACTATTGATGTCTATCCCGGGAAAGATTTTGGCGATGACGATCCGCAATATCAACAGGCGCTGAAATACGACGACTTAATCGCTATTCAAAAACAACCGTGGGTCGCCTCTGCCACCCCGCTGTCTCGCAAAACCTGCGCCTGCGTTATAACAATGTTGATGTAGCTGCCAGTGCCAATGGCGTGAGCGGCGATTATTTCAATGTCTATGGCATGACCTTCAGCGAAGGCAACACCTTTAATCAGGAGCAACTCAACGGTCGCGCGCAGGTCGTCGTTCTCGACAGTAATACCCGCCGTCAGCTTTTCCCGCATAAAGCGGATGTGGTTGGCGAGGTGATTCTGGTTGGTAATATGCCAGCGAGGGTCATCGGCGTAGCGGAAGAAAAACAGTCGATGTTTGGTAGCAGTAAAGTGCTGCGCGTGTGGTTGCCTTACAGCACGATGTCCGGGCGAGTTATGGGACAGTCGTGGCTTAACTCAATTACCGTAAGAGTGAAAGAAGGCTTTGACAGCGCCGAGGCGGAACAGCAACTGACGCGTTTGTTGTCGCTGCGTCACGGCAAAAAGGATTTCTTCACCTGGAACATGGACGGCGTCTTGAAAACCGTCGAAAAGACCACACGTACTTTACAACTGTTTCTGACGCTGGTGGCGGTGATTTCGCTGGTGGTCGGAGGCATTGGTGTAATGAACATTATGCTGGTGTCAGTGACCGAGCGAACGCGGGAAATTGGCATTCGCATGGCTGTGGGGGCGCGAGCCAGCGATGTACTGCAACAGTTTCTGATCGAAGCCGTGCTGGTTTGTCTGGTGGGTGGCGCGTTAGGGATCTCTCTTTCGCTGTTAATCGCTTTCACCTTGCAGCTTTTTTTACCCGGCTGGGAAATTGGCTTTTCTCCGTTGGCGCTGCTGCTGGCGTTTCTTTGCTCGACCATAACCGGGATTTTATTCGGCTGGCTGCCTGCGAGAAATGCGGCACGGCTGGATCCAGTGGATGCTCTGGCGCGAGAGTAGTATTTGAGATAAAAATGCCAGCCGATCGGGCTGGCATTTTGCCTGTAGGATGTACACAATGAGACAGAAGAGCTATGCGACTGCCGCTTCTACTTCGACGGGCACAATAACACTGGCATGATTGCCTTTTGGCCCCTGGTGGACATCAAACTGAACGGATTGCCCAGCTTTTAGCGTTCTGTAACCATCCATCTGGATGGTGGAATAATGAGCGAAAATATCTTCGCCGCCGCCTTCAGGGCAGATGAAACCAAACCCTTTGGCATTGTTGAACCACTTAACAGTACCCTTTTCCATGCTTCGACATCCTTCGCAAATCTTATACAAGTAAGATGGAATAAACCGGGGTCAGAGAGGGGGCAGTTCAAAACCTCGCCAACTCTAGAAATACAATTTAGAGAAATAGGGCGAGTCGTCAAGCGTTTGACAGGGGGCAGGGGGTAGGTATGCATCAAAAATTTGAAGCAGTTAACGCTATTGACAGTAATGTGACTGATGTCGCTGATGCCAACGATAGATGATACTTATCTATTATGTGGAGTAGATTGGTCAGGCAAATAAGCTCTTGTCAGCGGCAGAGCGTTCTGCCGATAACCGTAACCGAAGATGATAACTGACAATGGGTAAAACGAACGACTGGCTGGACTTTGATCAACTGGCGGAAGAAAAAGTGCGTGACGCGCTAAAACCGCCATCTATGTATAAAGTGATATTAGTCAATGATGATTACACTCCGATGGAGTTTGTTATTGACGTGTTACAAAAATTCTTTTCTTATGATGTAGAACGTGCAACGCAATTGATGCTCGCTGTTCACTACCAGGGGAAGGCCATTTGCGGAGTCTTTACCGCCGAGGTTGCAGAAACCAAAGTGGCGATGGTGAACAAGTACGCGAGGGAGAACGAGCATCCATTGCTGTGTACGCTGGAAAAAGCCTGAATGCAGGCATAAAAATTGGGGGAGGTGCCTATGCTCAATCAAGAACTGGAACTCAGTTTAAACATGGCTTTCGCCAGAGCGCGCGAGCACCGTCATGAGTTTATGACCGTCGAGCACTTGTTACTGGCATTGCTCAGTAATCCGTCTGCTCGGGAGGCGCTGGAAGCATGTTCCGTGGATCTGGTGGCGCTCCGTCAGGAACTGGAAGCCTTTATTGAACAAACCACACCCGTTCTGCCTGCCAGTGAAGAGGAGCGCGACACACAGCCGACGCTGAGTTTTCAGCGTGTACTGCAACGTGCGGTCTTCCATGTACAGTCCTCCGGTCGCAGTGAGGTTACCGGTGCGAATGTTCTGGTTGCTATCTTTAGCGAACAGGAGTCACAGGCGGCGTATCTGTTGCGCAAACATGAAGTCAGCCGTCTCGATGTGGTGAACTTTATTTCTCATGGCACGCGTAAAGACGAGCCATCTCAGTCTTCTGAACCAGGAAACCAGCCGAGCAGTGAAGAACAAGCTGGTGGGGAGGACCGTATGGAGAATTTCACGACTAACCTGAACCAGCTTGCACGCGTGGGAGGAATCGACCCGCTGATTGGTCGTGAGAAGGAACTGGAGCGCGCCATTCAGGTTCTCTGTCGCCGCCGTAAAAACAACCCGCTGCTGGTCGGGGAGTCTGGCGTCGGTAAAACCGCCATTGCGGAAGGTCTTGCCTGGCGTATTGTTCAGGGCGATGTACCGGAAGTGATGGCTGACTGTACGATTTACTCCCTCGATATCGGTTCTCTGTTAGCGGGCACCAAATATCGCGGCGACTTTGAAAAACGTTTCAAAGCATTGCTTAAACAACTTGAGCAGGATACAAACAGCATCCTGTTTATTGATGAGATCCACACCATCATCGGCGCAGGTGCAGCCTCTGGCGGTCAGGTGGATGCAGCTAACCTGATCAAACCGTTGCTCTCCAGCGGTAAAATTCGCGTAATTGGTTCGACAACCTATCAGGAGTTCAGCAACATTTTCGAGAAAGACCGTGCTTTGGCGCGTCGCTTCCAGAAAATTGATATTACTGAACCGTCGATCGAAGAAACTGTTCAAATCATCAACGGCCTGAAACCGAAGTACGAAGCGCACCACGACGTGCGTTATACCGCGAAAGCGGTGCGTGCGGCGGTAGAGCTGGCGGTGAAATACATAAACGATCGTCATCTGCCGGATAAAGCGATTGACGTTATCGACGAAGCGGGCGCTCGCGCACGCCTGATGCCGGTAAGCAAGCGCAAGAAAACGGTCAATGTGGCGGATATTGAGTCCGTGGTAGCTCGTATTGCACGTATTCCAGAGAAGAGCGTTTCTCAGAGTGACCGCGATACGCTGAGAAACCTCGGTGATCGCCTGAAAATGCTGGTCTTCGGTCAGGATAAAGCCATTGAGGCGCTGACTGAGGCTATCAAGATGGCGCGTGCGGGTTTAGGCCACGAACATAAACCGGTCGGTTCGTTCCTGTTTGCTGGTCCAACTGGGGTCGGGAAAACCGAGGTGACGGTACAGCTTTCCAAAGCCCTGGGCATTGAGCTTTTACGCTTTGATATGTCCGAGTATATGGAGCGTCATACCGTCAGCCGCCTGATTGGTGCACCTCCGGGATACGTTGGTTTTGATCAGGGTGGTCTGCTGACCGATGCGGTGATCAAACATCCGCACGCGGTGCTGCTGCTGGACGAAATCGAGAAAGCGCATCCGGACGTATTCAACATTCTGTTGCAGGTGATGGACAACGGCACGCTGACCGATAACAACGGACGCAAGGCAGATTTCCGTAACGTGGTGCTGGTGATGACCACCAACGCCGGGGTACGTGAAACCGAGCGCAAATCTATTGGCCTTATCCACCAGGATAACAGCACCGATGCGATGGAAGAGATCAAGAAGATCTTTACGCCAGAGTTCCGTAACCGTCTCGACAACATTATCTGGTTCGATCATCTGTCAACCGACGTAATCCATCAGGTGGTGGATAAATTCATCGTCGAGTTGCAGGTTCAGCTGGATCAAAAAGGTGTTTCTCTGGAAGTGAGTCAGGAAGCACGTAACTGGCTGGCCGAGAAAGGTTACGACCGGGCAATGGGTGCACGTCCGATGGCTCGCGTCATTCAGGACAACCTGAAAAAACCGCTCGCTAACGAACTGCTGTTTGGCTCGCTGGTGGACGGCGGCCAGGTCACCGTTGCACTGGATAAAGAGAAAAATGAGCTGACCTACGGATTCCAGAGTGCGCAAAAGCACAAGGCGGAAGCAGCGCATTAATCTGATTGTTAGGTAGGTTGGTGAAGTCCGTAATCTCGAAAGAGGTTACGGACTTTTTGTTTATGGGGTGGAGGAGGTTCAGACCCTTTTTTTAATGATGATGGTAAGTTGTTGATAATTAGTCCTGCGGGAAGGTAAGGATAAAAAAGGGTGGTAGCAGGAAAATGAGATGGTTTTGCTTTATTAACAACGGGCTAAACGTGTAGTATTTGAGTTCACTGCTGTACAGGCAGCTTAGAAAGTGCGCTTTAGCGAGGAATCAAAAGCCATTCGGTTCACTGCCGTACAGGCAGCTTAGAAATTCACAGGTAACATACTCCACCCGCCCACCATGTTCACTGCCGTACAGGCAGATAAAATGCGAAAAAAAGCTCGCACTTTCGTACGAGCTCTTCTTTAAATATGGCGGTGAGGGGGGGATTCGAACCCCCGATACGTTGCCGTATACACACTTTCCAGGCGTGCTCCTTCAGCCACTCGGACACCTCACCAAATTGTTTTGCTGCCAAATCTCATGGGTGGCAACGGGGCGCTACTATAGGGAGTTGGAGTAAAACGGTCAAGAAGAATTTTAATGATAATTATTGTTTGCTCATACTGTAAACAACTTGTGCAGTATATCTACATCGAGACAAGTTATGGACTTATACTTCCAAAGTACTTCATACATATCACAAAATAAAAAGGCCGGTTAAACCGACCTTTTATTCGTTCTTTCTCTTCGCCCATCAGGCGGCAAAACAATCAGCGACTACGGAAGACAATGCGGCCTTTGCTCAGGTCGTACGGGGTCAGTTCAACAGTCACTTTGTCGCCCGTCAGGATGCGGATGTAGTTTTTGCGCATTTTACCGGAGATGTGTGCAGTAACCACGTGACCGTTTTCTAACTCTACGCGGAACATGGTGTTAGGCAACGTTTCAAGAACGGTGCCTTGCATTTCAATATTGTCTTCTTTGGCCATCTAATCCTCTGGGGTATCACTACCGTAATTTGAACCGGCAAGATAATGCCGAAGTTCTGTAAATAAGTAAAGATTTGCGCGCTAAATCGCAACAAACAGGTTTGGCACATAACTCCGAAAACACACGGCTAAGCCGCACCAAAAGCGCAACGTATAAGGGAGCGGTGAGATAAACGGTGGGCGTTACCTGACGCGAAAAATTCCTTATCGGCAGCGGAGTAATGAGCGTAACCAACTCTGCGACCGCAATTATAACACTCTGGAGAGAAATGTGCCGAAAACATTCATTTCTGAGGCGAAAACAATTGCCGTGGCACCCAGAAGTTATTCGGCAATCGTTCCGGGCGCATTTGATTAAGATAATTGAGGTAATCCCTGCGGGGAATTTCGCAGGCGCCAAGCGAAGCTGTGTGATCATTAAGCACCTGACAGTCGATTAATTTGCCACCGTGATGGATAAATTCTTCGCAGAATACCAGGAGCGCCGTTTTGGACGCATTTTCCATGCGGCTGAACATCGACTCACCACAAAATAACGTTCCCTGCGCCACGCCATATATGCCGCCGACAAGCTCGTCTTCACGCCAGACTTCAATCGAGTGGGCATGACCCAACTCGTGCAGGCGGTAGTAGGCTTCAACCACGTCGCGCGTGATCCAGGTTCCTTCTTCGCGATCGCTGGCACAACCTTCAATAACCTGACCAAAGGCGTAATTCATTGTGACACGATAGGGCGAGCGTTTATGAAAGCGTTTCATACTGCGACTAATATGCAGTGATTCTGGCCATAATACCGCGCGAGGGTCGGGCGACCACCACAGAATAGGGTCGCCAGGAGAAAACCACGGAAAAATACCGCGTTGATAAGCCATTAACAGACGCGCAGGGCTTAGATCGCCCCCCAGCGCCAGCAAGCCGTTAGGCTCACGTAATGCGCCTTCCGGGGAAGGGAAGGCTATTGAATGGCGAGAAAGCTGAACCAGGCGCATGACCGCAAAACTCCACTACGCAAGTCGGATCGTTCAATAATAGCTCACAAACCCTGCTTAAACTGGTAATAACGCCCCTGTCTGGCAAGCAGTTCTGCGTGAGTACCTTGCTCAATAATTTGTCCGTTGTCCATCACAATTATTTGCTGGAAACGAGAGAGACCGCGAAGTCGATGGGTGACCATTAACACCGTTTTCTCACGCATCATTTCTGCAAGTAATTCAAGGATCTGGCTTTCAGTTGTGGCATCTAAGCCTTCGGTTGGTTCGTCCAGCAATACCAGTGGAGCATCGTGTAATAGCGCACGGGCGATAGCCAGACGGCGCAGTTCGCCACCGGAGAGTTGGCGTCCACCTTCACCCAGCCAACTGTTGAGTCCTGCGTCTTCAAGCAGCTTCTCCAGACCGACGCGGCGCAAGATCTCCGCCAGAGCCTCATCACTGCTGCCTGGTGCTGCAAGTAACAGATTATCTCGCAGCGTTGCGCTAAACAGATGTACACGCTGTGGCACAACGCTGATGGTCTGGCGCAGAGTCGCTTCATTCAGGCTGGCTATAGAGCTACCGTTAAGCAAAATCTCGCCCTGTTGTGGGTCCCATGCGCGAGTCAGCAGTTGTAACAGTGTTGATTTACCGCATCCCGTTCGACCGAGAATCGCAATATGTTCTCCGGCGTTTGCCTGAAGGGAAATCCCTTTAAGAGCTTGCTGTGATTGCTCAGGATAAGTGAACTGAACATCACGTAACGTCACGGAAACCTGATCGGCAACATGGGTTTGGGTATCAGGGAAGGTGACTTCCGGTTTTTGATCCGTTAAGTCAGTGATCCGTACTGCAGAGGCAATGACTTGCCCCAGATGCTGAAATGCACCTGTCACCGGCGCCAGAGCCTCAAACGCAGCTAACGCACAGAAGACAAACAGGGCAATTAACGCGCCGGGTTGAGGATTGCCACCAACGCCGCCAGACGCCATCCACAGCATCAGGATCACCGCTAACGCGCCAATGAGCAGCATTATCGCTTGCGATAAAGCGGTTAGTTCAGATTGACGGCGTTGCGCTTCCAGCCACTGAATTTCAGTATTCTCTAACTGCGTACGATAACGATCGCTGGCACCAAAAATGGTCAGTTCAGCTTGCCCTTGCAGCCAGGCTGTCAGTTGCTGGCGATACTGCCCGCGAAGATGAGTCAGATTATGCCCTGTGCTTTTACCAGCACGATAAAATAGCGGAGGCATCAGGAACAACGTCAGCAACATAATGCTGCCCAGCGTGAAGGCGAGGGTGAAATCGAGGAAGCTTAACCCAATTGTCACCACCATAATCACCACAAAAGCGCCCACCAGCGGTGAGATAACGCGCAAATAAAGATGATCGAGCGTATCAACATCCGCCACGACGCGGTTGAGCAATTCGCCCTGACGATAGCGCGCCAGCCCGGCAGGGGAGAGCGGCAAAAGTTTACTGAAGGTGTAAATGCGCAGATGCTGCAATACGCGGAAAGTCGCGTCATGACTCACCAGACGTTCAAAATAACGCCCTGCGGTACGGGTGATTGCCGCGCCACGCACCCCTGCGGCGGGGAGCATATAGTTGAAGCTGTACAGTCCTGCAACGCCCGCAACCGCTGAGGCGGAGAGGAACCAGCCGGAAAGCGTCAACAGACCGATACTGGCGAGCAGAGTAATAATCGCCAACACAATACCAAGGCTTAACATCCATTTATGACGTTTATACAGAGCCAGATAGGGTAGCAAAGCGCGCATTTAAATCTCCTCCTGACGATGAGCCAGCAATGTAGCGAAAGGACCGTTAGCCACGCTTAATTCCGCGTAACGCCCTTGCTCAATAATCTGACCATCCTGCATCACCCATATGGCGTCCCAGTCAGCAAGATCTTCTAACTGGTGGGTGACCATTAACGTAGTCTGGCGCAAAGAGGCGGCATTCAGCGCCTCCATCACTCGCTGTTCACTGTGTGCATCCAGGCTGGCAGCGGGTTCATCCAACAGTAATAGCGAACAGGGATGCAGTAATGCGCGAGCCACCGCCACGCGTTGCGCCTGCCCCACGGAAAGGCGGGCAGCCTGGTCGCCAACAGGCGTATCAACTCCTTGTGGCAGGAGCGGTAGAAACTCACTGACCCAGGCGTTATCCAGTGCTGTTTGTAACTCTTGTTCGCTGGCATCAGGTCGCGCCAGTAGCACATTGTCCCGTAGTGTTGCTGCTGGTAATTGTGGATTTTGCCCAACCCAGGAGAGATGTTTACGCCACGATTCCGGTGATAAATCACGTAATTCTATCCCGTTGACCCGTAGTGATCCCTGATATGAGAGAAAACCGGAAAGCGCATTAAGCAGTGAACTTTTACCTGAACCGCTACGACCAACCAACACCGCACGTTGACCTGCTGGCAAAGTAAAGTTCAGCGGTCCGGCCAGCATTTTACCTTCCGGCGATGTGATAAACAGATCCTCGGCCTCAATGGTCACCGGATCTGTCGATGTTAATTCCGTCTCACCGCGCTGCGGATGGGCGAGCGGGGTTTCCATAAACGTTTTCAGACTGTCCGCCGCGCCAACAGCCTGGGCTTTAGCATGATAAAACGTACCGAGATCGCGCAATGGCTGGAAAAACTCCGGCGCAAGTATCAGCGCCAGAAAACCCGCAGCCAGCGTCACGCCAGTATCATAGTGACCAAAATCCAGCTCGCCGAGATAGGAAAAACCAAAGTACACCGCCACAAGGGCAATCGACAGCGAGGTAAAGAACTCCAGTATGCCAGAGGATAAAAATGCCAGCCGCAGCACTTCCATTGTCCGTTGACGGAAATCTTCCGAAGCAGAACGAATGCTTTCAATTTCAGCTTCACCACGACCAAAAATACGCAGCGTTTCCATGCCGCGCAGGCGATCGAGGAAATGCCCACTTAAGCGAGCAAGTGCGAGAAAGTTACGTCGGTTTGCATCGGCGGCGCCCATTCCAACTAACGCCATAAACAACGGGATTAACGGCGCAGTGCCCAGCAGAATAAGCGCCGCAGCCCAGTTAGAAGGGAATATTGCTACCACAATCAGCAGCGGCACCGACACTGCCAGCGCCATTTGTGGCAGGTAGCGAGCATAGTAATCATGCATATCGTCAATTTGCTCGAGTACCAGCGTCGCCCAACTCCCCGCTGGTTTGCCCTGAATCCACGCTGGTCCTGCTTGCTGCAAACGGTCGAGAACCTGGCGGCGGATGGCAAAACGGATATGCTGCCCGGCGTGATAACCCACCCGTTCGCGCAACCAGACCACCCATGCGCGCAACACAAAGGTCAGCACCAGTAAAGTAAAGGGCAGAAGCAGGGCTTCGCGGGGGATGTTCTCCATAATCATGTGCTGCAGAATACGCGCCATGAACCAGGCCTGGGCAATTATCAATATGCCACTTACAAAGCCCAACAGACGAGAAATATTCAGCCACCGTTGGGAGATGACGCTTTGCTGTTTTAACCAGCGGGTTAACTCTTTTTGACGGGATTTATTCATTGCACGCTTAGCAGGTGAGTTATCAGAATTTTTTGCAGGGCAATGTTACAACGGAGGAATAATAAAGGCGACCCATAGTCGCATGGTGTCGCCTTCTTTACTTTTGTTACTGATTTGTAAAATTATTTTGCGTCAGCTAAACCGTCGAGGTAGCGTTCAGCATCCAGTGCCGCCATGCAGCCTGTACCGGCGGAAGTAATGGCCTGGCGATAAATATGATCCATCACATCACCTGCGGCAAAGACGCCCGGAATGCTGGTCTGGGTGGCATTACCATGAATACCCGATTGTACTTTGATGTAGCCGTTTTCCAGTTCCAGTTGCCCTTCGAAAATGGCAGTATTCGGGCTGTGACCAATGGCAACAAACAGACCGGCAACGTCGAGTGACTCGATGTTATCGCTGTTTTGCGTATCACGAAGACGAACGCCAGTGACACCCATCTGATCGCCGGTCACTTCTTCCAGCGTACGGTTGGTGTGCAGAATGATGTTGCCGTTCTCCACTTTATCCATCAGACGCTTAATCAGAATTTTTTCTGCGCGGAAAGTATCGCGGCGGTGAATCAGGTGTACTTCAGAAGCAATGTTAGAGAGATACAATGCCTCTTCAACAGCGGTATTACCGCCGCCGATAACCGCAACCTTCTGATTACGGTAGAAGAATCCATCGCAGGTCGCACAGGCAGAAACCCCACGTCCTTTAAAGGCTTCTTCAGAGGGCAGGCCGAGATAGCGAGCAGAAGCTCCGGTAGCAATAATCAGCGCATCGCAGGTGTACTCGCCGCTGTCGCCAGACAGACGGAACGGACGATTCTGCAAATCCACTTTGTTGATGTGATCAAAGATGATTTCAGTTTCAAATTTGGTGGCATGTTCATGCATGCGTTCCATTAATAACGGACCGGTCAGATCGTTTGGATCGCCTGGCCAGTTTTCCACTTCCGTGGTGGTGGTCAGTTGGCCGCCTTTTTCCATGCCGGTAATCAGCACGGGTTGCAGGTTGGCGCGCGCCGCGTAGACAGCAGCGGTATAGCCCGCCGGGCCTGAACCCAGGATAAGCAGTTTACTGTGTTTGGTCGTGCCCATGAGATCCCCATAGTTGTTGGCAGACAATGGGCAGGATTGTAGGGAATTTACAGACGTAAAAAAAGAGTATGACGATTTTGTTAACGATTTGTGCAATCGTCAGAAGCGATAAGCATGTCAAATTCTTCTGTCATTATCACGCCTGCTACTTAATTTTTCCGGTTTATAAGCCGATTAAATGATGATTAAACGCGACTGTTAATGAATAACTGGCATGTTGTACTAAAAAACGATGTTTTGCTTTGACAATCACCTGGTGTTTTGCGAAAACATTCGAGGAAGAAAAAAACAGTATTCTTATATGCGCATAATCATGCATGTAAATACCATGTTTACCGTGCTAGTGAAATCTACGCATGGCGTGGACAGACGCCATTCGTGATGTCGATAGCAGCCTCCAGGCAACGGTCTTCTCACCGTAGACCCAGGCATTGCGCGCCGTGAATCTTAATGATTTCGGTCTATCGTGACGGGTAGCGACTCTGAACAGTGATGTTTTCAGGGTCAGACAGGAGTAGGGAAGGAATACAGAGAGACAATAATAATGGTAGATAGCAAGAAGCGCCCTGGCAAAGATCTCGACCGTATCGATCGTAACATTCTTAATGAGTTGCAAAAGGATGGGCGTATTTCTAACGTCGAGCTTTCTAAACGTGTGGGACTTTCCCCAACGCCGTGCCTTGAGCGTGTGCGTCGGCTGGAAAGACAAGGGTTTATCCAGGGCTATACGGCACTGCTGAACCCGCATTATCTGGATGCATCACTTCTGGTATTCGTTGAGATTACTCTGAATCGTGGTGCTCCGGATGTGTTTGAACAATTCAATACCGCTGTACAAAAACTTGAAGAAATTCAGGAGTGTCATTTAGTATCTGGTGATTTCGACTACCTGTTGAAAACACGCGTGCCGGATATGTCAGCTTACCGTAAGCTGCTGGGGGAAACTCTGCTGCGTCTGCCTGGCGTCAATGACACACGGACATACGTTGTTATGGAAGAAGTCAAGCAGAGTAATCGTCTGGTTATTAAGACGCGCTAACACGGAACAGGTGCAAAATCGGCGTATTTTGATTACACTCCTGTTAATCCATACAGCAACAGTACTGGGGTAACCTGGTACTGTTGTCCGTTTTAGCATCGGGCAGGAAAAGCCTGTAACCTGGAGAGCCTTTCTTGAGCCAGGAATACACTGAAGACAAAGAAGTCACATTGACAAAGTTAAGCAGCGGGCGCCGACTTCTGGAGGCGTTGCTGATTCTTATTGTCCTGTTTGCCGTCTGGTTGATGGCAGCTTTATTGAGTTTTAACCCTTCGGATCCTAGCTGGTCGCAAACGGCCTGGCATGAGCCTATCCATAATTTAGGTGGGGCTCCTGGTGCGTGGCTGGCCGATACCCTGTTCTTCATTTTTGGCGTGATGGCTTACACCATCCCCGTCATCATTGTCGGTGGCTGTTGGTTTGCGTGGCGTCATCAGGCCAGCGACGAATACATTGATTATTTTGCCGTTTCGTTACGTATTATTGGCGTGCTGGCGCTCATCCTTACCTCCTGTGGTCTGGCAGCCATTAACGCCGACGATATCTGGTATTTTGCCTCTGGTGGCGTAATCGGTAGTTTATTAAGCACCACGTTGCAGCCTCTGCTACACAGCAGTGGGGGAACTATTGCGCTGCTTTGCGTCTGGGCAGCTGGCCTGACGCTGTTTACCGGTTGGTCCTGGGTGACTATTGCCGAAAAACTGGGCGGCTGGATTTTAAACATTCTCACCTTCGCCAGTAATCGCACCCGTCGCGATGATACCTGGGTCGATGAAGATGAGTATGAAGACGACGAAGAGTATGAAGATGAAAATCACGGCAAACAGCATGAATCACGCCGTGCCCGTATTCTTCGCGGCGCGCTAGCGCGTCGTAAACGCCTGGCGGAAAAATTCATTAATCCGATGGGGCGGCAAACAGACGCTGCGTTATTTTCCGGCAAGCGGATGGATGATGAAGACGATGTTACCTACACTGCGCGCGGCGTAGCAGCCGATCCTGATGACGTCCTGTTTTCGGGCAATCGTGCAACGCAGCCAGAGTATGACGAATACGATCCTTTATTAAATGGTGCGCCGATTACCGAGCCTGTCGCTGCCGCAGCGGCTGCAACCACGGCGACGCAAAGCTGGGCCGCGCCGGTTGAACCTGTTACTCAGACGCCGCCTGTTGCCTCTGTTGATGTTCCACCTGCGCAACCTACTGTTGCCTGGCAGCCTGTACCGGAGCCGCAAACGGGCGAGCCGGTTATTGCTCCTGCAGCGGAAGGTTACCCACAGCAGCCACAATATTCGCAGCCTGCGGTGCAATATAATGAGCCGCTGCAACAGCCTGTACCGCCACAGCAGTCGTACTATACGCCTGCTGCGGAACAACCGGTTCAGCAACCTTACTACGCCCCTGAACAAGCTGTTCAGCAACCATCTTACGCGCCTGCTGCGGAACAACCTGTTCAACAGCCGTATTATGCCCCTGCACCAGAACAGCCGGTGGCTGGTAACGCCTGGCAAGCCGAAGAGCAGCAATCCGCTTTTGCTCCACAGTCTACATACCAGACTGAGCAAACTTATCAGCAGCCAGCCGTTCAGGAGCCGTTGTACCAACAGCCGCAACCTGTTGAACAGCAGCCTGTCGCGACACCTGAGCCTGTTGTAGAAGAGACAAAGCCTGCGCGTCCTCCGCTTTACTATTTTGAAGAAGTGGAAGAGAAGCGTGCCCGTGAACGTGAACAACTTGCGGCCTGGTATCAACCGATTCCTGAACCGGTTAAAGAACCAGAACCGATCAAATCTTCGCTGAAAGCAACTTCTGTTGCAGCAGTTCCTCCAGTAGAAGCCGCTGCCGCTGTTTCACCGCTGGCATCGGGCGTGAAAAAAGCGACCCTGGCGACGGGAGCCGCAGCGACGGTTGCTGCGCCTGTTTTCAGCCTGGCAAATAGCGGTGCGCCGCGTCCGCAAGTGAAAGAGGGCATTGGCCCGCAGTTACCTCGACCGAAGCGTATCCGCGTACCAACACGTCGTGAACTGGCGTCATATGGCATTAAGCTGCCCTCACAGCGTGCAGCGGAAGAGAAGGCTCGTGAAGCCCAGCGCAACCAGTACGATGCTGGCGGGCAGTATAACGATGATGAAATCGATGCGATGCAGCAGGATGAACTGGCTCGTCAGTTCGCCCAGACGCAGCAGCAACGCTATGGCGAGCAATATCAACATGATGTGCCAGTGAACGTGGAAGATGCAGATGCTGCGGCAGAGGCTGAGCTGGCTCGTCAGTTTGCCCAGACTCAGCAGCAGCGTTATTCCGGTGAACAACCGGCTGGGGCGAATCCGTTCTCGCTGGATGATTTCGAATTTTCACCGATGAAAGCGTTAGTGGATGATGGTCCACACGAACCGCTGTTTACGCCAATTGTTGAACCTGTTCAGCAGCCGCAGCAACCGGTAGCGCCACAGCCGCAACAACCGGTAGCGCCACAGCCGCAGTATCAACAGCCGCAACAACCGGTAGCGCCACAGCCGCAGTATCAACAGCCGCAACAACCGGTAGCGCCACAGCCGCAGTATCAACAGCCGCAACAACCGGTAGCACCGCAGCAGCACTATCAACAGCCGCAACAACCGGTAGCGCCACAGCAGCAATATCAGCAGCCGCAGCAACCGGTAGCGCCACAGCAGCAATATCAGCAGCCGCAGCAACCGGTAGCGCCGCAGCCGCAGTATCAGCAGCCGCAGCAACCGGTAGCGCCACAGTCGCAGGATACCCTGCTTCATCCGCTGTTAATGCGCAATGGCGACAGTCGTCCACTACACAAACCGACGACGCCGCTGCCTTCTCTGGATTTGCTGACGCCGCCGCCGAGCGAAGTGGAACCCGTAGATACCTTTGCGCTTGAGCAAATGGCGCGTCTGGTAGAGGCGCGTCTGGCTGATTTCCGCATTAAAGCCGATGTCGTCAATTATTCTCCGGGGCCAGTTATCACCCGCTTTGAGCTGAATCTGGCACCGGGCGTAAAAGCGGCGCGTATTTCTAATTTGTCACGTGACCTCGCTCGTTCGCTATCAACCGTGGCGGTTCGTGTCGTTGAAGTTATTCCGGGTAAACCTTACGTAGGTCTGGAGTTACCCAACAAAAAACGCCAAACCGTTTACCTGCGCGAAGTGCTGGACAACGCTAAGTTCCGCGATAACCCATCGCCATTAACGATAGTGCTGGGTAAAGATATCGCTGGCGATCCGGTCGTTGCCGATCTGGCAAAAATGCCGCATTTGTTGGTTGCGGGCACTACCGGCTCCGGTAAGTCAGTCGGTGTGAACGCCATGATCCTGAGTATGCTCTATAAAGCGCAGCCGGAAGATGTGCGTTTCATCATGATCGACCCGAAAATGCTGGAGCTTTCGGTATATGAAGGTATTCCGCATCTGCTAACGGAAGTCGTGACCGACATGAAAGATGCTGCCAACGCTTTACGCTGGTGCGTCAACGAAATGGAGCGTCGTTATAAACTGATGTCTGCGCTGGGTGTGCGTAACCTGGCGGGTTATAACGAAAAAATTGCTGAAGCTGACCGTATGATGCGCCCAATACCAGATCCGTACTGGAAACCGGGCGACAGTATGGATGCTCAGCATCCGGTGCTGAAAAAAGAGCCTTATATTGTTGTTCTGGTGGATGAATTTGCCGACCTGATGATGACGGTGGGTAAAAAAGTGGAAGAGCTGATTGCACGTCTGGCGCAAAAAGCCCGTGCCGCAGGTATCCACCTCGTACTGGCAACGCAACGTCCATCAGTTGATGTTATTACAGGTCTGATTAAAGCGAATATTCCGACCCGTATCGCCTTTACGGTATCCAGTAAAATTGACTCACGAACCATTCTCGATCAGGCTGGTGCCGAATCGTTACTGGGCATGGGGGATATGCTCTACTCCGGGCCGAACTCCACCATGCCGGTACGTGTTCATGGTGCCTTTGTTCGGGATCAGGAAGTTCATGCCGTGGTGCAGGACTGGAAAGCGCGTGGTCGCCCACAGTATGTTGATGGCATCACCTCCGACAGTGAAAGCGAAAGTGGCGCGGGCGGTTTCGATGGCGCTGAAGAACTGGATCCGTTGTTCGATCAGGCGGTGCAGTTTGTCACTGAAAAACGCAAAGCGTCAATTTCAGGCGTACAGCGTCAGTTCCGCATTGGTTATAACCGTGCGGCGCGTATTATCGAACAGATGGAAGCGCAGGGGATCGTCAGCGAACAGGGGCACAACGGTAATCGTGAAGTGCTGGCCCCACCGCCGTTTGACTAATGGATGTGTAGGCCGGATAAGACGCAATAGCGTCGCATTCGGCACTCTATCAACTGAAAATTCAGTATTTTCTTCTTTCCTCAAGCTGATTATTAGCCTGGAATAGAGTAGAGGGAACTCCCGTTTGGGAGTGACGTAATTTGAGGAACAATGATGAAAAAAATTGCCATCACCTGTGCATTACTCTCAAGTTTAGTGGCGTCCAGTGTTTGGGCTGATGCCGCAAGCGATCTGAAAAGCCGCCTGGATAAAGTCAGCAGCTTCCACGCCAGCTTCACGCAAAAAGTGACTGACGGTAGCGGCGCGGCGGTGCAGGAAGGTCAGGGCGATCTGTGGGTGAAACGTCCTAACTTATTCAACTGGCATATGACTCAACCTGATGAAAGCATCCTGGTTTCTGACGGTAAAACACTGTGGTTCTATAACCCGTTCGTTGAGCAGGCTACGGCAACCTGGCTGAAAGATGCTACCGGTAATACGCCGTTTATGCTGATTGCCCGCAACCAGTCCAGCGACTGGCAGCAGTACAATATCAAACAGAATGGCGATGACTTTGTCCTCACGCCGAAAGCCAGCAATGGCAACCTGAAGCAGTTCACCATCAACGTGGGGCGTGACGGCACAATCCATCAGTTTAGCGCGGTGGAGCAGGACGATCAGCGCAGCAGTTATCAACTGAAATCCCAGCAAAATGGCGTTGTGGATGCAGCGAAATTTACCTTCACCCCGCCGCAAGGCGTAACGGTAGATGACCAACGTAAGTAGAGGCACCTGAGTGAGCAATCTGTCGCTCGATTTTTCGGATAATACTTTTCAACCTCTGGCCGCGCGTATGCGGCCAGAAAATTTAGCACAGTATATCGGTCAGCAACATTTGCTGGCTGCGGGGAAGCCGTTGCCGCGCGCTATCGAAGCCGGGCATCTGCATTCAATGATCCTCTGGGGGCCGCCGGGTACGGGTAAAACGACCCTTGCTGAAGTGATCGCCCGCTACGCAAACGCTGATGTGGAACGTATTTCTGCCGTTACTTCTGGTGTGAAAGAGATTCGCGAGGCGATCGAGCGCGCGCGGCAGAACCGCAACGCCGGACGCCGCACCATTCTGTTTGTTGACGAAGTACATCGCTTCAACAAGAGCCAGCAGGATGCGTTTCTACCGCATATTGAAGATGGCACCATCACTTTCATTGGCGCGACGACTGAAAACCCCTCGTTTGAGCTTAATTCGGCGCTGCTTTCACGTGCCCGCGTCTATCTGCTGAAATCATTGACGACCGAGGATATTGAGCGAGTACTTACTCAGGCGATGGAAGACAAAACGCGCGGCTATGGCGGGCAGGATATTGTTCTGCCAGATGAAACACGCCGTGCGATTGCTGAACTGGTGAATGGTGACGCGCGTCGGGCGTTAAATACGCTGGAAATGATGGCGGATATGGCCGAAGTCGATGGCAGTGGCAAACGTGTCCTGAAGCCCGAATTACTGACGGAAATCGCCGGTGAGCGTAGCGCCCGCTTCGATAACAAAGGCGATCGCTTTTACGATCTGATTTCCGCACTGCATAAATCTGTGCGTGGCAGCGCACCTGATGCGGCGTTGTACTGGTATGCGCGAATTATTACTGCTGGTGGTGATCCGTTATATGTCGCGCGTCGCTGTCTGGCGATAGCGTCGGAAGACGTCGGCAATGCTGACCCACGTGCGATGCAGGTAGCGATTGCTGCATGGGATTGCTTTACCCGTGTTGGTCCGGCAGAAGGCGAACGCGCCATTGCCCAGGCGATTGTTTACCTGGCCTGCGCACCGAAAAGCAACGCTGTGTATACGGCGTTTAAAGCCGCGCTGGTCGATGCTCGCGAACGTCCGGATTATGACGTGCCGGTTCATTTGCGTAATGCGCCGACGAAATTAATGAAGGAAATGGGCTACGGGCAGGAATATCGTTACGCTCATGATGAAGCAAACGCTTATGCGGCCGGTGAGGTTTACTTCCCACCGGAAATAGCACAAACACGCTATTATTTCCCGACAAACAGGGGGCTGGAAGGCAAGATTGGCGAAAAGCTCGCCTGGCTGGCTGAACAGGATCAAAATAGCCCCATAAAACGCTACCGTTAATGTTATCGTTGCGGTAATGTTGTTACTGTATCCCTGTGGTCGCAGGCTGTGGCCACATCTCCCATTTAATTCGATAAGCACAGGATAAGCATGCTCGATCCCAATCTGCTGCGTAATGAGCCAGACGCAGTCGCTGAAAAACTGGCACGCCGGGGCTTTAAGCTGGATGTAGATAAGCTGGGCGCTCTTGAAGAGCGTCGTAAAGTATTGCAGGTCAAAACGGAAAACCTGCAAGCGGAGCGTAACTCCCGATCGAAATCCATTGGCCAGGCGAAAGCGCGCGGGGAAGATATCGAGCCTTTACGTCTGGAAGTGAACAAACTGGGCGAAGAGCTGGATGCAGCAAAAGCCGAGCTGGATGCTTTACAGGCTGAAATTCGCGATATCGCGCTGACAATCCCTAACCTGCCTGCAGATGAAGTGCCGGTGGGTAAAGACGAAAATGACAACGTTGAAGTCAGCCGCTGGGGCACCCCGCGTGAGTTTGACTTTGAAGTTCGTGACCACGTGACGCTGGGTGAAATGCACTCTGGCCTCGACTTTGCAGCAGCGGTTAAGCTGACCGGTTCGCGCTTTGTGGTGATGAAAGGGCAGATCGCACGTATGCACCGCGCATTGTCGCAGTTTATGCTGGATCTGCATACCGAGCAGCATGGCTATAGTGAAAACTATGTCCCGTATCTGGTTAACCAGGATACGCTTTACGGTACAGGTCAGTTGCCGAAATTTGCTGGCGACCTGTTCCATACCCGTCCGCTGGAAGAAGAAGCAGACACCAGTAACTACGCGCTGATCCCAACGGCAGAAGTTCCGCTGACCAACCTGGTTCGCGGTGAAATCATTGATGAAGATGACCTGCCGATTAAGATGACCGCCCATACGCCATGCTTCCGTTCTGAAGCCGGTTCTTATGGTCGTGATACCCGTGGTCTGATCCGTATGCACCAGTTCGACAAAGTTGAAATGGTTCAGATCGTGCGCCCGGAAGACTCTATGGCGGCGCTGGAAGAGATGACCGGTCATGCAGAAAAAGTCCTGCAACTGCTGGGTCTGCCGTACCGTAAAATCATCCTTTGCACTGGTGACATGGGCTTTGGCGCGTGCAAAACTTACGACCTGGAAGTATGGATCCCGGCGCAGAACACCTACCGCGAAATTTCTTCCTGCTCTAACGTCTGGGATTTCCAGGCGCGTCGTATGCAGGCACGCTGCCGCAGCAAGTCTGACAAGAAAACCCGTCTGGTTCATACCCTGAACGGTTCCGGGCTGGCTGTTGGTCGCACGCTGGTTGCGGTAATGGAAAACTATCAGCAGGCCGATGGTCGTATTGAAGTACCAGAAGTTTTGCGTCCATATATGAACGGACTGGAATATATTGGCTAATACCCAATTTTTCTGAATCTAAAAAGCGCCTGCGGGCGCTTTTTTTGTCTCCCTTTGATACCAAACAATAATTACTCGTTACTTAAGCGCAATACTACTTACGAGTGAAAATCTACCTATCCTGTTGATTTTCAAATCATTCGATGTATACAAACCTATATAGCGCCAGCTATAAAAATAATTACACAATACGGTTTGTTACTGGAATTAATCGTGAGCAAGCTTGAGTGAGCCATTATGAAAACGAAAATCCCTGATGCGGTATTGGCTGCTGAGGTGAGTCGCCGTGGTTTGGTTAAAACGACAGCGATCGGTGGCCTGGCGATGGCCAGCAGTGCATTAACATTACCTTTTAGTCGAATAGCGCACGCTGTCGATAACGCCATTGCGGCAAATTCTGACGAGAAAGTTATCTGGAGCGCATGTACAGTTAACTGCGGTAGCCGCTGCCCACTGCGAATGCATGTTGTGGACGGTGAAATCAAATACGTCGAAACAGATAATACCGGTGATGACAATTACGACGGCCTGCATCAGGTACGCGCCTGTTTGCGTGGACGTTCCATGCGTCGCCGCGTTTATAACCCAGACCGCCTGAAATATCCGATGAAACGCGTCGGGGCGCGCGGTGAAGGCAAATTCGAGCGTATTAGCTGGGAAGAAGCCTACGACATTATCGCGACCAATATGCAGCGCCTGATTAAAGAGTACGGTAATGAATCCATCTATCTGAACTATGGTACAGGTACGCTGGGCGGCACCATGACCCGTTCCTGGCCACCGGGAAATACCCTGGTCGCACGCCTGATGAACTGCTGCGGCGGTTATCTGAACCATTATGGTGATTATTCCTCCGCGCAAATTGCAGAAGGTCTGAACTATACCTATGGCGGCTGGGCGGATGGCAACAGCCCGTCAGATATCGAAAACAGTAAGCTGGTGGTGCTGTTTGGTAATAACCCGGGCGAAACGCGAATGAGCGGCGGCGGGGTAACTTATTACCTTGAACAGGCACGTCAGAAATCAAATGCTCGCATGATCATCATCGATCCGCGCTATACCGACACCGGTGCCGGGCGTGAAGATGAGTGGATCCCAATTCGTCCGGGAACAGATGCCGCACTGGTTAACGGTCTGGCGTACGTCATGATCACCGAAAATCTGGTTGATCAGGAATTCCTCGATAAATATTGCGTTGGCTACGACGAGAAAACCCTGCCAGCCAGTGCGCCGAAAAATGGCCACTACAAAGCCTATATTCTGGGTGAAGGGGCAGACGGCGTTGCCAAAACGCCGGAATGGGCATCGCAAATCACCGGTGTTCCGGCAGACAAAATCATCAAACTGGCTCGTGAAATCGGCAGTACCAAACCGGCGTTTATCAGCCAGGGGTGGGGGCCGCAGCGTCACGCTAATGGTGAAATCGCAACCCGTGCTATCTCGATGCTGGCGATTCTGACCGGTAACGTTGGTATCAATGGAGGGAACAGCGGCGCGCGCGAAGGTTCATACAGCTTACCGTTTGTCCGTATGCCGACTCTCGAAAATCCGATCCAGACCAGCATATCCATGTTTATGTGGACCGATGCCATTGAACGAGGCCCGGAAATGACGGCGCTGCGTGATGGGGTTCGCGGGAAAGATAAGCTGGATGTGCCGATCAAGATGATCTGGAACTATGCCGGTAACTGCCTGATTAACCAACATTCAGAAATTAACCGCACCCATGAAATCCTTCAGGATGATAAGAAGTGCGAGCTGATTGTGGTTATCGACTGCCACATGACATCATCCGCGAAATACGCTGATATCCTGCTGCCGGACTGCACCGCTTCCGAACAGATGGACTTTGCGCTGGATGCATCCTGCGGGAATATGTCTTATGTGATTTTCAACGACCAGGTGATTAAACCGCGCTTTGAATGTAAGACCATCTATGAGATGACCAGCGAACTGGCAAAACGTCTTGGCGTTGAGCAACAGTTTACTGAAGGTCGTACTCAGGAAGAGTGGATGCGCCATCTGTATGCCCAGTCGCGGGAAGCGATTCCTGAACTGCCTACTTTTGAAGAGTTCCGCCAGCAGGGGATCTTTAAAAAGCGCGACCCACAAGGGCATCACGTTGCTTATAAAGCCTTCCGTGAAGATCCGCAGGCTAATCCACTGACCACGCCATCAGGCAAAATTGAGATCTATTCACAGGCGCTGGCTGACATTGCCGCCACCTGGGAATTGCCGGAAGGCGATGTGATCGATCCACTGCCGATCTACACGCCAGGTTTTGAAAGTTATCAGGATCCGCTGAACAAACAGTATCCGCTGCAACTTACAGGTTTCCACTATAAATCTCGTGTTCACTCCACCTACGGCAACGTAGACGTGCTGAAAGCGGCTTGCCGCCAGGAAATGTGGATCAACCCACTTGATGCGCAAAAACGTGGTATCAGCAACGGCGATAAGGTCAGGATCTTTAACGATCGTGGTGAAGTTCATATTGAGGCGAAAGTGACGCCACGAATGATGCCGGGCGTGGTCGCACTGGGCGAAGGCGCCTGGTATGACCCGGATGCAAAACGTGTCGATAAGGGTGGTTGTATCAACGTACTGACCACTCAACGTCCGTCTCCTCTCGCCAAGGGGAATCCGTCGCATACAAACCTTGTTCAGGTTGAAAAGGTGTAAGGAGTAACCGATGACAACCCAGTATGGATTTTTTATTGATTCCAGCCGTTGCACCGGTTGCAAAACCTGCGAACTGGCTTGTAAAGACTACAAAGATTTGACGCCTGAAGTCAGCTTCCGCCGCATTTATGAATATGCTGGTGGCGACTGGCAGGAGGATAACGGTGTCTGGCATCAAAACGTATTTGCCTACTATCTCTCGATTTCATGCAATCACTGCGAAGATCCGGCGTGTACCAAAGTCTGTCCGAGCGGCGCGATGCATAAACGTGAAGATGGTTTTGTCGTTGTTGATGAAGATGTGTGCATCGGCTGTCGTTACTGCCATATGGCTTGCCCGTATGGCGCACCGCAGTATAACGAAACCAAAGGGCATATGACCAAATGCGATGGTTGCTATGACCGTGTCGCGGAAGGTAAAAAGCCGATCTGCGTTGAATCTTGTCCGCTGCGGGCGCTGGATTTTGGCCCTATCGACGAGCTGCGTAAAAAACATGGTGATCTGGCGGCTGTTGCGCCATTGCCACGAGCGCACTTTACCAAACCGAATATTGTGATCAAACCTAACGCCAACAGCCGCCCAACCGGGGATACCACTGGCTATCTGGCAAATCCGAAGGAGGTGTGAGATGGGAAGTGGATGGCATGAATGGCCGTTGATGATCTTCACGGTCTTCGGGCAGTGCGTCGTGGGCGGTTTTATCGTTCTGGCATTTGCCTTGTTGAAAGGCGAACTTCGGGCTGATACCCAACAGCGGGTGATTACCTGTATGTTTGGCTTGTGGGTACTGATGGGCATTGGCTTTATCGCCTCAATGCTTCACCTTGGCTCACCTATGCGCGCCTTTAACTCACTCAACCGGGTTGGCTCTTCGGCATTGAGTAATGAAATCGCCAGTGGTTCGATCTTTTTTGCCGTAGGTGGCATCGGCTGGTTGTTGGCAGTGCTGAAAAAACTGTCACCGGCATTACGCACGCTGTGGCTGGTGGTGACGATGATTCTCGGCGTGGTGTTTGTCTGGATGATGGTGCGAGTTTATAACAGCATCGATACCGTACCGACCTGGTACAGCATCTGGACACCGATGGGCTTCTTCCTGACTATGTTTATGGGAGGCCCGCTGCTGGGATATTTGTTACTGCGTCTGGCGGGGGTTAATGGTTGGGTGATGCGTTTACTTCCGGCCATTTCAGTGCTGGCGCTGGTGGTGAGCGGCGTAATGTCTGTGATGCAGGGGGCTGAACTCGCTACGATTCACTCTTCTGTACAACAGGCAGTGGCGTTAGTGCCGGATTACGGTGCGCTGATGGCCTGGCGGATTGTGCTTATCGCCGTGGCACTGTGCTTGTGGATTGTACCGCAGTTAAAAGGTTCTCAGCCTGCTGTATCGCTGCTTTTCGTGTCATTCATCCTGCTTCTGGCTGGTGAGTTAATCGGGCGCGGCGTGTTCTACGGGTTGCATATGACTGTGGGGATGGCCGTTGCCAGCTAAGATGTTTATAACCGGGGTCTCGGCCCCGGTTTTCTTTTATTTCTGTTTCGTTAAGGTGTCATAACTGGTCATCAAATTACGATAATCAGGAATGTGGTTAGAGAACAGCGTCGCCAGACCTTCGATATCGTTGCGCCAGTCACGGTGCAGTTCGCAGGCGACACCAAACCACGTCATCAATTGTGCCCCTGCTTGTGACATACGATCCCATGCCGAATGCCGGGTAATTTCGTTAAAGGTTCCTGACGCGTCAGTCACCACAAAGACATCGAAACCTTCTTCAATCGCCGAAAGCGCCGGGAATGCTACGCAAACTTCGGTGACCACTCCGGCGATAATCAACTGCTTTTTACCTGTCGCCTTGACCGCTTTAACAAAATCTTCGTTATCCCAGGCGTTAATATTTCCCGGACGGGCAATATACGGTGCATCCGGGAACTGTGCTTTCAGTTCAGGGACTAATGGGCCGTTAGGACCGGTTTCAAAACTGGTAGTAAGAATGGTGGGTAGATTGAAATATTTGGCTAAGTCACCCAGCGCCAGCACGTTATTTTTAAATTTGTCAGGTTCAATATCCCGCACGAGGGAAAGTAAACCGGCCTGGTGATCAACTAACAAAACAGCAGCATCATTTTTATCGAGACGAACATACGGTTTGGTCATTCTCTTCTCCTTTCGAGAGTCAGTGGTACGCCTGAAATCGTTCAGACGCGATGCGTTGCCCTGAAAGCATAGACGGGAAATTCAGGTTTGCAGTGACCATGAAATTTTTCGACTGAACTAAACATATGAACGTTATGTTAGATCAATAAAAACAATTAGATGAGACTGATTATCTTTTCGTTATTAGTGTTATGAATGAGTAATATAAATCGATAATACAGCCGCTGCGTTATGTACGTATTTTCACCCATTGACAATGTTTTTGGCGGTGGCATGATGCGCATGAAATTTGAACTTCCTCACGGTTTTCATTCATGTCCACGTATACCCGGCCTGTCATGCTTTTGCTGTCTGGCCTACTTTTGTTGACTCTGGCGATCGCGGTGTTAAATACACTCGTGCCGCTATGGCTCGCCCAGGTACACTTGCCCACATGGCAGGTCGGCGTCGTCAGTTCGTCTTATTTTACCGGCAACCTGGTTGGTACTTTACTGACAGGGTATGTCATTAAACGCTTTGGGTTTAATCGCAGCTATTACCTTGCTTCCTTTATTTTTGCTGCGGGTTGTGCCGGGCTTGGCTTGATGATTGGTTTCTGGAGCTGGTTAGCCTGGCGTTTCGTCGCAGGCGTTGGTTGCGCCATGATTTGGGTGGTGGTAGAAAGCGCGCTGATGTGCAGCGGTACGTCACGTAACCGTGGGCGGTTACTTGCCGCCTATATGATGGTTTATTATGTGGGGACGTTTTTAGGCCAGTTACTGCTCAGTAAAGTTTCAACCGAGTTGATGAGCGTATTGCCGTGGGCTACAGGGTTGACCCAGGCAGGGATCTTGCCGCTGCTGTTTACTCGTATCGTGAATCAGCAGGCTGAGAACCATGCTTCGACGCCAATTACGTCAATGCTAAAACTTTGTCAGGCGCGGCTTGGCGTGAACGGCTGTATTATCTCGGGAATCGTTCTGGGTTCTTTGTATGGTCTGATGCCGCTGTACCTCAATCATAAAGGGATTAGCAACGCCAGCATTGGCTTCTGGATGGCGGTTCTGGTTAGTGCTGGTATCCTTGGGCAATGGCCAATTGGTCGTCTGGCAGATAAATTTGGTCGCCTGCTGGTACTGCGCGTTCAGGTATTTGTCGTCATTCTCGGTAGTATTGCGATGTTAAGTCAGGCGGCAATGGCACCTGCGTTGTTCATCCTCGGTGCAGCTGGTTTTACGCTCTATCCGGTGGCGATGGCCTGGGCTTGCGAGAAAGTTGAACATCATCAGCTGGTGGCAATGAATCAGGCGTTATTGTTAAGTTATACTGTCGGTAGTCTGCTTGGCCCGTCTTTTACTGCCATGTTAATGCAGAATTTCTCTGATAATCTGCTGTTTATCATGATCGCCAGTGTGTCGTTTATTTATTTACTCATGCTGCTTCGCAACGCCGGTCATACACCAAAACCCGTTGCTCACGTGTAAATGAATGAGTGCAGAGTGTGAACTGGCTGTTTCGCACTCTGTTTTTTGTTTCCGCTGTACAACTATTTTTTAGCAAATTTTATTCGTTAAAAAATAAAGTGTGCAGCAGGTTATAATTTTGCATTCCGCTATTTCCGCACGTCTTGTTTGCCGCGCATAATTCCTCGTTTTCTAAATATCCATTAAATATTGGCGAAGGATCGATCTATGGCTGGGAACGTTCAGGAAAAACAGTTGCGATGGTACAACATTGCTTTGATGTCATTTATTACCGTTTGGGGCTTTGGCAACGTTGTAAATAACTATGCCAACCAGGGACTGGTGGTTGTTTTTTCATGGGTATTTATTTTTGCGCTCTATTTCACACCTTATGCCCTGATTGTCGGCCAGTTAGGTTCGACCTTTAAAGACGGGAGAGGGGGCGTTAGTACCTGGATTAAACATACCATGGGGCCAGGGCTGGCTTACCTTGCAGCATGGACCTACTGGGTGGTGCATATTCCTTATTTGGCACAAAAACCACAGGCAATACTGATCGCGCTCGGTTGGGCGATGAAAGGCGATGGTTCGTTAATCAAAGAATATTCGGTCGTAGCGTTACAGGGGTTAACGCTGGTGCTGTTTATCTTCTTTATGTGGGTTGCCTCCCGAGGCATGAAGTCACTGAAAATTGTTGGTTCAGTGGCAGGGATTGCGATGTTTGTCATGTCGCTCCTTTATGTGGCGATGGCGGTAACCGCGCCTGCGATTACTGAAGTGCATATTGCGACTACTAACATTACCTGGGAAACATTCATACCACATATCGATTTCACCTACATTACCACCATTTCAATGCTGGTTTTTGCGGTTGGTGGTGCTGAGAAGATTTCTCCTTACGTTAACCAAACACGCAACCCAGGAAAAGAATTTCCAAAAGGGATGTTGTGTCTGGCGGGCATGGTAGCAGTATGTGCGATTCTCGGCTCACTGGCGATGGGGATGATGTTTGACTCGCGCAATATTCCCGATGATTTGATGACTAACGGTCAGTATTACGCCTTCCAGAAGCTGGGGGAGTATTACAATATGGGTAATACCTTAATGGTGATTTATGCCATTGCGAACACTCTGGGGCAAGTTGCCGCACTGGTATTTTCGATTGATGCACCGCTTAAAGTGTTATTAGGCGATGCCGACAGCAAATATATTCCAGCAAGTTTATGTCGTACCAACGCTTCTGGTACGCCGGTTAATGGTTATTTTCTGACTCTGGTGCTGGTGGCGATCCTGATTATGCTACCGACTCTCGGCATCGGTGATATGAACAATCTCTATAAATGGCTGTTGAATCTTAACTCGGTAGTGATGCCGCTGCGTTATTTGTGGGTATTTGTTGCGTTTATTGCTGTCGTTCGCCTGGCGCAGAAATATAAACCAGAGTATGTCTTTATTCGTAATAAGCCGATGGCAATGACCGTCGGGATATGGTGTTTTGCCTTTACCGCTTTTGCCTGCCTGACAGGAATTTTCCCTAAAATGGAAGCCTTCACTGCAGAGTGGACATTCCAATTGGCACTGAACATTACTACGCCATTTGTCCTCGTTGGACTGGGGCTGATATTCCCGTTGCTTGCACGTAAAGCGAATACAAAATAGTCATCATGCCCCGGTTCGCCGGGGCTGTGATATCAAATAGACTAAAATTAGATCAGGCCTGATAAGGCAAAAGTTAAGTTTTTCTTAAGAGATGAAAGAAAATCAACGCTACCGTGATAATACGAATTTTAGTTATCGGAGATCATTATTTTTAGATATGGTGATAGTTTTAATTATTGGTTATTTTGCAAGTTATTATTTTGGGCTCTGGAGTAAACTCTTGCGCATAGTAATAACATGATTTTTACGGCTAAATTTTCAACAAAGATTGGTAATGTAAACTCGTATTTTTTGATCTGCATCAATGAATTCGCACGTTGCTAATTATGGTTAAATTTGCTGAGAATGATTGCGGTTATTGTTTGGATATGCAGATGGTATATTGATTTATCGGTGTAATATTCTGACGAAATGAAATTTTATAGTGTTTTAATCTGACAAAAATCATCTCCCGACAGAATCAGCTCATACCTGGTGTAGTTCACAGTCTTTTTTTTATAAATAAAATAGAGCTCTGATGTTGCATCTATTGTTTTATCAAACGCGTATTCCTGAAAATATTTATCTGTTAGGGTGATGGACAAATTACAGTCACTGGCAGTGAAATTTTGATGCCCACTATCTGACTGAACCTTACCTTAAGGTTATTAATTAATATATTTTTGGCTCAGAGAGCCGTATTACACATGTCTCAAAAAAGATAAATAAACAGAAAGGATTACTCACAATAGATACTAATAACACTTTTGGATAGTTATAGAGTAGAAGCCACGAGTCAGCAGGATGTAGTAGCTGTGTTGTTATAAGTTAATTTTTTCATGGCTAAATTATTTCGTTGAAAAATTAACGAAAGGCGGTAGCGTGGGTGAAAGATACAAAATGAGTGTTACATATAACAATATTACCTTGGTTAAAATAGAATGAATGATAATCACTTGTGGAAATTAAGAAAAAAGTAATCTTCTCATCATGATATATTTTTATATGGAATAGTGAAATTAATAAAATCATAAAGAGGAGGGCAACATCGTCTAATATACAGAACGTTATACGATATGATATGAAGCTATTAATAACATTTTAGTCAGAATACCAGTATGTATAGCATTACCGAAAAATTAAACTCAAGATTTAACACTGCGGTTATATTAGCTGTTACTGTCTATATTGTCTTGTCATTTATTACCGCAATTGATTTCCATAAAAAAATAGCAGAAAACTCTGCACAGATTAACCTTATACTCATCAATAACAATTTGAATAATTTTTTTTCTAAAGTTGAAAAAGAGGCTGATGCATTAAAAGATGCAATCTATCTGTTACATGATGAAGATGAAATAAAGCGAGCAGTCCTTCATCGCATGAAAAAAATAGACGCGGTTAATTTAGTAGGGATAATGCTCAATAATGGAAAATATCTTAGCTTTATTCGAACTGAGAATGGGGAGGTAAAATTTCTGGGGCAATCAGAACCCGGTAAACCTTTTATTGGTGACGATGGTGATATCAGCGATAACTACTTTAATCCGGAATCACGACCATGGAATAAATTACCGAGGGGGACTTATTCAAAATGGTCACCATGGTATAATTGTTATGGTATTGCCGGAAAAAAATGTTTTTCGTTTTCACTACGACCATCCGAAGAAGAAAAAAATTCATTTGCTTTGAAGTTAATACATCTGGATCTTGATGAAAAATATTTCAGTAATTTTTTAAATAAACTGGCTGGTGATTCTGATATTTTATTCATGGAACAAAACAAAAGGATTATGGTGGGTAATGAAAAATCAATGTTACATCTTATTGTCCGTGATTTATCGGGAAGTTATAACATAAGCAATAATAGTGGCAACTATACAGACAATGTTATCTCACTCCCCAGGCTTCCTGATGTCAGATTCCATTATTTCCACTATCAAAAATCAGAAGATACAAACATCAATAAATATTTTACACTGATGTTTTTATGTGGTTTGGTTTGTTTCTGTTTATTATGGTATATCGTTGAAAAAATAACAAGAAAAATCAAAGGTGAATCCAGCAAACTGATAGAACATCTGAAAAAATTAGCTAATTCAGTATATCGCAACGACACAATTGATATTGTGCAAAATGACAGTGGTGAGATTGTTGAACTCAAAAAAATCATTAATAATATCAGCGATAAATACAAGGAGCGTATGGACCGATTACTTAATCTTGTGTCCTATGAACAAGGAAGTTGCTTTTATATTAATAAGGCTATTATTGAAACTAATAATAAAACCTATTTGGCAATTGGTATGCTTCGCATCTATGGATTAGAGTTTGTTGAAGCGGTATATGGAAGTCAGAAATTTCATGAGATTTTTAATGATATAAAATCTAAGATATCACAAAAATATTCAAAATATTGTGATATCGTAAAAATCTCAACTGAAACATACTTGTTGCTATGTCACACTGATTGCGAAGAGTTCATCGAAAAATTATCGGTTTTAAACTTTACTGAACATATATTTTGCATAAGAAATATATATATCCACAAGATTGCCCTATGCGAAAATTTTTTAGGGGAAAATGTATCGATTTATGAAAGGAAACTGACACTGGAATTAACATCAAATC
>NZ_PTRD01000018.1:0-47521 GCF_002965005.1 Escherichia sp. MOD1-EC7011
ATCAGAACGATTGTTCTGGAAAAACTCTAAAGCTGTGGCCAGTTTTTGTTGACCACTACAATTTTCAAAAGTCCGAAAAGCGTATGTATCGCGGATTAATTACTTATTTCCTAAGATTATGAAACCCCAATATTAATATGCAAATAAGCAATTAATAATCCCGTTTACTCCCTCGGTCTTTTAAAATTCTCACCTTCATTCAGCCGGTTTATGTCCTTCATGTCTTCGTTCTTTCACGGCAGATTTCTGCATCCAGGCGTGTTTTCGTTATGCGTTTTGCTTCCTGTACTCGCCAGCGCCACCACATCACACATCTCTTTCAGCTACGCCGCCCGCCAGCGGATGCAAAACCGTGCGCGTTTATTAAAACAGTACCAAACCCATCTGAAAAAACAGGTCAGCTATATTGTGGAAGGCAATGCCGAAAGCAGAAAGGCGCTGCGCCAGCATAACCGCGAACAGATAAAACAGCATCCTGAATGGTTTCCTGCGCCACTCAAGGCGAGTGACAGACGCTGGCAGGCACTGGCAGAGAACAACCATTTCTTAAGCAGCAATCATCTGCACAACATTACCGAAGTAGCGATCCACCGCCTGGAGCTGCAGCTTGGTAAGCCCTACGTCTGGGGCGGCACGCGGCCCGATAAAGGCTTCGACTGTAGCGGGTTAGTTTTTTATGCCTACAACAAGATCCTCGAGGCGAAACTTCCGCGCACGGCGAATGAGATGTATCACTACCATCGGGCGACGATTGTGGCGAACAACGACCTGCGCCGGGGGGATTTGCTGTTTTTCCATATTCATAGCCGTGAGATAGCTGACCATATGGGCGTGTATCTGGGCGATGGACAGTTTATCGAGTCGCCACGCACCGGGGAAACCATTCGGATAAGTCGCTTAGCCGAACCTTTCTGGCAGGATCATTTTTTGGGCGCGCGACGGATTTTGACGGAAGAGACAATTTTGTAAATGGGTAATATTGACGATCAGGCAAAGGGTCGGATGCCATGCGGCATCCGGCCTGTTTACATCTGGGCTGAAAACTCACGTTCTAAGACATCAACAATGAGCTGGTTTTTTGAAATGGAATGTTGCCTGGCGACGATGGTCAGCCGTGAATCGATGTGATGAGGAACGCGCAGCGTCAGGCGTTTTTGCTCTTCTTCTTCACGAAAAGGGGCAATGCCGTCCTCTTCACAATCTGCAATCCACTCATCCAGCGCGCTTTCACCTTCACGGTACAATGCTTCAATGCTTGTGGCCACAAAGTCGCAATAACCATTTACATTAAGGAATTTGCCGCGAAATGCGTTGATATCAGCTTCAAATGTCACTGCGGCTGGTTGACCTTTAATCGTAATAATGTTCGATGCTTTATTCATAATCTACCCCTACACAGTTAACAAACCACTCCTTAAGACCTGCTACTGCGCCTTTATCCATCACATTTTTTGGATGTGGCTCATGTGTACTGAATTTGGTCGTTCCAATCTGAAATTTCCGTCTGGAACCATTGTTATTTTTTATTGTTCCACCCACGGCTTTAATGAGTGCAACAACATCATCCCATTTAATTCCAGATTTTGGCGGCTCCGTCATAACATCGTCGAATGTTTTTCTATGGCGAGAGCCTAACGCGCTGACCTTAATCATACTATCAATCCATGACGTCATTGTATGGTGTCATCGTAGTCCGATTATAATATGACGTCAACTAATGGTGTCAGATTCTGCAAAGGGTGAAATAATCCCCCCAATCAACTCAACGCCCCCATAATCTTCAACTCCAGCTCATCCGGCACTTCGTTATACGACAGCACATGCAGCCCCGGCGCAAACAATCTCGCATAGCGCGCCAGCAAAGGACGTAACTGCGGCGGCACCAGCAACACCGGGTCTTTCCCCGCCGCTTTCATCTGCTCTTTCACCTGCGGCATCGTGCTCTGGAACTGGTTGAGCATATTCGGGTCGACCGGCACGCTGTCGAGCATCACTTTGCCGCCCTGCTGTGCCTGATTCACCACGTTGGTCAGCAGATTTTCCAGCTCATTGTTCAGCGTATACACCGTCAGCTCCTGCTTGCGCACGAACGGATGGGTAATGCTGCGCCGCAACGCCAGGCGCACATCAGCTGCCAGCAGAATATGATCTTTGGTCACCGTGCTACTGGCGACCAGCACGGTGGCGATGGTGACGATATCGCGCAGGGAAACGCCCTCGGTCAGCAGCGCCCGGTACACTTTCAGCAACTGGCTGTAATTCAGCGCCGCGCTTAAATCTTCCGCCAGGCGCGGCGCCATCGACGACAAACGGTTATGTAACTGCGTAATATCGTCATAGTTAAACAAATCAGGGATATAGCTGCGCACAATCTTGTTCACATGGGTGGCAATCACGCTGGCGCTGTCGATCACCTGATACCCCATATTCAGCGCCTTCGCTTTCTGCGCAGGCTGGATCCAGGTCACCGGCATCCCATACGCCGGGTCATTCCCCAGCACGCCGTCTATCTCGCCGTAAGTTTCGCTGGAGGGCAGGGCCATCAGTTTATCCGCCGGAATATCCGCTTCATCAGCCTTAATGCCGTTGATGAAAATAGCGTACTGGCTGGGCTTGAGGCGGAAGTTTTCCCGAATACGGATCTCCGGCAGCAGCACGCCGTTGCCGTCGGAAATCACCTGCCGCACGCCGCGAATTCGCTGGGTGAGCGGGTTGCCCTGCGCTTTATCCACCAGCGCCACCAGCTTATAACCGAGGCTTAAACTGATGGGTTCGATCAGCGGGATGGTCTCCCAACTGACCTGTTGCTCGCTGGTTTCGGTGATAGTGCGGGTCAGCGTTTCGAGGCTTTTCTCTTCCGCCTCCGCCGCCTGCGGGCGTTTGCTCATCCGCCAGCCGGTAAAGCCAAGCAGGGCGCTGAACAGCAAAAACGGCAGGTGCGGCATTCCCGGCACCACCGCCAGCACAAACATGATCCCGGTGGCGGTGTAGAGCACCGGCGGGCTTGCCAGCAACTGGTGGCGGACGTCGTGGGCGATATCGCCGTTATCGCTGACGCGGGTGACAATAATCGCCGCCGCAGTGGAGAGGAGCAGGGAAGGGATCTGCGCCACCAGCCCGTCACCGATGGTCATCAGCACATATTGCTGGAAGGCGGCGTCGGCGCTCAGGTTGTATTTGAAAATCCCGATACAGACGCCGCCAATCAGGTTGATCGCCAGAATCATCATCCCGGCGATGGCATCCCCGCGTACAAACTTCGATGCCCCGTCCATCGCGCCGTAGAAATCGGCCTCGCTGGCAACATCTTTACGCCGGGTTTGCGCCTGCGCCTGGTTGATCAATCCCGGCGTTAAGATCGGCGTCAATCGCCATCTGCTTACCGGGCATCGCGTCCAGGGTAAAGCGGGCAGAAACCTCGGAAATACGCTCGGCTCCTTTGGTGACGACGATAAAGTTGATGATCATCAGAATGATAAACACCACGAAACCGACAACAAAGTTGCCGCCAATCACCACCTGACCAAATGACTCAATCACCTTACCCGCCGCACCTGCGCCGAGATGGCCGTGCAGCAACACCACGCGCGTAGAGGCGACGTTGAGCGTCAGGCGCATTAAAGTGGTTATTAGCAAAATGGTCGGGAACAGGCTGAATTCCAGCGGCCTTTTCGCCGACACCGCCACCAGCAGCACCATCACCGCCAGCACAATGTTGAAGGTGAACAGAATATCCAGCAGCGCAGGCGGCAGCGGCAGAATAACCATCGCCAGAATACACAGGATCACCAGCGGTACGCCGAGATTGCCGCCGCGCAGCAGCGCGAGGAACGATTTAGTTGTTTTCGCCATCCAGTTTAAGCACCTCTTTGGGAATGGAAATATGTCTGTTCAGAGCCGGACGCGGCTGTGCGCCGTCGCGCCAGTGTTTCATTTGCAGGACGTAGGTCAGAACGTGGGCGATGGCCCGGTAAAGCTGAAACGGAATTTGCTGATTCACCTGGGTGGTGTAGTAAACCGAGCGCGCCAGTCGCGGGAACTCGACCACTTCCACCTGATTTTCAGTAGCGACCTGGCGAATATAGAGGGCGATTTCATCGGTGCCTTTCGCCACCACAAACGGCGCGGCGGCACGCGACGAGTCATACTGCAACGCAACGGCGTAGTGGGTCGGGTTGGTGATCACCACGTTGGCTTTCGGCACCACTTTGCGGATTTGCCCCATCGCCAGTTGCCGTTGCAGACGCCGCACTCGCGCCTTCACCTCCGGCTTACCTTCCTGATTTTTGTACTCTTCTTTCAGCTCCTGTTTGGTCATCTTCAGACCTTTAGTGAACAGGGCTTTTGCCAGCGGCACGTCGACAAGCGCAAAGAAAATAAACAGGATGACAAAGTTGCGCATCACGCTGGCGTAGAGCGACAAACCATCGTTAATTGCCAGTTTGAACGGTAGCGCCTGCAGGCCGAGAAAGGCGGTAAAGTTATTGCGCAGGCTAATCCACAACATCACCAGCACCACCACCGACTTCACCGTCATCTTCCCCGTTTCCGCCAGATGTTCACTGGAGAACAGCCGCCCAATGCCTTTTAACGGGCTGATTTTGCTGAAATCCGGGAGAATTTTTTTCGGCAGAAATAGCCAGCCGCCCGGCACCAGCGAAGAGAGCAGCGCGGCGGCGGGCATCGGCAGCAAGGTGAGAATAAACTTGCCGAGAATTAACAGATGATGGCGCAGAAACTGGCCGATAACGTCCGGGTTATTAATCTCCTGCGCGTACTGATGCACGCTGATAAAACTCTCGCGCACAAAATCGGCGTACCACGGAAAACTACTGGAGATCACCACAAACGCCGCAAACAGGCTCGCCGCGAGCCCCATATCCTTCGAGCGCGGCAGTTGCCCCTCTTCGCGCGCTTTACGCAGCTTTTGCGCCGAGGGCTTTTCTGTTTTTTCTTCGCTGCTGCTATCCGCCATAGTGACCTTTCAGCGCGTCGAGTTGCTGCAATACAAAATTCGCCAGATGCAGATAGTGATCCGGCAGGTTGTAGAGCAGGGTGGCAAAGCAGACCAGCCCCGCCAGCATGTTGATGGGAAAGCCGAGCGAAAAGAGATTTAGCGGCGGCGCAATGCGGTTGAGCAGGCCAAAGCAGCCCTGCACAATCAGCATGATAAAAGTGGTCGGCAGCGCCAGCAGCGATGCGGACGCCAGCACCCAGCTAAAGGCCAGCGCGATGGTGCGCAGAGTTTGCGGATGCAGCGCGTTGCCAATCGGCCAGTAGGTGAAGCCCTTGTACAATACGCTCACCAGCAGTAGATGCCCGTCCATGGCGAAAAACAGCAGGATCGCGTAGACGTTGATAAGCTCCGCCAGCACGGTGGTCGATGCGCCGCTGCTTGGGTCGTTCATCACCGCCATGCTCATCCCCATATTGAACGAGAGAATTTGCCCGGCCAGTTGCAGCGCCAGAAACAGAAACTGAAACATCAGCCCGAACAACATGCCCCATAAAATTTGCTCCACCGTCAGGATCAGGCTGTTGAGCGATAGCAGGTCGTGGGGAATGGGATGCGGAATTAACGGTGTGATGATGATCGCCAGCGCCAGCGCCATAATAATCCGCACGCGCACGGTCAGGGCGCTGTTATCCAGCACCGGCACATAGCGCAGAAACGCCATAATGCGCACGAAGGGAAACCACAGCCCCAGCGCCAGATCCATCAATTGCGTCACGTCGCTTGTGCGCATCTCAATGAACCAGCAACGCGGCCTGGGTAAACAGGTGAATGCACAGATCGTGCAACTGGATAATCATCCATTTGCCGCACACCCCCAGCACCACCAGCGTGACAATCAGTCTCGGCAAAAAGCTCAGAGTCTGTTCGTTAATCTGCGTTACCGCCTGGAACACGCTCACCAGCAGGCCGACCAGCAGGCTCGGCACCACCAGTACGGAAACCAGCAAAATCACCACTTTTATGCCGCTGGCGACAATGTCGGCGGCTACGTCTACGGTCAACATAATCAGCCCAGCCCCAGCCCGCGAATGCTGGTGGTGAGCGTGCCGATGGTCAGCGACCAGCCGTCGATCAGTACAAACAGCATCAGCTTAAAGGGCAGCGAAACAATCAGCGGCGACAGCATCATCATCCCCATCGCCATCAGTACGCTGGCGACAATCAGGTCGATAACCAGAAACGGGATGTAAATCATAAAGCCAATCTGGAAAGCGGTTTTCAGCTCGCTCAACACATAGGCGGGCACCACGATCGAGAGATCCTGATCGGCAGCATTGCCCTTCGCGCCGCCGATGGTCATGATTTGCGCCATCGCTTTTTTGTCAGTCTGCGCCAGCATAAAGCGTTTCAGCGGCGTAGCGGCGGTGCTCAACGCATCGGTCAGGGTAATCCGATCGTTTTCGAACGGCACCACCGCATGGTCGTAAATATTGAGCCAGACAGGGCGCATCACCAGCATGGTCAGCGCCAGGGCAATACCAATCAGAATGCGGTTCGGCGGCGTTTGTTGCAGCCCCAGCGCCTGGCGCAGCAGCGACAGCACGATAATAAAGCGCGTAAAGCAGGTCATCATCAGCACCATCGTCGGCAACAAACCGACGAGAGTCATCAGAATCAACACCTGAATTTTGACGCTGTATTCCTGGGTGTTGCCGTGGGTCACCACGTTAAGCAGCGCAATATCTCCGCCCTGAGCCAGTGCCAGCGGCGCGAGCGTCAGTAACGCCAGACCCAGCGTCAGTTGAGTGCGGCGTTTCATGGCGCCAGATCGTTGATGTCGCGGGTGTTAAACTCCAGCACGCGCAGGCCGTACTTTTCGTTGACCACCACCACTTCCGCTTTGCCCAGCAGGATATTGTTCACTTTAATATCCAGCGGCTCCCCGGCGAGTTTATCCAGTTCAATCACCGTGTCGTCGTCGATGTTAAGCAGGTCGGCTAACATAATTTCCACCGACGACACCTCCAGCGTTAAGGTCACCGGAATGCGTTTCAGCAGCGTCATCGAGTCGGAAAAGCGGTCTTCCAGGCGGGTGACCAGCGTTTCGGCGTCGGGGGATTTCGAGACAGGCACAACTTCATCAGTGAGGCCAAAATCCCCGGCTAAAATATCTTCTTGCTTACTCATGGCTATTCTCATTTTTGCCCGCCAGCTCCGACAAAAACAGTTTGTCTTTGTCTTCCACAATCAGGGCGCTAAATAATTCAGATTGCCCAATCGCCACCGGGAACGTTTCTCCCAGTGATATGGGTAAAATATCCCCGGCTTTTATCTGCGCCAGATCGGCGACATTCATCGATAGCTCGGCGATTTTGACGTTCAGGGTCAGCGGCAGGGAGCGGATGATTTCTTTAATCAGGGCCGGTTTATTAACGGATTTCGCCACCTGCTGCGGTTTACTGTGCTCGCTGTGGCGGATCAGATTCAAAATAAAATCGGTGTGGGCGTCGTCGAGCAAAATACGAAAGCTGCTCTCTTCGTCGCCCGCAAGGGTAAAGGTTAATTGATATGCCCAGTGGGTAATAACCGTGCTGCTGTCCAGCTTTAATTTCAGCGCAATACCGGAGGTTTGCAGATTAAAAATCAGGGTGCAGATATCCAGCGCCAGACGGTTCTTTAAACGCGTTTCGGTTTTGGTTGGCAGCCCGTTGTGCGCTTTCGCCTCTTCGAGAGATGATTCCAGACCATAAAAATTGCCCAGCAGCATTAATAGCAAGGAGCGATCAATATCAAACGCCAGATGCCCGACCTGGGAAACCATCAGTTCAGCGTTTTTATTAATAATATCCATTTCGCAGCCAATCTTTTTTAAGGTGATATTGCTGCGATGCTTTTTGAGAAAATAGCTGCCCAGATGTGAATCAATCACATCAAAATTCCCCGTAAACAGGGTCGGCAGGCGATGGTAGGGGCGTCCGAGCCGATTACCTTCTAATTTAAAGATGCCTGGCGTTTTACTGTACTTCAGCATGGCTTACTTTCTCTGCTGTAATGGTATGGGTGTTTCTGTGTCCGCAAGTCCGGCAGTGACACAAGGTGAGGTATTAAATAGAGGGAGCGATAAAGGGGCAAATTATTAATCGGGTGAAAAAATAATTAATCGATTAATTGCTTAATGGGAGTGATTTTCGCCAATCAGTCTGCGGTCTGTCCCCTCGCCCCATCCGGGGAGAGGGGTAGGGTGAGGGGGCGTCACAGATGTCGCAATTAGCAGTATTAATATCTAACTCATTGTTTAAACTAAAATAATATTTTTATTATCGTTTAATTCAAACTTATTAATCCTGCCGGTGATACGCTTCAGAACATCCTGATTATTGTCGCTACTGATATCGTTCACCCTATGTCTGAACTTATTGCAACTGCCGCTTCCAGCATTAACGCTTTTACTCTGGCAAAGCGTGTCGCCGCCTTTAACGTGCCGGTCCTGATTCAGGGCGAAACCGGCGCGGGCAAAGAGTGCGTGGCAAAATATATTCACACCGTGGCCTTTGGTGAAAATGAAAACGCGCCCTATATCGGCGTGAACTGCGCGGCGATCCCAGAAAACATGCTGGAATCCACCTTATTTGGCTACGATAAAGGCGCATTTACCGGTGCCATTGCCAGCGTGCCGGGGAAAATGGAACTGGCGAATAATGGCACCTTATTACTCGATGAAATTGGTGAAATGCCGCTGGCATTACAGGCCAAAATATTACGCGTGTTGCAGGAACAACAGGTCGAGCGATTAGGCAGCAACCGACAAATTAAACTCAATTTTCGCCTGATTGCTTGTACCAATAAAAATCTTGAGCAGGAAGTGGCTGCCGGGCGTTTTCGTGAAGATCTCTATTATCGTCTGGCGGTTATTCCCATTACCATGCCGCCGCTGCGTGAACGCCTGAACGATATTATTCCGCTGGCAGAGTCATTTATTAAAAAATACTCAACGGTGCTGGTGAAAAACATCACCCTTTCAGAATCTACCCGCCGGGCGCTGCTGAATTACCGCTGGCCCGGCAACGTTCGTCAACTGGAAAACGCCATTCAGCGGGGAATGATTTTAAATCGCGACGGCGTGATTTTCCCGGACGCATTAGGTCTGCCAGAAACAGATGTAACCGAAAAGACAGAATTGCAATGGCCTGTTCAGCCCACCGCACACATTGCCGAAACCCGCGATTTAGGTCAGCACGGGCGTAGCGCACAATATCAATATATCGCCGACCTGATGCGTAAATATCAGGGCAACCGCAGCAAAATTGCCGACCTGTTAGGCATTACCCCGCGCGCACTGCGCTATCGACTGGCCTCCATGCGCAAGCAAGGTATCGAAGTTTTCTCCTGACCCGGAAGTTAAAAATGAGCATTACCACAATCAACAGCACCATGCAGGCGCAAATCATGCAGGATGTGCAGCGGATGCAGGCCAACGCCCAGGCACCGGTGCTGCCCGCCATGACCTTCAGTTCCACCGACCCAGACGTTTCATTTAACCGCATTATGTACGGCGCGCTCGGTCACGTTGACCAGTTCCAGCAGGTGGCGGAGCAGCAGCAAACGGCTATCGACACGGGCAAAAGTGATGATTTGGCAGGTGCGATGATCGCCAGCCAGCAGGCGTCGCTCTCTTTCTCCGCGCTGGTGCAGGTGCGCAACAAAATCGCCACCGGATTTAACGATCTGATGAGTATGTCGATCTAACACTATGAATGAACTGATCAAAAAGTTAACCCAGGCGTTTCCGGCGTTTCGACTGCGTTTCGCAGATAACAAACGCTGGGCATTGATGGCGGGAGTGGGGCTTGCCGTTGCGGCAACGGCGATTATCGTCAGCGTGCTGTGGACTGCTAATCGCGGCTACGTCTCGCTCTACGGACGCCAGGAAAATCTGCCCGTGTCGCAGATTGTCACCGTGCTGGACGGCGAAAAACTCAACTACCGCATCGACCCGCAAAGCGGGCAAATTCTGGTGCCGGAAGATGAATTGTCGAAAGCGCGCATGACCCTTGCCGCGAAAGGCGTGCAGGCGATATTGCCCAGCGGCTACGAGCTGATGGACAAAGACGAAGTGCTCGGCAGCAGCCAGTTCGTGCAGAACGTGCGCTATAAACGCAGCCTCGAAGGGGAGCTGGCGCAGAGCATCATGTCGCTGGATGCGGTGGAGAGCGCGCGGGTGCATCTGGCGCTCAACGAAGAAAGCTCGTTTGTGGTCAGTGATGAGCCGCAAAATAGCGCCTCGGTGGTGGTGCGTCTGCACTACGGCGCGAAGCTGAATATGGACCAGGTGAACGCCATTGTGCATCTGGTTTCCGGCAGCATTCCGGGGCTGCATGCCAGCAAAGTCAGCGTCGTCGATCAGGCGGGAAATCTGCTGACCGACGGCATCGGCGCGGGCGAGGCGGTCTCTGCCGCTACCCGTAAACGCGATCAGATCCTGAAAGATATTCAGGACAAAACCCGCGCCAGCGTGGCGAACGTGCTGGATTCGCTGGTCGGTACGGGAAATTACCGCGTCAGCGTGATGCCGGATCTCGATCTCAGCACTATCGACGAAACCCAGGAACACTACGGCGACGCACCGAAAATCAACCGTGAAGAGAGCGTACTGGACAGCGACACCAATCAGGTGGCGATGGGCGTGCCCGGTTCGCTCAGCAACCGTCCGCCGATTGCGGCGAATCAGATGACCAACGGTGCGGAAGAAAATCGCTCGCCGGAAGCGTTATCCAAACACAGCGAAAGCAAGCGTGACTATTCATACGACCGCAGCGTCCAGCATATTCAGCATCCCGGCTTTGCGGTGAAACGCCTCAACGTGGCGGTGGTGCTCAATCAAAACGCCCCGGCGCTGAAAAACTGGAAGCCGGAGCAGACCACACAGCTTACTGCGCTGCTGAACAATGCCGCCGGTATTGATGCCCAGCGTGGTGACAATCTCTCGTTATCGCTTCTCAACTTTGTGCCGCAGGCAGTGCCGGTCGAGCCAGTCATTCCGCTGTGGAAAGATGACAGCGTGCTGGACTGGGTGCGGCTGATTGGCTGCGGCCTGCTGGCACTGTTGCTACTGCTCTTCGTGGTGCGTCCGCTGATGAAACGCCTGACGGCAGTACGTGCGCCGGTTATCACACCAGAACCGGAAGCCGTCAGCGAACCATGGATCGCCATGCCGGAAGAGGAGCGTAAAAACGTCGACCTGCCTTCGCTGCCCGGCGATGACAGTCTGCCGTCCCAGAGTTCTGGCCTCGAAGTGAAGCTGGAGTTCCTGCAAAAACTGGCCATGAGCGACACCGATCGCGTTGCCGAAGTTCTCAGACAATGGATTACCAGCAATGAGCGAATTGACAATAAATAAGAGCAACAGCTACCTGGAACAGGCGGCGATCCTGCTGCTGTGTCTGGGTGAAGAAGCGGTGGCGACGGTGATGCAAAAACTCAGCCGCGAAGAAGTGGTGCGCCTGAGCGAAAACATGGCGCGGCTTTCCGGCGTCAAAACCAGCATGGCGCGCAAAGTGATCAACAACTTTTTTGATGAGTTCCGCGAACAGAGCGGGATTAACGGCGCATCGCGCTCTATGTTGCAGGGCATTCTTAATAAAGCTCTCGGAACGGAAATTGCCAGCAGCGTGATCAACGGCATTTATGGCGATGAGATCCGCTCGCGGATGGCGCGCCTGCAATGGGTGGAACCGCGCCAACTGGCGATGCTGATCTCCGAAGAGCATCTGCAATTGCAGGCGGTGTTCCTCGCGTTTCTGACACCGGAAATCTCGGCGGCGGTGCTTTCATATCTCAACGAATCGGTACAAAACGAAATTCTCTATCGGGTGGCGAAACTCAACGACGTCAACCGCGACGTGGTGGATGAACTGGACCGCCTGATCGAACGCGGCCTGTCGGTGCTTTCGGAGCACGGCTCGAAGGTGAAAGGCATCAAACAGGCGGCGGATATCGTCAACCGCTTTCAGGGCAACCAGCAGGTGATCCTCGACCAGATGCGCGAGCGCGACGAAGACGTGCTGGAACAGCTTCAGGATGAGATGTACGACTTCTTTATCCTCAGCCGCCAGAACGAAGAGGTGCGCCGACGCCTGCTCGACGAAGTGCCGATGGAAGACTGGGCGGTGGCGCTGAAAGGTACTGAAGCTCTGCTGCGCCGTTCCATTTACGCGGTAATGCCAAAACGTCAGGCTCAGCAACTGGAAGCGATCACCGCGCGCCTGGGGCCGGTGCCGGTCAGCCGTATCGAACAGATCCGCCGCGAAATCATGGGCATTGCCCGTGAGCTGGAAGAGGCGGGCGAAATTCAGCTACAGCTCTTTGTGGAACAGACGGCGGAGTAACCCATGACCATTGAAACACTGCGCGGGCGCTATCGTCTGCACCGTTTTCCGCCGCGCCAGCGAGCTATGGCGAGTGAACCACTGACCGCAGGGATCAGCGCCGCCGACTACCAGCGCCAGTTAAAAGACGGTTTTCAGGAAGGGCTGCAAAAAGGCTTTGAGCAGGGGATGACCGAAGGGATCGACCAGGGATTTCTTGAAGGTCATCAAAAAGGGTTTGAAGATGGGCGACGTCAGGGCTACACCGAAGGCAGCCTCGCCGGGCAGCAGGAAGGGCGCAAACAGTATGTCGAGGCGGCGCAGCCGCTGGAAGCCATTACCTGTAAAGTAAACGACTTCCTCGCCCATATCGAACGTAAACAGCGGGAAGATTTGCTGCAACTGGTGGAAAAAGTCACCCGCCAGGTGATCCGCTGTGAACTGGCGCTGCAACCGACGCAATTGCTGGCGCTGGTGGAAGAGGCGCTGGCGGCGTTCCCGTCCATGCCGGAAACCCTGCAAGTGATGATGAGTGCGGAAGAATTTAACCGCATCCGTGACGCGGTGCCGGAAAAAGTCAACGAATGGGGGCTGATGCCGTCACTCGACTTAGCGCCGGGCGAATGCCGGGTGATCACCGATAAATCAGAACTGGATATCGGCTGCGAGCACCGCCTTGAACAATGCATGACCGCGCTGAAAGAAACGCTGACGCCGGAGTCGCAGGGTGAGTGATTTTTCTGCTTTCGATAATGCGCTGCGCTCGCTGGAGTCGATTCCATTAGCCCGTGTCGCCGGGCGACTGGTGCGCCTTAACGGCATCCTGCTGGAGAGCGTCGGTTGCCCGCTAATGACCGGACAACTGTGCCGCATCGAAAGCGCCAACCACACGCTGATCGACGCGCAGGCCGTGGGATTTAATCGCGACATCACCTACTTAATGCCGTTTAAACAGCCGGTCGGTCTGATGGCTGGCGCGCGCGTCTTCCCGGAAGAAAAAGCCCACGACATCCTGATAGGCGAAAGCTGGTTAGGCCGCGTGGTTAACGGCCTCGGTGAACCGCTGGATGGCAAAGGGCGCCTGAACGGCAACGACCTTCTGCCGCCGCTGCCGCCATCGGTTAATCCCTTAACCCGCCGTTCGGTGGACGAACCGTTAGACGTGGGCGTGAAGGCGATCAACGGCCTGCTGACCATCGGCAAAGGCCAGCGCGTCGGGCTGATGGCGGGAAGTGGCGTGGGGAAAAGCGTACTGCTGGGGATGATCACCCGCCAGACCAAAGCCGACATTGTGGTGGTCGGGCTGATTGGCGAACGCGGGCGCGAAGTGAAAGAGTTTATCGACCACTCGCTGGGCGCGGACGGGCTGGCAAAGTCTATCGTTGTTGTCGCGCCCGCCGATGAATCCCCACTGATGCGCCTGAAAGCCACTGAACTGTGCCACTCTATTGCTGCCTGGTTTCGCGACCGTGGACATCACGTTTTACTGTTGGTGGATTCCCTGACCCGCTATGCGATGGCGCAGCGTGAAATCGCCCTCTCGCTTGGCGAACCACCCGCCACCAAAGGCTATCCACCATCGGCATTCGGCATGATCCCCAAACTGGTCGAAAGCGCAGGCAACAGCGAAAGCGCAGGATCGATGACCGCCATTTACACCGTGCTGGCGGAAGGCGACGACCAGCAAGATCCAATAGTCGATTGCGCCCGCGCGGTGCTGGACGGGCATATCGTGTTAACCCGCAAACTGGCGGAAGCGGGGCACTATCCGGCCATTGATATCGGCCAGTCGATCAGCCGCTGCATGAACCAGGTCACCAGCCTGGAACATCAGCAATCTGCCCGCGCGATGAAACAACACTACGCTGCCTATATGGAGATCAAACCGCTGATCCCGCTCGGCGGCTACGTGGCAGGCGCGGACGCCAGCGTCGACAAGGCGGTAAAAATGTACCCGACCATCGAGCGATTTCTACGTCAGGAGATGCGCGAACCCGCCTCCCTCGAACTGGTGCAAAGCCGCCTGCAAATCCTCTTTCCTGGCGTCAAAAAGGCAGAACAGTAACCATGCGACAAATCATCGACACGCTGGCGCAGTTGCAACGCCTGCGGGATAAATCGGTCAAGGACAAAACCGTCGAGCTGGCAAAGCAAAAACAGATTTGCGCGGGCTATGACAATAATATCAAGGCGTTAGGCTACCTGGTGGAGAAAACCTCTGCAGGCGCGACGGCGTCGGTGGAATCGCTGAAAAATGTCAGCGGCTACAAAGGCACCCTGCGCAAGGTGATCGCCTGGCAGGAGCAGGAAAAAACGCTGGCCAACATCAAAGCTACGCGAATGCAGAAAAACCTGACGGCGGCGGCCTGCGAAGAGAAAGTGGTGGCTTTGACGCTGGACGACAAACGCCGCGAGCAACAAGAAAGCGCCACGGCGAAAGCGCAGAAAGCGGTGGACGATATCGCCGTGCAGTGCTGGCTGCGGCACAAATTAGCGGAGTAGCCATGAAAACGGTCATCACCTTCGGCACCTTCGATGTGTTTCATGTCGGTCATCTGCGCCTTTTACAACGCGCCCGCGCATTGGGCGAGCGGCTGCTGGTCGGCGTGTCGTCCGACGCCCTGAACATCGCCAAAAAAGGCAGAGCACCGGTATACCATCAGGATGACCGCATGGCGATTATCGCCGGGCTGGCGTGCGTGGATGGCGTTTTTCTGGAGGAATCGCTGGAGCAGAAAGCGGAATATTTGCGCCGCTACAGTGCAGATATTTTAGTGATGGGCGATGACTGGGCAGGGAAGTTTGATAGCTTTGCGTATATTTGTGAGGTGGTGTATTTTCCCCGCACGCCGTCGGTGTCGACGACGGGGATTATTGAGGTGATTAGGGGTAAATCAGCCACCTACTGATTTAATTCCCGTAGTGAGAGAAGATGATGCCGTCTGCCGTTTGGCTATGTTAAATATGTTTAAAAAATCGCGTTTTTTCGACATATCCCTAAAACATGTCGATGGCATAAACGTATTCCAACGACATGTTAAAAAATCGAATTTTATCGACATATCCCTGACGATTCCCTGCCCGCCAGCGCCTCCACAATCACCTGTGCCGCCCGTTCCCCCGCCTTGCCATCCATAAACGCATCGCAATAGTGGTGGCGAATCTCCGCCAGCTTCGCCTGCAACGCCTTCCAGTCAAACGCCTCTGACAGCAGATAACGCAGTTCCGCCATATCGTGGGCGACGGGTAATATCGCGCGGATTTGCTGGTCGGCGCTTTCGGGCGAGGAGTAGCTTTTCTCGCCATCGAGCAGTTCCGTCATGCCCGGAAAGTCGAGCAGGATCACCCGCTTATCAACATGGATAGCATCGAAAATAAAACCGCTGTTATCGGTCAGCACATAATCCGCTTTATCCAGCAGTGCCAGCGTGTGCTGAGCAGAGTCGGTGCGCTGTTTTAAATGCCTGCGCGCCAGGGCCAGCGATGCCGCTTCTTCCGGGCGCGAGCGGGTGCCGTGGTGCAGTTTGCAAATCAGGTTCACATCACCGCTTAAGCGTCCCAATTTTTCAGCCCAATGGGGCAGGGAGCTTAATGCGCCAAACGTTGGGGCGTAGAGTACGGAGGGTTTACGCTCGTCCAGTTTGATATTTTCCGGCAACGCACGGTTGAACGTGCCGTTATGCCAGGCGTCAAAGCGCGGATTACCAACCACTTTCGCGCTGCCAAAATGCGCCAGCGCCTGCTGGCTGTAGTGGCTGTAACACAAAATGCGCTGATAAAAACGGTTCCAGTCGGCGTGGTTCCACGTTTCTTTGGCTAAGCCGTACATGGCGCGGACATTCACCGCTGCCAGGCCATTGAGCGCGAGTGTGTGGTAGGGGCTGACCAGGCATTTCACTCGCTGACCGTGTGCCTGCATTTCTGACAGACGCATACCTTTAAGCTGCGGATCGTCGATGCTTTTCAGCGTTTCCAGCATTTCATCAAGAAACGGTTTAAACACGCGGTCGTTAATCACCAGCGTGCAGCCTTGCCCCTGCGCCTGCAGGGCGGTGATGATGGGGCGGTACAGCGCGTAGTGAAAGGAGGTTTCCATAAAAAAGCCGATGGTGTCGGCGATGGGTAACGCAGATGGCTTTGTCGCTACAGGTAACTTATTGAAGTAGTGACTAATGTTGTCAGTTACTTTTTTCTCGATATCACTAAAGCCTGGTCGCTGATAACAAAGGCTCGGATAACAGGCCAGCCATTTGTCGGCGCGCAGCAGCGGCTGCCAGCAGGCTTCCAGCGAGTGCTCATTGTTGCTCATCTGCTGCGCCAGTTGTGGGTAGTAGCGACTGTTCACCAGATAAGCACACACTTTAAGGCAGTCCCGCGCGTGCACCAGCCCCGGCAAACTTTTTAGCATCGTTCCTTGGGTAATTTCGCCGCCGAGGATCATCACCTGCCAGGGGATTTTCGTCAGGCTGGCAAGCAGGGTGTTCAGCACCTGAATATGTTTCTCCTGCTTGAGAATGACCGCATCATCTTCCAGCAACAGATAGTTTTGCCAGCCGTGCTGTTGCGCCAGGCGCAGCGCCTGCAAGTGCGATTGAAGGCGGCCTCGTTGACCGTTTTCATCTTCGCAGGCGGCAATGCGGGTGATCTTCTCGGGCGGAATATGCAGCAGTGCCAGTTCTTCACGGATCTGCTGTAAGCGATCCGGGCGTTTATCCAGATTGATCAATACGACCTGATCGATCGCCTGATGGTTGATCGTCTGGTGATGAGTGGCGTTATGTAGACTCAGATAAGCATTGCGTAGCAGCGGATCGCCGACGATTTCACCCAGTTCGGTATTTACCGGCGCACTGGCTGCGAGAATAAAGTCTTTATCAAAGGTGTTGTGGCTGTGCGAGATACACAGAATGGTGCGCTCGCCGGGCAGTTGTAGCGGGTTAACGCTGAAATTGTCGGTGAAACTTTTCTCTTCGCCAAGGCTGCAATTATCGTCGTAACGGTGCTTTTTCAGGTAGTTACGGTGATAGCAAAAGGTGCCGTTGAGGATGTTATGCGAGCCAAAGCTGCGGCTTTGAAAGATGCGGTTGATATGGCTGTACCAGATCGGTATCTGGTCGGAGCCGGAGATTAACGCCCGGTGTTTTTGCATCATGGCGATGGTGTACGAGATTTTATTTGCCGGGTAGTAGTCATCATCATCCATACAAAGGATGTATTCGCCCGTCGCCAGTTCGTTAAGCATATTGCGTTTTTTGCCCAGCGGCAGTTTTTCCGGGTGATGGATATAGCGGATGTTAAAGGCGTCCGGCGTGTCATTGGTCAGCCGGTCGATGATGTGCTGGTAGCTTTGCGGGGAGTCGTCGAGGATGATGAGTTCGCGGCGGTCTGCCGGGTAATCCTGATAGCGGTACATATACAGCAGGTACGGCAGGAATGCGCTGCGATTCCAGGTTGGCGTGACGACGCTGACAAACGGTTTTTCGCGGTGGGTGGCGAGTGTTTTAATGATGGTTGGTGTTGGCATGGTGTTTGGGTAAGTTAATGGGTGAATGTGATGAATGTGCGCGCTGATGCCCTCACCCCGACCCTCTCCCACAGGGAGAGGGAGAAAACCAGCGCCGATTTTAACACCGTGCTCGATCGGTCCCCTCGCCCCTTTGGGGAGAGGGTTAGGGTGAGGGGCAAAGCGCGCACAGAGCGACTCACGTCAGCAGCGAAAAAGCTGACAGCAGTGGCTCTGCGGCACATAATGACTGAATTTGCTGGCGAATCGCCGCAGCATTTTCACTCACTCGCCAGCGTTCAAACATGGCGAAAAGGGCGAAAATATCCTCTTGTCGCAGTGGAGAATCATCCAGCGTCCACAAACTGATTAACGTGAGGAGGAGATAAAAATCGCACACCAGCGGGAAATAATCCGCCCCGTCTGCCTGCCCGATCGCATCGTGGTAAACGCGGTAGATCAGGTAATTACGCAAAATCCAGGGTGAAGTGGTGAAATGCTGCTGCCAGGTAGTTTGCCACTGTGCCTGAAGCTGCTGATGTAACAGGGCTTCGCTGTTGGCGTCATGCAATGTCAGTAAAGAAACCTGCAACGGCAGCGAGGCTTTGCGCGGGCTTTCCGGCAGAATCGACCAGTCAAACGCAAAACTTCCGAGCAGCGTCACCAGCTGGCGTGCCAGCTGTGGCACAGGTGGCAACTGGGCGAACTGTGCCTGTAGCGTACCTTTTCGCGCATGGTCGGCCAGCGCCTGCGGCAGCGTCGTCAAACGGGCCAGAGTATCGCCATTCTTGCCCGGCATTTTACTGGCGCGGGAGAGCAGGATACCGACGGCATACAGTGACAATTCCGGGGTTAAATCGGCGAGCGTAAGGGTGCTCAAAATGACCTGGTTTAATATCACATCGCGTGCGGAAAGCTCACCGGCACTCTCTTCCATAGACCGATAGGTGAGCTGTAATTCAAACGCACTGGCGTCGTTGAGCACCGCTTCGCAGCTTTCTGGCTCTGTAAGCATCAGACTCAGGCGAATTTCATTTTTCCATACCTTGCGGACATACAAAGGCGAACCAGGATGTTGTGCAATAAATTTGCGCACAAATTCAGGTTCGTAACATTCAATAAAACTCATAGGAGGCTTCCAGTCTTTAATGCTGAACAGGAATTGCAATTACCGTGCCGGAAAATTTTTTAATATAAAACAAAGAATTGTTTTTCAGGCGGAAAATCCATTTCCGCTATGGGGGAAGGAATGGTCATTATTCCTGATAAATAAAATCCGCTTCGCTGCCTAAAAAAGACTGAATAAATTCATACTGACGAATCAACAATTCACCGTTTTTATCGTTATACGCCTTACAGCGTTCGGCTTTTTGTTCAAGTCGTTGCCACAAGCGTTGTGCCGCCTCTTTTTGTACGGCGGGTAACCAGTTAAAAATCTGCTCTAAACCTTCCCGATTGACACTGACGCCGAGAAATTTCAGCAGGCTGTGGCGTTGTTGGCTGTGGCTGTTTAACTGATCGTAGTGATGCGTTATCTCATCATTCACCGCCAGTAATTCCTCACTCGCGCGGCGAATCATGCAGATCCGCTGGCGCTGGAGAAGTTCGCGCAGGGAATCATACAGCGCGTCATCGTCGCGAATGCCCTGTAGCAGCGCCTTTACCTGTTGCAACCGAATACTCACTTTATCGGCCTCTTAGTTCTGGAAAAAACTCAGCATGTCGCTGGCTAATTGTTCGGTGTCCACTTGCAGACTGCCAGAGGCCAGCATCGCCTGCATTTGCGCCACTTTGTCGCTGTCGATATCGCTCTCTTGCTGGTCGTTCAGCGTTTGCTGGGCAGACTGCAATCCTGCCTGGGTAATGTCGTCGGCGCTCAGCGTGGTAGTGGTGGCCGCCGTGCTTTTGCTGGTCTGGCGGGTGCCAGCAGCGGTAGCAATTGGGCGATTGCCAGGCATAGTCGGGGTGATTTTCATCGCAACCTCGTCTCTGTTTGAAGGTGTGTTACTCCGGTAAAGCGGTGAATGTGGGGCAAAACTTTAATCGCCTGCGCAAATTACTCTGCGGTCACTGTCGTCACCACGCCGCTTTCCGCCACCATCGCGCTGATGACCCGCTGGCTGCTGGCGTTACGTACTTTCACCATCTCCCCTTTGCGACCATTTTTCAGCGCCACGCCGGGCATCGACGCGGTGATCCCCACGCTCTGGTAAACAATCATCACCGGTTGATCGCGCCCGACCAGCACCGGAGAAACCAGTTCTTCTTTGGTGATGGGTTTACCCGGTTGCAGCGCGTGTTTACTGCTCAAACCAATCGCGTCATCAAGAGCCATCAGCACATCCCGTCGCTGGGCGCTGACGTTGTAGGGCTTCAACTCCACATCATTCGCCGTAAGCGGCGTATCGCGGGCAATCACTGACTTTGCCATTACCACCGGCACCCGCACATCCGGGCGCACCGCCACGTTCATCTGCCAGCTTTGCGGGCAACTGACGGTGAAGTTCATCCGGTTGAGGGCTATGTCAGTTGGCGAAGTCAGCGTGACGGCGGGTGTAGTCGCACAGGGCGCGGCAGTCGCAATCTGTGAGGGAATGTAGACGTTAAAGGTGTAGCGATAGTCATGCCACTGCCGCTGCTGTGCCAGTGATTCAATCTGCTGGCTGGCGGCGCTCAGCACCTGGGCGTTGATCTGTTCCCGCGCGCTGTGTTGCACGGGATGGATGGCGGCGTAGCCCGGTAAGGCCAGCGCCAGGAGGAAGAACATCTTCCGCCCGCAAAATTGAAAACTCATAAACCCTTTCTCATCAGTTACTTAAAAATTGGCACGGCGATTGCTTAGCGTATGCGGATTGAAGCAGGAGTGACGCAAGAAATGGGGATCAGTTTTCAACAGGCATTGGGAGTACATCCGCAGGCAGTGAAGTTACGTCTTGAGAGGACCGAGCTACTGACTGCGAATCTGGCGAACGTTGATACGCCAAATTTCAAGGCTAAAGATATTGATTTTGCCAGGGAGATGCAACGGGCAAATAACGTGGCGGTGGATGTCCAGTACCGCGTGCCGATGCAGCCGTCGGAAGATGGCAACACCGTGGAACTGAACAGCGAACAGGCGCGGTTTTCACAAAATAGTATGGATTATCAAAGCAGTCTGACCTTTCTGAATCTGCAAATCAGCGGCATCAGAGAGGCCATTGAAGGGAAATAAGCATGTCATTTACTGATATCTATCAGATTTCCGGCTCGGCAATGACGGCGCAAACGCTGCGTCTGAATACCGTCGCCAGTAACCTGGCGAATGCCAATGCGCCCGCCAGCAGCGAGGCGCAGGCGTATAAAGCGCGCAGCCCGGTGTTTGCGGCGGTGTATCACCACAGCTTGCTGGCGGGAACACATCGTCATGCCATTGACGGCGCCAGCGTGCAGGTGCAGGACGTGCTGCAAACCGGCGGGGCGGTGAAACGCTATGAACCGCATTCGCCGCTCGCCGATGCTAACGGGGATGTCTGGTATCCCGACGTCAACGTGGTGGAACAGATGGCGGACATGATGTCGGCTTCGCGCGATTTTGAAACCAACGTCGATGTGCTCAACAACGTGAAAAGTATGCAGCAAAGCCTGCTGAAACTGGGAGAAGCCTGATGAATACCCTGGCGCTGAATGCGCAACCACAGGCGCACTCTTCCTCTGTGGGAAGTAGTGCGGTGGCGCAAAACAATGTGGGAGCGACCCCGCAGAGCAGTAATGTGGGCGATAGCGCGGCTACCACCGATACCAGTAGTACGACAACGTCCACAGATTCGTCGCCCGTCGATACCTTCCTGACGCTGTTTGTCGCCGAGATCCAAAACCAGGACCCGACCGACCCAACTGACGCCACCGAATATATCGACCAGCTTTCGTCGATGGCGCAGGTGGCGATGATGGAGGAGATGAGCGTGCAGGCCAACACCAACGCGGTGCTGATGAGCAACATTCAGGTGATGGCGCTCGGCAACCTGGTGGGCGACGACATTATGGTACAGACCTCCGCCTTGCAGGTAAGCGACCAGACCATTAACGGTCGCGCCACGCTGGACGATGCCTGTACCACTGCCGATCTCCACTTTACCGATGCCGCAGGCGATGACTACACCGTCTCGCTAATCCCGGAAGGCAGTTCTTCCGTGGGGCCAGGGCAGGTCGATTTTTCGATTAACCCTGCCGATTACGGCATCCCGCCTGGCGATTACGACGTTTCGGTGGTGACCAACACCGGGGAAGAAGAGGTGCCGATTGAAGTCTCCGGCGAAGTGGAAGATGTGCGCATCCCGCTCGACGGTAGCTCTCCGGTGCTCAACGTGGCAGGCGTGGGTGAAGTGCCATTCACCATGATTAGCCAGTTTGGCGTACCCGATACCGACAGTGATGTGGCGTGATGACCGGTGCCAAATTGCCTGATGCGCTTCGCTTATCAGGCCTACATGAAACAGCAATGTATTGAATCTGCATGGTTTTGTAGGCCGGATAAGGCGTTCACGCCGCATCCGGCAAAACAACGGGCACGCTGCCAAAATCTGAATTAACAGGAAGACACAATGAGTTATGAAATTGCCGCGACGGGGCTGAATGCCGTTAACGAACAACTGGACGGGATCAGTAACAACATCGCCAACGCCGGAACGGTGGGCTATAAGTCGATGACCACCCAGTTTTCAGCGATGTATGCCGGAAGTCAGGCGATGGGCGTCAGCGTGGCAGGCACGGCGCAAAGTATTTCCCGTGGCGGCTCGCTGGTATCCACCGGCAACGCGCTGGATCTGGCGATTAACAACGACGGCTTTTTTGTTACCTGCGACAGCGCGGGCAACATTTCTTATACCCGTGCCGGTTCGTTTGAAACCGACAAAGACGGCTATATCGTCAATGCCTCGGGCGCTTATTTGCAGGGCTATCCGGTCGATGACAGCGGCACTCTGCAAACGGGTACGGTCACCGATATTCAGATCAAAACCGGCAATATTCCGGCGCAGGCCAGCAGCAGCCTGACCTTTACCGCCAACTTCGATGCCAGCGACGCGGCTATCGATCGCACATCCGTGCCGTTCGACCCGGCCAACAGCAGTTCATACACCGACAGCTACACCACCACGGTATATGATTCATTAGGCAACGAACACTCGGTATGCCAGTACTTCACCAAAACCAGCGATAACACCTGGGAAGTGCAGTACACCTTCGACGGTCAGCAGCAGACCGGCGTTCCGGCGACCACCTTAACCTTCGATCCGAATACCGGGAAACTGACCTCGCCAACCACGCCGCAGACCATTGAGTTTCAGACCGACGCCGCCGCACCCATCGATTTAACCGTCAATTACTCCACCTGTACGCAATATGGCTCTGACTTTTCAGTCACCACTAACTCCGCCAACGGCTATGCCTCCGCTACGCAAAACGGTGTGCAGGTCGATGATGATGGCAAAGTTTACGCCACCTACAGCAACGGCGAGCGCATGTTGCAGGGGCAGGTGGTGCTGGCGACCTTCCCGAATGAAAACGGCCTCGAAGCGGTGAGCGGCACCGCGTGGGTACAAACGGGGGAATCCGGCACTCCGCTGATTGGCGTTCCCGGCTCCGGCACCTGCGGCACGCTCACGTCCGGCGTGCTTGAAAGCTCTAACGTCGATATCACCAGCGAACTGGTCAACCTGATGACCGCTCAGCGTAACTATCAGGCCAACACCAAAGTGATCGCCACCAGCACGCAGCTCGATGACGCGCTGTTCCAGGCAATGTAATGGATCGCCTGATTTATACCGCCCTGAGCGGGGCTTCTCAGACGTTGTACGAGCAGCAAATTAGCGCCAACAACCTTGCGAACGTCAACACCAACGGTTTTCGCGCCGATATGGCGATGGCGACCAACAACAAGGTGAAAGGCGGCGGCTTCGATACGCGCTATATGGCGCAGGAAGGAGCCAGCGGCGTGAACGACAGCACTGGCGTGGCGGAGAAAACCGAGCGCCCGCTGGACGTGGCGATTCAGGGCGCGGGTTACATTGCAGTGCAGGATAAAAACGGCAACGAAGTCTATACCCGCAACGGCAACATTCAGCAGGACGATCAGGGGCAACTGACCATCAATGGCAATCTGGTGTTGGGGGATAACGGGCCGATCATTCTGCCGCCGAACGCGATTGCCTCGTTTGGCAGCGACGGCACGCTCTCGGTGACGCCCGATGACGGCGACGTGACCGCGACGATGGATATCGACCGCCTGAAGCTGGTGGATATTCCGGTCGCTGACCTGGCGAAAAACGGCGAAGGGATGCTGATAACGGCAGACGGCGTTCCGGCTCAGCGCGATGAAAACATCAAAGTTAGCGGCGGTTTTCTGGAGGGCAGTAACGTCTCGGCGGTGAGTGAGATGATGTCGTCCATCGCCATGAATCGTCAGTTCGAAGCGCAGATCAAGATGATGAAAACCGCCGAAGATATCAGCGACGCGGGCAACCGCTTATTGCGCGGCTCGTAACCGTACATCGTAGGCCGGATAAGGCGTTTACGCCGCATCCGGCAATCGGCGGCAAAAAACAACACGGAATTTACCACCATGAACGCAGCACTATGGATTAGCAAAACCGGCCTCTCGGCGCAGGATGCTGAAATGAGCGCGATTGCCAACAACATCGCCAACGTTAACACCACCGGCTTCAAGCGCGACCGGGTGATGTTTCAGGATCTGTTCTACCAGACCCAGGAAGCGCCGGGCGCGATGCTTGACCAGAACAACATCATGCCGACCGGGCTGCAATTTGGCAGCGGCGTGCGCATTGTCGGCACCCAGAAAACCTTCACCGAAGGCAACGTTGAAACCACCGACAACGCGATGAATGTCGCCATTATGGGGCAGGGATTTTTACAGGTGCAAAAGGCTAATGGCGATATTGCCTATACCCGCGACGGCAATTTGCAGGTGAACGCCGACGGCGTGCTGACTAACTCGCAGGGCTTGCCGTTGCAGCCGGAAATCGACGTTCCGGCGGGGACGACCAACGTTGCGTTTGGTGAGGATGGCACGGTGACGGCGATCTTACCCGGCGACAGCGATGTGACCGAGTTAGGGCAACTGACGCTGGTCAACTTCGCTAATCCGGCAGGGCTTTCCGCCGAGGGTGACAACCTCTATCTGGAAACTGCCGCCAGCGGTCAGCCGACCGAGGGTGTGCCGGGCGAAGATGGGCTGGGCACCTTGCAGGACAACGCGCTGGAAGGCTCGAACGTGGATATCGTCAACGAAATGGTGGCGATGATTACGGTGCAACGCGCTTATGAGATGAACGCCAAAATGGTGTCGGCTGCGGACGATATGTTGCAGTACATCAGCCAGACGCTGTAAGACGGTGGGCAGCGTGCGGTCTGATGCCCTCGCCCCAACCCTCTCCCACAGGGAGAGGGAGCAGACTGGCGCCGTATTCAACATCGCACTCGATCAGTCCCCTCGCCCCTTTGGGGAGAGGGTTAGGGTGAGGGGAATAAACAGCTCCAAACCCACCAAACAACCGGCCACCCCCGTGGCCTGCAACACTAAACAGGCAGAACGTGAAAAATTATCTCTGGCTGGTGGCGCTGCTTCCCCTGCTTAGCGGGTGTGAATCGCAGGCCATTCTGGTCAAAAAAGACGACGCATACTTTGCGCCACCGAAAACCGAAGCGCCGCCTCCGGCAGACGGGCGTGCCGGAGGCGTGTTTGAAACTGGCTACAACTGGTCGCTCACCGCCGACCGACGAGCTTACCGTGTGGGCGATATCCTGACGGTGATTCTCGAAGAATCGACCCAGTCGAGCAAACAGGCGAAAACCAATTTCGGCAAGAGCAACAGCGTCGATATCACCGCGCCAACGGTGTTCGGTCACACCAAAGATAAGCTTTCCGGCTCCATCGACGCCAACCGCGACTTTGACGGCAGCGCCACCTCCCAGCAGCAGAATAGCCTGCGCGGGGAGATCACCGTTTCCGTCCATGCGGTGCAGCCCAACGGCATCCTGGAAATTCGCGGCGAGAAATGGCTCACCCTCAACCAGGGTGATGAGTACATCCGCTTGAGCGGCCTGGTACGCGCCGATGATATCCAGAACGACAACTCGGTTTCCTCCCAGCGGATCGCCGATGCCCGCATCTCCTATGCCGGACGCGGCGCGTTAAGCGACGCCAACGCCGCAGGTTGGCTGACGCGGCTGTTTAACCATCCTCTGTTCCCGATTTGATGCCGGAGAGTGCAATGCAAAACTGGATAAAAATGGTGGTGGTAGCCGTAAGCCTGGCGCTGCCCGGCGTGGCGCTGGCGCAACCGCTGGAGTCGCTGGTCAACGTACAGGGCGTGCGTGAAAACCAACTGGTCGGCTATAGCCTGGTGGTCGGCCTTGACGGCACTGGCGATAAAAACCAGGTCAAATTCACTAACCAGACCATCACCAATATGCTGCGCCAGTTTGGCGTGCAACTGCCGAATAAAATCGACCCGAAGGTGAAAAACGTGGCGGCGGTGGCGGTGAGCGCCACGCTGCCGCCGATGTACTCACGCGGGCAAACCATTGACGTCACCGTCTCGTCGATTGGCGATGCCAAAAGTATTCGCGGCGGCACTTTGCTGCTGACCCAACTGCACGGCGCAGATGGAGAAGTTTACGCGCTGGCGCAGGGTAGCGTGGTGGTGGGCGGGATGAATGCCACCGGGGCCAGCGGCTCAAGCGTAACGGTTAACAAGCCGACCGCCGGGTTAATTCCCAACGGCGCGACGGTGGAGCGTGAGATCCCCAGCGATTTTCAGATGGGCGATACCATCACCCTCAACCTGAAACGCCCGTCGTTTAAAGATGCCAACAACATTGCGGCGGCGATCAACGCCTCGTTTGGCGGCATCGCCACCGCGCAGAGTTCCACCAACGTTACCGTGCGTGCCCCCACCAGCCCCGGCGCGCGGGTGGCGTTTATGTCGCAACTGGATGATGTGCAGGTTCAGGCGGAGAAAATCCGCGCCCGCGTGGTGTTTAACTCACGCACTGGCACGGTGGTAATGGGTGACGGTATCGCGTTGCATGCGGCGGCGGTGTCGCACGGCAGTCTTACTGTCTCGATTAACGAAACCAGCAACGTCAGCCAGCCGAATGCCTTTGCCGGTGGGCGCACGGCGGTGACGCCGCAGAGCAATATCGCGGTGAATCATGCGCGCCCGGGCGTGGTGAGTTTGCCGGAGTCGAGCAGCCTGAAAACGCTGGTGAATGCGCTGAACAGTTTAGGCGCAACGCCGGACGACATTATGTCGATTTTGCAGGCGCTGCATGAAGCGGGCGCGCTGGATGCCGACCTGGAGGTGATCTGATGAAAATCAACGGTAGCGGTGGGATTGACGGCAGCGACGCATTAATGGGGCCGAAAGTTCAGGCCAATGATATCAGGCAGGCCGCCGAACAGTTCGAGGCGATTTTTTTACGCAACATGCTCAAAGAGATGCGTAAAACCAACGAATTGTTTGATTCGAAAGATAACCCGTTTAACAGCGATTCGGTGCGCATGATGCAGGGGTTTTATGACGATGAGTTGTGTAACACCCTGGCGCAGCAGCACGGGATCGGGATTGCGGCGATGATTGTGAAGCAGTTGTCGCCGAAGCATAGGTGAGGTGCGCGCTGATGCCCTCACCCCGGCCCTCTCCCACAGGGAGAGGGAGAAAACCGGCGCCCTGTTTAATACCGTGCTCGATCGGTCCCCTCTCCCTGAGGGAGAGGGTTAGGGTGAGGGGGCAATGCGCGCACCATCACCCACTTAAGAATCCCCAACCTAACGCCGCTTTTAACCGGCACGATTTACCGGTAAGGATCCAACATGGACATGATTAACATCGGCTACAGCGGCGCCTCAACCGCGCAGGTGGAGCTGAACGTCACGGCGCAAAACACCGCTAATGCCATGACCACAGGCTACACCCGCCAGGTGGCGGAAATCAGCACCATCGGTGCCAGCGGCGGTTCGCCGAACAGCGCCGGTAACGGCGTACAGGTGGACAGCATTCGCCGCGTCTCTAACCAGTATCAGGTGAATCAGGTGTGGTATGCCGCCAGCGATTACGGCTATTACAGCACCCAGCAAGGCTATCTCACACAACTGGAAGCGGTACTGAGCGATGATAACAGCAGCCTGAGCGGCGGCTTCGATAACTTCTTCGCCGCCCTTAACGAAGCGACCACCAGCCCCGATGATTCCGCCCTGCGCGAGCAGGTGATCAGCGAAGCCAGGGCGCTGTCGTTGCGTATTGATAACACGCTGGATTACGTCGACTCGCAAAGCACGGAAATCATCAGCCAGCAGCAGGCGATGGTGTCGCAAATCAATACGCTCACCAGCGGCATCGCCAGCTATAACCAGCAAATCGCCCAGGCCGAAGCCAACGGCGATAACGCCTCCGCGCTGTATGACGCGCGCGATAAGATGGTGGAAGAACTGAGCGGAATGATGGATGTGCAGGTCAATATCGATGACCAGGGCAACTACAACGTCACGCTGAAAAACGGTCAGCCGCTGGTGAGCGGGCAGCAAAGTTCGACCATCGCGCTGGAAACCAATGCCGATGGCACGCCGACCATGTCGCTGACCTTCGCCGGAACCACCTCGACGATGACTACCGACACCGGCGGTTCTTTAGGCGCACTGTTTGATTATCAAAACGATGTGCTGACGCCGCTGACCGACACCATCAACAGCATGGCGTCGCAGTTCGCCGATGCGGTCAACAACCAACTGGCGCAGGGCTACGATCTCAACGGTAATCCCGGCGAGCCGCTGTTTATTTATGACGCCAGCAACGCCGATGGCCCGCTGACCGTTAACCCTGATATCACTGCCGACGAACTGGCGTTTTCCAGTTCGCCGGATGAAAGCGGCAACAGCGACAACCTGCAGGCTCTGATCAATATCTCCACCGAACCGCTGGAGATAGCCAACCTTGGCAGCGTGACGGTCGGGCAGGCGTGCTCGTCAATTATCAGCAATATCGGCATTTACACACAGCAAAACCAGACTGAAGTCGATGCCGCGTCCAATGTCTATTCCGAAGCGCAAAACCAGCAGAGCAGCGTCAGCGGCGTCAGCATGGACGAAGAAGCGGTGAACCTGATCACCTATCAACAAATTTATGAAGCCAATCTGAAAGTCATTTCCGCTGGCGCCGAGATTTTCGATTCGGTGCTGGAAATGTGCAGCTAAGCGGGAGCGCGAGAATGCGAGTAACTACCCAACAAACCTACGTCTCGATGACGCAAAGTTTTAATAATCTCTCTGGCGACCTGGCGCACGTGGTCGAGCAGATGGCAACCGGCAAGCAGATTTTGCAGCCGTCGGATGATCCTATCGCCGCTACGCGCATTACCCAGTTGAACCGCCAGCAGTCAGCGATTGAGCAGTATCAGAGCAATATCGACTCTGCGTCGGCGGGGCTTAGTCAGCAGGAATCGATTCTTGATGGCGTCAACAATAGCCTGCTGGCGGTACGCGACGACCTGCTGGAAGCGGCGAACGGCACCAATACCGCCGATTCGCTCGCAAGCCTCGGGCAGGATATTGAGTCGCTGACCGAATCGATGGTGGCGGCGCTTAACTATCAGGATGAAGACGGGCATTACGTGTTTGGCGGCACCATCAACGATCAGCCGCCGATTGTTGCGGTGGACGATGACGGCGATGGTGTCACCGACAGCTACAGCTATCAGGGCAACAGCGACCATCGCCAGACCACCGTGTCGAACGGCGTGGAAGTGGATACCAACGTGGCGGCGAGCGATTTCTTTGGCAGCAATTTAGACGTGCTCAACACGCTCAATTCGCTCTCTCAGGAGTTGCAAGACCCCAACGTTGACCCCGCCGATCCGCAGGTGCAGAGCGATATTCAGAACGCCGTTGATGTGGTGGACACCGCCTCGAACGACCTCAACGCCTCCATTGCGTCGCTTGGCGAGACGCAGAACACCATGTCGATGTTGAGCGATGCGCAGACCGATATATCCACTTCTAATGATGAGTTGATTGGTTCATTACAGGATCTCGATTACGGCCCGGCGTCGATCACCTTTACCGGACTGGAAGTGGCAATGGAAGCTACCCTCAAGACTTACTCGAAAGTGAGTGAGTTAAATTTGTTCAGCGTTCTCTAACTCTTTCAGGATCAGTATGCAGGTCGGACTTACTTCTTCGTCACTCGCTACCGGTGGGGCGCATAGCTCTGCGGTATCGTCGTCAACCGTTGCGCCCACTCAGGCGGTGCGGCAAAAACTCCCGGCGACGGCGAGTGAATATCCGGCCTCGCCGCTGATTACCACTCGCCCGCAGCGTTACAGCGTGCAGCTTAACGATCAGCTCACCACCTTGCAGCAGGCAGACCATTATCTTGGGCAACTGGAACAGCAGTTGCTCGATTATCGTCATAGCCAGCGCAAAGGCGGGCAGGTGCAGAGCTCGGTGCTCATGCAGATGCTGGACAAACGCGCCGCGCTTTCCGGCGGCGCGGTGAACCGCCAGTTGCAGCCGGTGTTGCAGGGCGAAGCGCGGGTAACCTTTCACTCGCCGGATCTGGCGAATCTGGTGCACAACCCTACGCCGGGAACGCGGATGTTCAGCGTTTCTGACGGGCGTCAGACCCAGCTTGCAGCGGTGATGTTATCTGATGATGATAGCGCCGGGCAGTATCAGACACGGCTGACCAACGCGCTGCGCCGCGTGGGGGTGCAGATGCATCAACACGCCGATGGCATCAGTTTCTCCACGTCAGAAAAACAGTGGCCCCATATCGAAAGCACCTTAAGCGTGCGCGCCGATGGCGATAAGTCGACGTTTACGCCGCTAAAAACCTTTGCCGAGCCGTCGCAGGTCGACCGTTTAGTACAAAGTTTGCAACAGGGCGGGGCGGGGATTTCTCAGACGTTAGAAAGTATTAGTCAGCAACGTGCGCAAATGGCGGTGCAGCAGGAGAAGGCGCGGCAGTTGATCGACAGCATGTCCCGCTTCCCGGATGCGGAGAATGCGGTGCAGGCATCGGAAAACCTCGGCGGGGTGCTGGACAGCGCCAATCATAATTATCAGGTGTTATTACAGGCGGTGAACGGTCAGGCACGGATTTCCAGCCAGACGGTGAGGAATTTATTGGGCTAATTATATGAATGCCGGATAAGAAAACGTCGCATCCGGCATATGTTGGCGCGCATCAGGATTTCTGCACAGTATTTAACAACTTCTCTAAGTTCTGATACATCGCGCTACTAATATCGCTATTCTGCCGGCTTTCCACATTAAAGGTTAATTGCCAGCTACCGTTGCACTGGTTACGCAGAACGATATCACTCTCCAGTCGGTTACGAACATATTTATAATAGGTTGTCATGGTCATATTATGCGCTGACAATAAATTATCGAATTTGTCTTTTCCTGGTGCGAGAGTTTGTGACAGTAATGGTAAGGAATTATTTTCTTTTCCAGAGCCAAGATGAAATATTTTTATTCTTGGACTGTTAATTGATTCTTTTACCAGTTGCGGGGCATCAGGTGTACTTTTTAAGTGTGGATAACCCACGGTCAAGCCAACGAATATAACAGCAGCGGTTAACGCCAGCCCCATCATTCCTTTATGTTTTTTTCTAACAGGCACAGGCGGTGTTGTCGAAGATATCTCTTCTGGCACAGTTTCCTGTACCTGATTGGTAATAATCAGCGCCTCCGCAGGCGATGATTCCGGAAAAGCTACATACTCTTTATTGCACAAGTAACCTTTTTTCGGAATGGTTTTAATAATGTTCTGTTGTTTACCATCATCGTCAATGGCAACACGCAAGGCGTGGATCGCCGTCGGCAAGCTGTTACCGCCGACAATGCGATTTTTCCACACCTCGGCACATAAATAAGATCGCGATAAAACTGTCTCGGCATTTTTTGCTAATGTTTCCAGCAAAATAAAATGGTATTCGCCAAGACGACGTGTTTCACCCGTTTCACAATGAATTAAGGCATTAAGCGACGGGTCCATCCGCCAGTTATTGATAATAATACTCATGGTTGAGTTTACCTTAGCAAGGGATAAATGTTTCCTGATAGTCCGCTGCATTAAGCAGAGTCTTATACATCCTTGAGAAGATGGTTTTACCGCGTAATAATTAATATTTAATGGTAATAGGATTATTCTTAATCTGTATATGGCGTGAGAATGTAACGAAATGGATGACGAGTCACAATAGTAAAATGTGTGTTATTTGCAACGCAATGTAAATTTTGGCATCAGTTCGTTGGGTAATAATCAATTTTTCTGATAGTAATCTGAATGATAACAAGCATTTGAGGCTGACATTTTTTGTCACCTGGCCATGTGGCATATATTGCTAATAATCTTTTTATCTGAATTTGATTCTGTTTTTTTTAGCTAAAAGTGGCATCCGATAAAAGAGACGGAAAAATTTTTAATAGTCATTTTAAGTTTGCTCGTGGGGTGTCGTTTTTACAGGGTATCGAAACGAACACGATTAATCCCAAGGAGCAGTATCATGTTATCTATGAATACCAATAACGCATCAATGGCCGCCGTTAACGCAATCAGCAAAAGTAGCGCGTCTCTTTCTACTTCTATGGAACGCCTTGCGACTGGTAACCGTATTAACTCTTCAGCAGATGATGCGGCGGGCAAACAGATTGCTAACCGTTTAACTGCACAGTCCAGCGGTATGGGCGTGGCGCTGAGCAACATTAACGATGCCACCGCGATGCTGCAAACGGCCGACAGCATGTTCGACGAAATGTCTGATGTACTGGGTCGTATGAAAGACCTCTCCACTCAGGCAGCGAACGGCACCTACAGCGACGACGACCTGCAGGCGATGCAGGATGAATACGACGAACTGGGTCAGCAGATGTCTGACATGCTGCAAAACACCACCTACGGCGGCACCAACCTGTTCGGTGTTTCCGGCACCAGCAACACCGGTACTGACGGCCTGTTCCAGAGCGCGGTAACTTTCCAGGTGGGTGCGGAATCTTCTGACACCATGACCGTGAATATTTCAAGCCAACTGAATACGCTGGTGACAGACCTTTCTGCGATCAGCAACTCCTTTAGCGCGGATCAGGCAGACACCACGGGCACAGCAGGCGTTTCTGGCGGTACTGAACTGACCGCGTCTGGCTCGGCTAACCAGATGATCACCAGCATTTCTACCGCGATGGATGATGTTTCTCAGATCCAGTCCAAGCTGGGTGCGTCTATCAACCGTCTGAACGATACCGCCAACAACCTGACCAGTATGCAGGACAACACCGAAGTCGCTATCGGTAACATCATGGATACCGACTACGCGACGGAAGCGTCCAACATGACCAAACAGCAGGTGTTGATGCAGACCGGCATCACCATGCTGAAACAGTCCAACAGCATGTCCAGCATGGTTTCTAGCCTGCTGCAGTAAGTTCGGATTGTCCTCTTGACCTTTTGGGGAGAGGGTTAGAGTGAGGGGCTGTGCGGGCTTTAACCCTCACCCCGGCCCTCTCCCTGGAAGGGCGAGGGGGAAAAAAGACACCGCCTGCGGGCGGTGTTGTCCTTTCTGCGGCAGGCACTCTTCCGCCAGACCGGAAACGGCCTTTCCGCCTCGTTTTTCAATCTATTGATTATTCACATAAAAAATATTGGCACGCCTTTTGCTAATAACCTGACATCGTTATCTGGAGTCATCAATGATTAACCCAAGAACCATTGCGCAAGAAATCGCTTATGCCGATGTCGCCACTCAGGCGACAAATTTGCAGGAGAAGCAGAGTGAGCTGGATGCTGAAAGCAGCGGCCTGGACTCGCTCAGCTCGGCGTTGAGCGATTTCCAGAGCGCCGTTGACGCGCTGAACAGCGATACCGACGGCCCGGTGACCTTCGCCGCTTCCAGTAATAATGACTCGGCGACCGTTTCCGCTAACTCGCAGGCGCAGGCGGGGAGCTACTCATTTTTCGTTGAACAACTGGCGCAGGGACAGCAGACCACTTTCAGTATGGGCGACGACGCCTTTTCCGCCACCGGCACCTTCGAAATGACAATGGGCGACAGCACCATGGATATCGATCTGGCGGCGGCGGATCAGAATGGTGACGGCGACGGTTTTATCGACGCCAGCGAACTGGTGAACGCGATTAACGACTCCGATGATAATCCAGGCGTTTCGGCGGCGTTGGTGAAAACCGACGGCACCACCACCATCATGCTGACATCAGACAGCACCGGCGCGCAAAGCGCGTTTTCGTTCAGCGTAACGGGGCATGATGCCACGAACGACAGCGCCAGCGCGCCCATTCCCACGGATGTTTCCTCCGCTCAGGACGCAATTATTCATCTTGGCAGCGCCACCGGACCCGCCATTACCAATAGCAGCAACACCTTTGATGATGTGATCCCCGGCGTCACCATGACCTTTACCGAGGTTAGCGATTCTGACAGCGATCTCACCACTTTTAACATCAGCGAAGATTCCAGTGCCAGCCAGGAGAAAGTACAGACCTTCGTTGATGCCTATAACTCGCTGATTGATACGGTTGATTCGCTGACCACCCACGGTGATGACAGTAGCAGCGCCGGGGTATTTGCGGGCGATGCCGGGCTAAGTTCACTGGCGAACCAGCTCGATGACATCGCCCATGCCAGCTACAACGGCGTGTCGATTGTTGACTATGGCATCACCCTCGATTCTCACGGTCATTTGCAGATCGACTCTGACCAGTTCAACGACGAAATGGCGAAAAATCCCGACGGTCTGACCTCTATTTTCGTCGGCGATAACAGCATGGTGGCGAAGATGGATGACCTGATCGACACCTATACGGACTCCAGCAACGGCATCATTACCCTGCGTCAGCAGAACATTGACGATCAGATGAGCAAAATTCAGGACGAAGGCGACCAGCTTACTGACACCTATAACGCTAACTACGATCGCTATCTTGAGGAGTACACCAACACGCTGGTCGAGGTGTACACCATGAAAGCCAGCATGGCGGCATTCGCGTAATTAACAAGGAATATCCCTAAAGATGTACGAAGTACAGGACGGCTATTCGCAATATAAAGAGGTTGACCTTGCGGCTCGCACGGCAGCGGCGTCACCTCTGGAACTGGTACTGGTGCTGTTTTCCGGCCTGATGGATGAGCTGGAACGCGCCAAAAGCCATATCGCGGCGAAGCGATTCGAAAAGAAAGCTCAGAGCATCAACAAATGCATCGACATTCTCAACGCGCTCACTAGCTCGCTGGAGTTTGAAACCGGCGGCGAGCTGGTGGTGAATCTTTCGCGTCTCTATGACCATTGCGTCTGGCGTTTATATGAAGCCAGCGGTGAATTGTCGGCGGAAAAAATCGATGAAGTGATGCTCATCTTAAGCAACCTGCGTGAAGGCTGGGAAGGGCTTTCGGGCAAGCTGGGTTAAGACGATGGAAAAACAACGCAGGCAACTTTTCGCGCTGGTTGAGGCGATGAATGAGGCGCTGGATAAACAACGCTGGCGACGCCTTCCGGCGCTGCATCAGCAGTTGATGCGCCAGTTTCACGACTACGCGGTGGCAGAAACCGATGCGGCACAGTTGGATGCGGTGAAGGCGCAACTGTACGGCGCGTTTAACGCCCTGATTAAACGGCGCGAGCAGCGCGCAGATGTGTTAAAGGCGCGCATGGAACAGCATCAGCGGCATCAGGAAGGCGTACTGGCCTACTCAATTGTTAATTTATTCTCGGAGAAGTCATGAATCCGGCATTGCTTGCCACGCTCGGAACGCTTGCAGAAACGGCATCGCTGAAAACGGACATCTTACCGCCGGTGAGCGCGGAAAACGCGCCTGCGTTTACGCTGCCGAAAATGGCCGTCGCGGCGGTGGCAGAGCGTGTGCATAGTGCTAAAACCCCCCAACAGCAGGCGACGCGTGCGCAGGAATACGATCCGGCGGCGATGCAGGCCTTGATGGCGCTGTTACTTCCGCAATCTGCCCGCCTCAAGCGCAACAGGCAGCCGTGCAGCCGTCGCTGACGGTGGCTGCATCGCCGGTGATGCAGCATCTGGCTAAGGCGATCGTACAACATGCGTCGCAGCAAACCCTTGCGCCAACAACGCAGGAACTGCCGCCACAGTTGCAGGAGGCTCTCGCCCAGTTGCCGCAGGCAAAACCCGAACAGCAGGCCAGACTGGCGACTTACGCCAGCGAAGATTTACGCGCCATTGCACCCTCGCAGCCACGCGTATCAACACAGCCCGCTCGCCAGAAACCTGAGACAAACCGCGTGACCGTGCGCCCGCAGGTCGAGCGTAAAGCAGAAAAAGTACCGGACAGCGAGCCGGTGATGCCGCGCGCGGTGTTGCATGTTAAGACGCCGGAGCTGGTCAGCGATCCTCATGAGATCGCCGCCAGACCTGCCACGCTCTCGATGGATGAACTGGGCGAAAAACTGACAACCTTGCTGAAAGATCAGATCCACTTTCAGCTCAATAAACAGCAGCAGATCTCCACCATCCGCCTTGATCCGCCGTCGCTTGGCAAACTCGAGATTGCCGTACAGCTCGACAACGGCAAACTGACGGTGCACATCGGTGCGAACCAAAGTGAGGTCTGCCGCGCGTTACAGCAGTTTAGCGACGATCTTCGACAACATCTGACGGCGCAAAATTTTATGGAGGTGAACGTACAGGTCTCCTCCGAAGGGCAGTCGCAGCAGCAACAACAGTCGGGCCATCAGCAGGAGGAGGTGAGTGCAGCCTTACTTCTCGACGATGCGCCTCAATTTCAACAGAACGAATCCGTTTTGATCAAAGTGTAAAGGCAATATGAAGAAAATCGTGGTGGCGGGCGTGGTCAGCGCCGTTTTGGCGCTGGTGGTCGGTGCCGGGGCTGGATGGGGAGTCTGGCATCATTATGCCGGAAAAGGAAAACCGATTGCCGCTGCGCGGGCGGAATCGGTGGAAACGATGGATGAAAGCAAAAGCGTATTTGTGACCTTGCCGGAAACCATTGTCACGCTGCATGACAATAACGGCGCTGACCATTATTTGTCGGCAGAATTAGTGATGGTGGTCGCCAGTGACAAAGAAGCGGAAAAAATAAAACATCAGGAGCCGCTGTATCAAAGTATTGCGGTTGAATGCTTGACGGAAATGAAATTTGAAGATTTGCGCGGCATGAAAATATCTGCCATCCGCAAACTGATTTCTGACGCGTTAAAGAAAGATCTTCAGCGTCGCAAAATGAGCGCACCGTATAAGGATTTGCTGGTGAAAAAAGTGGTCTTCCAGTAATCACCAGGCGGATATAAACATGCTACAGGACGTATTCGAGTCAGAAGAATTTGCTGCCGCGCCGGTATTAACCCCGCAGCAGGAGAGTCATTATTTGCAGGCCTATTTACCACTGGTGCGTAAAGTGGTGCGGCAACTTGCTCCGCAGTGTAACTGCATTATTGACCGTCAGGATATGGAGCAGACGGCGTTAATGGGGTTGCTTAACGCCATTCGCCGATACGGGCTGCCGGATGAAGGCTTTGCGGGCTACGCCGTGCACCGTATTCGCGGCGCGATCCTTGATGAGCTGCGCGCACTCGACTGGCGACCGCGCCAGCTGCGGCAGAAATATCACCAGATGAAAGACCTGATTCGTGAAACGCGGAAAAAACTGGGGCACGAACCGGAGTGGTCAGAACTGGCCGGGGAAGGGATCTCGCATGAAGACTACCTCGAATATCAGCAACTGGAAGGGGCGGAAACCCTCGCCAGTCTTGATGAGTTGCTCAACGGAGAAGGTTCAGGCATTCCGCTTGCGGGCAGAGAACTGGAAGAGCAGTTTGTCACCCAGAAAATGCTGCAATACGCGCTGGCGCAATTAAGTGAAAAAGAGCAACTGATCCTTTCAATGTATTACCAGCATGAGATGAATCTAAAAGAGATTGCGCTGGTATTAGGGCTGACTGAAGCCAGAATTTGTCAACTGAATAAACAGATCGCACAGAAAATTCGTGATTGTGTCTGTCCGAATTAATGTGAAGAGGAAATCATGCAAAAGATTTTAGGCTTGTTGGTGGTGCTCGGCTGCGTATTTGGCGGCTATTTTGAAGCAGGCGGGCAATTAGTGGCTATCTGGCAACCGGCGGAAATGATCATTATTTTAGGCGCCGGTTTCGGGGCGATGATTATTGGTAACCCGAAACATGTGCTGAAAGAGATAGCCCATCAAATTAAAGGTGTGATCAGTAAAAAACAGCTCGGGCCGGAATTTCAGCGTCAGCTTTTAATGTGCCTGTATGAGTTGCTCGAAATGGTGCAAAACGGCGGCCTGCGGATGCTTGATCAACATATTGAGCAACCGGAAGAGAGCACTATTTTCCAGAAATATCCGCTGGTGTTAACCCAGAAGCGGCTGGTTACCTTTATTGCCGATAACTTTCGCCTGATGGCGATGGGCAAAATCGACGCCCATGAGCTGGAAGGCATTCTCGATCAGGAGCTGGACACCGCCGAAGAGTCACTGTTAACGCCGTCACGCTCGCTGCAACGTACCGCCGAAGCGATGCCGGGATTTGGCATTTGTGCGGCGGTGCTGGGCATTATCATCACCATGCAGTCAATCGATGGCTCTATTGCTCTGATTGGCCTGAAAGTGGCGGCGGCGCTGGTGGGTACGTTTTTAGGCGTGTTTATCTGCTACTGCCTGATGGATCCGCTCGCCAACGCCATGGAACAGCAGGCACGGGCGGAACATTCGCTGCTGGAGTGCGTGCGTACCGTGCTGGTAGCCCAGGCGGGCGGCAAACCGACGCTGCTGGCGGTGGACGCCGGGCGTAAGCTGCTGCATCTGGCGTCCAAACCGACCTTCGCCAATCTCGATGCGTGGGTGAATGCGATGCTGGAGCAAGAATAAGCATGAGAAAGACGGGCAACCGCCGCGAGCGTGGGGCTAAAACCACCATCGTCCGGCGGCAGATCAAAAAGAATCATGCCGGGCATCACGGCGGCGCGTGGAAGGTGGCATTCGCCGACTTTACCCTGGCGATGATGGCGCTGTTTATGACCCTGTGGATTGTGAACAGCGTTAGTAAATCCGAGCGTGAAAGCATTATGGCGGCGCTGCATGGGCAGTCGATCTTCAACGGTGGCGGGCTGTCGCCGTTAAATAAAATAAGCCCGCCTCATCCGCCGAAACCGACTACCGTGGCGGTGCCGGAAGAAACCGAGAAAAAAGCACGTGATGTGAACGAGAAAACGGCGCTGCTGAAGAAGAAATCCGCCACTGAACTGGGCGAGCTGGCGACCAATATCAATACCATCGCCCGTAATGCGCATATGGAAGCGAATCTGGAGATGGAGATTGTCCCCCAAGGATTACGCGTGCTGATTAAAGATGACCAGAACCGCAATATGTTTGAACGCGGCAGCGCGAAGATTATGCCGTTTTTTAAAACACTGCTGGTGGAGCTCGCGCCGGTATTCGACTCGCTCGACAACAAAATTATTATTACCGGGCATACCGATGCGATGGCCTATAAAAACAATGTATACAACAACTGGAACCTTTCGGGCGACCGCGCGCTTTCCGCTCGCTGCGTGCTGGAAGAGGCCGGAATGCCGGAAGATAAAGTGATGCAGGTGAGCGCAATGGCGGACCAGATGCTGCTGGATGCCAAAAACCCGCTAAGCGCAGGCAACCGGCGCATTGAGATTATGGTGCTAACCAAAAGCGCCTCGGACACGCTGTATCAATATTTTGGTCAGCATGGAGATAAGGTGGTGCAGCCGTTGGTGCAAAAACTGGATAAGCAGCAGGCGCTTTCGCAGCGAACGCGTTAAATGCTGAATCTTTACGCATTTCTCAAACCCTGAAATCACTGTATACTTTACCAGTATTGAGAGGTGAGCGATGCGTAAAATCATTCATGTGGATATGGACTGCTTTTTCGCAGCGGTGGAGATGCGTGATAATCCCGCCCTGCGCGATATCCCTGTTGCTATTGGCGGTAGCCGCGAACGTCGGGGGGTGATCAGCACCGCCAATTATCCCGCGCGTAAATTTGGTGTACGCAGCGCAATGCCGACCGGCATGGCGCTCAAATTATGCCCGCACCTCACCTTGCTTCCGGGGCGCTTTGACGCCTACAAAGAAGCCTCAAATCATATCCGCGAAATCTTCTCGCGTTACACTTCGCGCATTGAGCCGTTGTCGCTGGATGAGGCCTATCTCGATGTCACCGACAGCGTGCATTGCCACGGTTCTGCGACTCTCATCGCCCAGGAAATCCGTCAGACGATCTTTAACGAGTTGCACTTGACGGCTTCTGCGGGCGTGGCGCCGGTTAAATTTCTCGCCAAAATCGCCTCTGACATGAACAAACCCAACGGTCAGTTTGTGATTACACCTGCTGACGTTCCTGCATTTCTGGAAACGTTGCCGCTGGCGAAGATTCCTGGTGTCGGCAAAGTATCAGCGGCAAAACTAGAGGCGATGGGGCTGCGCACCTGTGGTGATGTACAAAAGTGTGATCTGGTGACCTTGCTCAAACGCTTTGGCAAATTTGGCCGCATTTTGTGGGAGCGTAGCCAGGGTATCGACGAGCGCGATGTTAACAGTGAACGGCTGCGTAAATCCGTCGGTGTGGAACGCACGATGGCGGAAGATATCCATCACTGGTCTGAATGTGAAGCGATTATTGAGCGGCTTTATCCTGAACTGGAGCGCCGTCTGGCAAAGGTGAAGCCTGATTTACTGATCGCCCGCCAGGGAGTGAAATTAAAGTTCGATGATTTTCAGCAAACCACTCAGGAGCATGTCTGGCCGCGTTTGAATAAAGCTGACCTAATCGCCACTGCGCGTAAAACCTGGGATGAACGTCGCGGCGGACGCGGTGTACGGTTGGTGGGGCTGCATGTGACGTTGCTTGATCCGCAAATGGAAAGACAGTTGGTGCTGGGATTATGAATAACATACAAATAAGAGACTATCAGCCTGGCGATTTTCAGCAACTATGCGCTATTTTCATTAGAGCGGTTACGATGACTGCCAGTCAGCATTATTCACCGCAACAAATTGCCGCCTGGGCGCAGATTGATGAATCTCGCTGGAAGGAGAAACTCGTGCAATCACAAGTGCGGGTTGCGGTCATTAATGCACAACTGGTCGGCTATATTACCTGCATTGAACACTATATCGATATGCTATTTGTTGATCCGGAATACACCCGCTGTGGTGTCGCCAGTGCCTTGTTAAAACCTTTTATTAAGTCTGAATCCGAACTTACGGTGGATGCCAGCATAACTGCAAAACCCTTTTTTGAACGTTATGGTTTTCAGGTGGTTAAGCAACAACGCGTTGAATGTCGGGGGGCGTGGTTTACTAATTTTTATATGCGATATAAACAGCAACATTAAATCCAGCTTGCAATGAAAATAACGCCCGCCTAATATGTGGCGTTTTTTTATTCCACAAACTGCAAGGAGGTAAATCATGACAAATCCTTTATCAATGACTCTTTGCAGACCTTTCCAGGATTAATTCTTTTTTTCTTGCCCTGGATTCGTCTGCCATTTTCTGATTTTTATATTTATATACTCTAAATAATTCGAGTTGCAGGAAGGCGACAAGCGAGTGAATCCCCTGGAGCTTACTAAAGTAAGTGACTGGGGTGAACGAACGCAGTCGCAGTACATGCAACTTGAAGTATGACGAGTATAAATGGAATGGTACATGGGCAAATATATTCGTCCCTTATCCGATGCGGTATTTACCATCGCATCTGATGACCTGTGGATCGAGAGTTCAGCGATCCAACAATTACACACCACGGCAAATTTACCCAACATGCAACGCGTAGTTGGGATGCCAGATTTACACCCCGGACGCGGCTATCCGATTGGCGCAGTGTTCTTCTCCGTTGGTCGTTTTTACCCGGCACTGGTCGGCAATGATATCGGCTGCGGCATGGCGCTATGGCAAACAGATATTCTCGCTCGCAAATACAACGCCAATAAGTTTGAAAAGCGATTATCAGCTTTGGATGACGTTGCTGAAGAAAGCTGGCTGGAGGAAAACCTGCCGTCAGCGTTTGCACAGCATTCGTGGCGCAGCGCGCTTGGCTCTATCGGTGGCGGAAACCACTTCGCAGAACTGCAACAAGTTGATCAAATTATCGACGCGGAACTGTTTGCACTGGCTGGTCTGGATGCGCAGCATCTGCAACTGCTGGTTCATAGCGGCTCGCGGGGTTTGGGGCAGTCTATTTTACAGCGACATATTGCCTCGTTTTCGCATCATGGTTTGCCTGAAGGCAGTGATGACGCGCTACGGTATATTGCGGAACATGACGATGCGCTGGCGTTTGCGCGTATTAATCGCCAGCTGATCGCTCTGCGCATAATGCAACAGGTGAAAGCCAGCGGAAGTCCGGTTCTGGATGTGGCGCTGTAGTGGTCAACAAAAACTGGCAACAAATAGACATGCAGCGCCGGGTGGCATGGATAAACCCGGAAGAGAGTAAATCAAACCGCGCAATTGGCGTTGCGCTGAATGATACTGCATGTCGCGTATTGAAAAAACAAATAGGGAATCATCACCGTTGGGTATTTGTTTATAAGGAAAGCTGTACCAAACCAGACGGAACGAAAGCGCCAACAGTAAGGAAGATGCGGTATGACGCAAACACAGCCTGGAAAGCGGCTCTGAGACGAGCTGGTATTGATGATTTCAGATTTCACGACTTGAGACACACCTGGGCAAGTTGGCTGGTTCAAGCCGGAGTCCCGTTGTCAGTGTTACAGGAAATGGGTGGCTGGGAGTCTATCGAAATGGTTCGTCGATATGCTCACCTCGCGCCTAATCACCTTACCGAACACGCACGGCAAATAGACTCGATTCTGAACCCATCGGTCCCAAATTTGTCCCAGTCAAAAAATAAGGAAGGCACTAATGATGTGTAACTTATTGATTTAAATGGTGCCGATAATAGGAGTCGAACCTACGACCTTCGCATTACGAATGCGCTGCTCTACCAACTGAGCTATATCGGCCCTGAAAGGACATGTTCACGAACGTGAATCACGGTGGACAAGGTTAAAACTAACCGGGCGATGCGTCAATGGCCTTGTGAATCAAACGGCTACTTTTGCATCACCCGGTTTTGTTTACGCACGAATGGTGTAATCACCAATGCCGATCCACTTGTAAGTGGTCAGTGCTTCCAGCCCCATCGGGCCGCGCGCGTGGAGTTTTTGTGTGCTTACCGCCACTTCCGCGCCAAGACCAAACTGGCCGCCGTCGGTAAAACGTGTAGAGGCGTTGACGTAAACAGCGGAAGAATCCACTTCGTTAACAAAACGCTGGGTATTGCGCATATCACGTGTCAGGATCGCATCGGAGTGCTGGGTGCCGTGTTCACGAATATGCGCGATGGCATCGTCAAGATCGCTGACGATTTTAACGTTCAAATCTAATGACAGAAACTCATCGTCATACTCTTCGGCTTTAACAGCCACCACCTTCGCAGGGCCTGCCTGTAGCTGCGCCAGCGTAGCTACATCTGCGTGTAACGTCACGCCGCTTTCCGCCATTTGCTTGCTTAATGCGGGCAGGAAGCTATCAGCGATGTTTTTATTTACCAGCAACGTTTCTACCGTATTACATGTGCTCGGACGCTGAGTTTTCGCGTTGATAATTACTTTCAGGGCTTCAGCTATCTCTGCACTTTCATCAACATAAATATGGCAGACGCCAATACCGCCGGTGATCACCGGGATCGTTGACTGCTCGCGGCACAGCTTATGCAAACCAGCGCCACCGCGCGGGATCAGCATGTCGATGTATTTATCCATACGCAGCATTTCACTCACCAATGCGCGATCCGGATTATCAATCGCCTGCACAGCGCTTGCCGGTAAACCGCAGGATTGCAGGGCGTCCTGAATCACCGCCACCGTTGCAGCGTTGGTGCGGCAGGTTTCTTTACCACCGCGCAGGATCACCGCGTTACCGGTTTTCAGGCACAGGGAAGCGACATCAACCGTCACGTTCGGGCGCGCTTCATAAATCACCCCAATCACGCCAAGTGGGACGCGACGACGCTCCAGACGCAGACCGCTGTCCAGCACACCACCATCAATCACCTGCCCCACCGGATCGGCGAGATTACATACCTGGCGCACATCGTCGGCAATGCCTTTCAGTCGCGCGGGCGTCAGTGCCAGACGGTCAAGCATCGCTTCGCTAAGGCCATTGGCACGCGCGTCAGCAACATCCAGGGCGTTAGCGTTGAGGATATTTTCGCTTTGTGCTTCCAGTTCATCGGCGATCTTTTCCAGCACGCGATTTTTTTCGCGGCTGGAGAGTTGCGCTAATTTATACGAGGCTTGCTTCGCGGCAATGCCCATTTGTTCCAGCATCGGCCTGCTCCTTAACGGGTAATCATGTCATCACGGTGAACGGCAACCGGGCCATATTCATATCCCAGTATTGCATCAATTTCTTGCGAGTGGTGTCCGGCAATGCGACGCAATGCATCGCTGTTGTAACGGCTGACGCCGTGGGCAATATCGCGACCTTCGAGGTTGCAAATACGAATGACTTCACCACGCGAGAAGTTGCCGCTCACGCTTTTAATACCTTTCGGCAACAGGGAGCTGCCGCGTTCAAGAATAGCGGCGGTCGCCCCTTCATCAACGGTAATTTCACCCGCAGGTGGCGCGCCAAAAATCCAGCGTTTACGATTTTCTAAAGGCGTTGCCTGGGCATGGAACAGCGTACCGACAGGAGTACCTTCCATCACATCACCAATGACGCCCGGCTTGTTACCTGCGGCAATAATGGTGTCGATCCCCGCACGGCAAGCCACGTCCGCCGCCTGCAATTTGGTGCCCATGCCGCCGGTTCCAAGACCTGAAACACTGTCACCGGCAATCGCCCGCAGTGCGTCATCAATGCCGTAAACATCTTTAATCAGTTCCGCCTGCGGATTGCTGCGCGGGTCAGCGGTATACAAACCTTTTTGATCGGTCAGCAGCAACAGTTTATCGGCACCCGCCAGAATCGCCGCCAGCGCAGAAAGGTTGTCGTTATCGCCGACTTTAATCTCTGCCGTAGCAACAGCATCGTTCTCATTAATTACCGGAACGATGTTGTTATCGAGCAGCGCACGCAGCGTATCGCGGGCATTCAGGAAGCGTTCACGGTCTTCCATATCGGCACGGGTCAGTAACATCTGCCCGACGTGAATGCCGTAAATTGCAAAGAGTTGTTCCCACAGTTGAATCAGTCGACTCTGCCCTACCGCCGCCAATAGTTGCTTCGAGGCGATAGTCGCTGGCAGTTCCGGGTAACCCAGGTGCTCACGTCCGGCGGCAATCGCGCCCGACGTCACAATGACTATCCGATGCCCGGCGGCATGTAACTGCGCGCACTGGCGAACAAGTTCTACGATATGGGCACGGTTCAGACGGCGCGATCCGCCTGTTAGCACACTGGTGCCGAGTTTTACCACCAGCGTCTGGCTGTCACTCATGATTCTCTGCCATTCAATTTTAGGAAAAATGATATCAAACGAACGTTTTAGCAGGACTGTCGCCGGTTGCCAACCATCTGCGAGCAAAGCATAGCGTTTTGTTGCGCGGGATCAGCAAGCGTAGCGGCAGTTGTTTACGTTTTTATTACAGATTTAATAAATTACCACATTTTAAGAATATTATTAATCTGTAATATATCTTTAACAATCTCAGGTTAAAAACTTTCCTGTTTTCAACGGGTCTCTCCCGCTGAATATTCGCGCGTTAATTAAAATCAGGAATGAAAATGAAAAAGAGCTCTCTGGCATTAGTGGTGATGGGTATTGTGGCATCTGCATCCGTACAGGCCGCAGAAATATATAACAAAGACGGTAATAAACTGGATGTCTATGGCAAAGTTAAAGCCATGCATTATATGAGTGATAACGACAGTAAAGATGGCGACCAGAGTTATATCCGTTTTGGTTTTAAAGGCGAAACACAAATTAACGATCAACTGACTGGTTATGGTCGTTGGGAAGCAGAGTTTGCCGGTAATAAAGCAGAGAGTGATACTGCACAGCAAAAAACACGTCTCGCTTTTGCCGGGTTGAAATATAAAGATTTGGGTTCTTTCGATTATGGTCGTAACCTGGGCGCGTTGTATGACGTGGAAGCCTGGACCGATATGTTCCCGGAATTTGGTGGCGACTCCTCGGCGCAGACCGACAACTTCATGACCAAACGCGCCAGCGGTCTGGCGACGTATCGGAACACCGACTTCTTCGGCGTTATCGATGGCCTGAACTTAACCCTGCAATATCAAGGGAAAAACGAAAACCGCGACGTTAAAAAGCAAAACGGCGATGGCTTCGGCACGTCATTGACATATGACTTTGGCGGCAGCGATTTCGCCATTAGTGGGGCCTATACCAACTCAGATCGCACCAACGAGCAGAATCTGCAAAGCCGTGGCACAGGCAAGCGTGCAGAAGCATGGGCAACAGGTCTGAAATACGATGCCAATAATATTTATCTGGCAACTTTCTATTCTGAAACACGCAAAATGACGCCAATAACTGGCGGCTTTGCCAATAAGACACAGAACTTTGAAGCGGTCGCTCAATATCAGTTTGACTTTGGTCTGCGTCCATCGCTGGGTTATGTCTTATCGAAAGGGAAAGATATTGAAGGTATTGGTGATGAAGATCTGGTCAATTATATCGACGTCGGTGCTACATATTATTTCAACAAAAATATGTCAGCGTTTGTTGATTATAAAATCAACCAACTGGATAGCGATAATAAGTTGAATATTAATAATGATGATATTGTCGCGATAGGAATGACATATCAGTTTTAATAATATTGCCGGATGCGACGTGAACGCCTTATCCGGCCTACGAAAACCACTATTTCAGGCCGGAAGAGATGCTCAAACATCACATCCGGCACTTTTCACTCATGCCGTTAACTTCACCGGCTCATCACGAAAATCATCCGCCGGTTCCAGCTTCAGATTCAGCGTCGCCAGCAGTTCACGCAGCTTTTCATGAAACTCTCGCAGGGTGTGCTCCAGCCGCTCAACCACTTCCGCATCTTTTACCTGAACATGCGTCCAGTCGCCTGCTTTATCGAACAGACCAAACCGGTAACTGTAGGTAAAACGGGATTCCTGCGCTTCCAGTTCCATCCACCAGCCCCAGAACTCACGCACTTCCGGCGCCGGTTTCACATTGACGCATACAGCCAGACAATCGAAAAAGAATCGATTATCTTCGCACTTACCTTCACGAATATACGGGCCTAGTGCGGTAAATTTTTTGATCAATCTGCTTTTCGGGTGTCCACTCGGTAACGTCATTGCGATCTCCTGTTGTGAAGCAACTGTTTTACCAAATTGGCAAAATTTAGCAAATTTTTAACACAATCGCTTTTCGAGCCAGTTAGTAATTTCCTGGAGTGCTTTGTCAAAATTCCGATACACCGGATTAAATGGAATTTCTAACAATTTACCGTCAGCAGATGACGAAGTGATTAATCGTGAATCCTCTTCCGGGCTGAACGGATCGTTCTTCCAGAAGCCTGATAACATTGGCGTTGGGCAGCGACGCCCCAGCAACCCTTGCACTTTCAATGAATAGCGATTCAA